>NZ_NPFP01000015.1:0-213193 GCF_002259145.1 Rhodococcus sp. 15-2388-1-1a | reverse complement strand
GCAGGTGGCGGTGGACTGGCGGGGGCGGGAGGAGGTGTCGGGGCAGGAGCAGGAGCGTCGTCCACGGACACACCGTGGTCGGTCACCAGCGCGGCGAACCCGCCCGCGTAACCCTGCCCGACGGCTCGCACCTTCCAGCTTCCCTGTCGGCGGTAGATCTCCAGCGCGATCACGATCGACTCCGAGCTCAAACCGTCGATCGTGTACTCGTACAGCACATTTCCGCCTGCGTCGCTCACTCGCGCGACGGGAGCGGCGGATCGACCGAAGTTGCTCGACGCGTCGTCGAGGGTGATGACGGCGCGGATCTGCTCGATGTCGGCGGGAACTGCAGCGAGCGATACGGCGAGCCGGGCCGGGCCGCCCTGGCCGGGCTCGAGGCGCACGCCGGGGCCGGTGGGCTGGTTGAAGAACACGAAATCGGCGTCGGTGCGTACTTTTCCGGCGTCGGTGACCAGCAGCGCAGACAGGTCCGCAGGTACGGCCAATGCGATGGAGACGACGACGTCACCGACGGTGAGGGGGCCGTTCTGACCCTTGGACAACGGTTGACCGGCCGGAGCAGACAATGTGGTGGACTCTCTCTCGAAGTGCTGGTTACCGTCATCCAATGTACTTGTTCGATTTGTCCGACTGGTGTGGCTGCGATTCGGTGGCGGTCAGATCCGGCGGAGCGTGAACAGGTCGCCCGGTGTGCAGCCGAGGACGCGACAGACGGCGGTGAGTGTCGAGAATCGGATGGCCTTGGCGCGGTCGTTCTTGAGCACCGACAGATTGACGACGCTGACCCCGGCGAGACGCGAGAGCTCGGCGAGCGTCATGCCGCGGGCGTCGAGAATCTCGCCCAGATGGCAGACGACGAGGTGGTCGACGAATTCCTCCGCCATCAGACCAAACCATCGGCATCGCGCGCGAGCTTGGTGCCTTGGGTGATGGCGGCGTAGACGAACTGCAGGAAGGTCGACACGGCGATTGCGATCCAGAGACCGGTGACAGGCCGCGCAGTGTCGATGGTCGTGCTCAGCTCGAGCGCACCGACGACGCTGTTGGTGCCGAGCATGTTCATGAACCCAGTGATGATGGGGTACGCGAGAATGCACACACCGATCAGCACGACGTCGGTGCGCGCGGCGTTGGTGAAGGGATTCCCCGCGATCACGCGGTTGCAGAAGCGGTAGAAGAACAGCAGACCCACCAGGATGATGACCAGACCGACGACGGTTGCGCCGTAGCGCATCACGTCGATGAAGCTCAGCAGCCGCGTGATCTCGGCCTTCGGAACACTGAGCTCGACCGAGTTTCCCGGTTGCAACTGGCCCCCGAACAACTCGACGGGCGGTGTGTTCGATTCGGGTTCGACCGTGGCGACGACGTAGTCCGAGGAGTGGTATTTCCACATTTTCCAGCCGGACCAGCCCACGGCCAGTGCCGCATAGAACACCATCGACCATTTGTTCGTCCGCATCGAGCTCAGTCCGTATGCCATCCCGCCGCCTCCATATCGATAATCGATAACAACGAATATCGATAACCTATCGCTTATCGATAGGGTGTCAAGGGCCGGCCGTGTTCACCGCCTCAGAGCAGCCGCCACATGTCGCTCGATTTCCGACGCCAGGCCGGCGGTATCGGCAGGCGCAATGTCGATCGTCTGTGCGGAGTGCACGATGTACCGGCCGTCCTGCTCGAAGTCCATCCAGAAGAACGAGACGGCATCGGTGTCGCGGCGGTTGTCGTAGGTCTTGCCACGCGCGACGATGATCTCGCCGACTGCAGACCGTGGGCGGTCGAAGAACGACCGGAACTGCTCGTCCGCCGTCGCACCCCGGGTCGCGGTGGACAGATGCGACCCGCCCGAAGTCGCTGCAGCAGTAGCGCGTTCGAGTCGCTCGGCCGGTCGGTGGCCGGCAGCAACAGTGGGTACGGATCCGAGAGCTACGGCGGGGGCATGGGCCGGGTCGGTCAGTTCGATGGTGACGGCACCGCCGGAGGAGGCGTCGGGCCCCGGCTCCTGGATGAGTACCGCGGCCGTGTCGTGACGAATCGCTGCGTGGCTGCGGACGATTCCGTAGTGGGAATCGGTTGTCTCGCCTCGACATTCGATACGAACGATCGGGTCGACGATGGTCCGAACAGCTGCGCCGAGCTTCTCGTCCATCATCGCGTCGATCCTCGCCGACGCCTCCCGCCGCAGTTGTCGGAGTTCGTCCACGGTCTCGACGTCGATGGTGACCACCAGGGGATACGGCAGTCGGTCGCGTCCGAATCGACTGCACAGCAGCATGAAGTCGATACCGGGCATGGTCCAGCTCGTCATCGTCAGCCGCCGAGTACCGGAGGTGCAACCAGAGGCAGATCGCCGATCAATTCGCTGCCGTTGCTCACGTCGACGAGGTAACCGGGAGTTGCGTGTTCGCCGTCGTTGTCGCCGGCACCGCGCGCACCGCCCATGGCACCCATTCCCGGCATGCCGTGCGCTCCCGCGCGCCCGGCCGCCGCAGCTGCGCTGCCGGGACCACCGGTACCGCCTGCCCCGCCGCCCGCCCCGCCACCGATCGGAGGGCCGAGAACCGATCCGCCGTAACCCGATCCGGCACCGGAACTGCCTCCGGATCCGACTCCGTATCCCGCACCGCCGCCGTAGCCCGAACCATTGGATCCGGCGAAGCCGCTGCCGCCCGTTCCTGTTCCGCCGTAGCCGCCGCCGGGACCCGCGCCGACCCCGGAACCCGTACCACCGCCGGAAGCACCCGGCCCGGTAGCCGCTGCGGCACGTGTTTCACCGGAGTTGTCGGCCGGAGGCAGGGAACCCGAACCGCTCGACCCGGGCTGCTCCGACGCAGCAGTACCGCTCCGACCCGCTTCGGCAGCCTCGGCGGAGCCGGCCTGCGCCTGTGTTGCAGCCGTCCGGGCCGCCGAATCTCCTCCGTCCGCGCCGGTGGTGCCGGAGGTCGAGCCGATACCTCCGCCCCCGGCGGAGGTGCCGAGTCCCCAGCCTCCACTGGAACCGCCACCGTCAGCGACCGGGTCGTGCGCTGCCGGTAGCACGGGGACCTGGGAATCGGACTGCAATACCCCTGGTACGTAGACCGAGCGCATGATTCGGCGTGCTTCTTCCTGCTGCTCCTCTCGGGCCGACACTGCGTCCTTCGCGGCGAAGGGAATGGGCAGAAGGGCATCGATCATGCTGCTTCCGGGCGCAACCACCGGTGGCATCCGCGACTGTGTCTGCGTGAAGCCGGAGTGAGCCTCGAGCAATTTGTTGCTGATCAAGCTCATCGAGGTGGACAGCGCGGTCGCGGACGAGACGTAGTTGCCCACACCGCCGCGGACGGCGTCGGCTGTCGGTCCCGACCAGCCCGACGTCATGGCCGCCTCGATGCCGGAACGGAAGCCGTCGGATCCGGTGGTTGCGGCAGCGGACAAGTCGTTCCAGTTCTTGGACGAGTTCACGATGGTGGCGGTTCCCAGCGATTCGACCATGGTCACGATCTGCTCGTGCGGCATCACCTCGAACGCCTCGGTGATGACCACTTCGGTCGGCTCGAACTCGCCGCGGTAGTCGAGGGCCACGTTCGCCTTCTCGAATGCCGCGTCCAGAACGGAGTCGAGAAATTCGGGACCCACCGGCGTCACGAACGTACTGGTGACGATCTTGTCGATCGTCGCTGCGAGTTCCTCGTACGGATCCGTCATACCCACCCCTTGCCCCGCGTCTGTCTCCCCGACGAACAGTTAGACGCGGCGCACGGCGGTTCGGTTCCGCAGCCACTCGAGGATTTCCTCGGTGGCCCGGACGCCGGAGGAGTCGGTGACGGTCAACCCGGGCCGGGTGAAGCCGAGCAGCTCCAGTTCACCGTGCCGCGGACGGATCGCGGCGTCGGCCGCGATGAGCATCTCGGCGTCGAGCGCCCCGTCACCGGCGGCGAAGACTCGGGCATCGGCGTCGAGGGTGCCGTCCTGAATCAGCCTGGCCCGAACCTCGGCCACCGCAGAGCTCTTGCACACCGCGTTGGGCATCGTGTAGATCTTGCGCCCCTGTTGCGAGACGTTCCAGTCCCGAGCGGCGCACCACTGCGACCACTCCGCGACGAAGCCCTCGGACACAGCGGCCGTGTTCACCACCAGGTAGCAGAACAGGCCGTCGGCCTCGCGGTACTTGAGGACCCAGTCCTCGGAGACCCGCGATCTCAACTCTGCACCGATGCCCGCCAGATCCAACGCGAACCCGTTGCGCCAATGCATGTCCGGCTCACCGTCGACGAGGATGTTGCCGCCGTTGCTGGTGATGGCGTATCGCCAGGGTGCGCCGGGCAGCGCGATCCGTCGAAACTGTTCGATGGTTCGCGTGGTGGTCGGCACCACGATCACGGTCTCGCTCAACTCTCGAAGGAGTGCAACCGAGCGAGAGCTCATGTAGGACAGTGGCTTTCCCTCGTACATCTCCACGCACTCGCACGAATCGTCCAGGGGGACACCGAGTGCGCCCTCGGAGAAGATCATCGTACGGTCGAGATCCACCGCGACGAGAGAGCTCACGACGCGTCCGCGTTCGAGACGTTCTTGATCAGCCCCATGCAGGAGTAGGCGAGGTCGGGAACCACGTCCACCGGTACTCCCCTGGCCGCGGCGAGCATCCGAATGTGTTCGTGCTCGGGCGCATCGGCGTCCCGCACCAGCACCCGCCACGGGACACGGCGCAGCAGCACCCGAGTGGTCTCACCGACGCCGGGTTTGACGAAATTGACGTGCGAGATGCCGTACTCCTCGCGGACCTTCTCCACCGATGCCCATCCCGTCCAGGTGGGGGTTCGGTCGGAGGCGAGCACGGCGGTCACCGAGGCGGCGACCTCCTCCCGGACGTCATCGAAACGTGCAGCGACGGTGTCGAGCAGGTGACGCGAGACGTCGTCGGGCGCGAGATCGGCGTAGTACTTCGCGCCGTGGAAGTCACCGGGGCGAATCAGTTCGTCGTTGAGCACGGTACGTGAAACCAGACCCGACACAGTCGAATTGAGGCAGGCCGACGCGATCAGGAAGTCGTCACGGGTGCCGTACGTGCGCGCACAGTTGCCCGGATCGGCGAGCACGGCGAGGTCGTCGTCGAACTCGGCTCCGGGGAAGTCGCGGAGTGCGGCGGTGAGTTCGCGGGCGATCGCACCCTTGCCGGTCCAGCCGTCGACGAACACCACCGAGCGTGAGTCGTGGTGCTCGGCAAGGTAGCGCAGTGCGACGGCGTCGATACCTCGATCGCGCACGATCGAGACGGCGTAGTGCGGAATTTCGATGCCGTGGGCTGCGAAGGCCCAGCGGCGCATCAGGATTCCGACGGGGGTGCCCGCGCGGGCCAGCGAGGCGAGTGCGATGTCGTGGCCGCGCTCGGCCAGCACGACCTCGGTGACGGTTCCGACCGCGACCGCCAGCCGCGATGCACTGTCCTGCAGCACTTTCTCGAACAGTTCGCGGTAGGCGAGATCCGGTTGGTACTCGACCGGGAGCGATTCGGCGTAGTGGGCGTCGCCGGCCTGAATGCGCTTCTCCCGCTCTTCGATTGCTGCTTCGAGCGAGACCGACGAGAGGTCCTTGAGCAGCCAGGTGACTTCGTCCGCTGCGTAGGAGCCGAACTCGGGTCCGCGGAGTGGTTGTGCCCGCCGCGAGACTTCGAGTGCCACCGGGTCGGCTCCGGTCACGACCACGAGGAGTACGTCTGTGCCCGACGCGGCGAGAGTCTCGGCGGCTGCCGCGAGGGCGTCGGTGTCGGCGGGGGCGTCGGCGACGAGCACCAGTGTCGCCTCGTGCGGCCCGGACGCGTTGTAGAGGTAGCGCAGTCCCGATTCGTCCTCGGGCGCGGCGAATTCGAAGCCGCGGCGCAGGGGGTAGTCGGGCACGTCGAGAACGTATGCCGGTGACCGGGTGGTGGTCTGGAACAGGGCACGGTGTCCCCGCTTCTGCAGTGCCGCCGCGAGTCGAAGCGGCAGATACATCAGCTCCTCGTGGCCGATGACGACCACCGGTGCCGATTCGGGGAGCGCTGCAGCGACCGTGGCCGACAGATCGTCGATCGCGGAGTCGAAACCTGCCGCGTCGGATCGGAGGAATCCGTGGCGGCCGCCGTCGGGCAGGGTCGCCGGCCAGTGGGCGTCGACTCGACGAACCGAACCGGGCTGTGCAGCAGTGGGATTGAACACCGGATCGGGTAGGTCCAGCACCGTCTCCACCAGACCCTGCTCCAGCTCGACCGATCCCTGCGCCAGGCTCACGTTGTCGATTCGAACGCCGAGTTCCGTTGCCACCGCAGCGGCAGCAGCGAGATGCTCGGCGGTGCGCATGTCCACCAGGGATGCGATGACGTAGTGCGCGCGCTCGGCCGACGCGTGAATCTGTCGCAACGCATCCAACGCGGTCGCTCCGGTCGAGATCTCGTCGTCGACGAGTATCAACGGCAGGTCGCCGGCGAGAAGGTCGGCCGAGGTGGGCATCAGCAGGTGGTCGGTGGCGTGCGAGTGACCCTCCTCGAACTCGCCGTGCACGGTCATGCCGGGAACGGGGCGACGCGTCGAGTGCAGGTAGCAGTGTGCACCCAGAGCCGTCGCAACCGTATGGCCCAATCCCGTTGCCGTTTCTGCGAATCCGAGAACGTCGACATCGGAACCGTTCACCGCGGTGCGCACCAGAGCGGCCAGTTCGTTGCCGGCGGCGATCACGACGTCCGGGTCGACGGGTATGTGTTTGCCGAGCACTGTCGAGACCAGCAGGTGGGCGCGGCGGGGGTTGCGACGCAGACCGGGACGCACCAATTGTGTTGCCGTCCAGGACGACGACGAGCCGGTGTCGGTGAGCACGATGCCGTCGGCCGGATTCGCGTTCATCGCTGTGCCAGTGCGGTCAGTAGATCCACGAACGTGATCCCCTCGTTGGTGACGCCGAACGCCTTGGCGCGCACCATCGTCTGCTTCGCCCAATTGCGGTGCGGGCCCAGTTCGTTCATCTTGTTGCGGTAGCCGGATGCCTGGACGCCGCCCTGGTCGGACGAGAGAATGTCGAGTGCGTCGTGGTACTCCTCGTGCGTCACTGCGGACAGTGCGTGCACCGCAGGCACGTGCGAGGGGTGGATGACGGTCTTGCCCTGAATGCCGTTCGCACGGTCGAGTGCCACCTCGCGCAGGAGGGCGTCGAGGTCGCTGCTGACCAATTGCTGGCGGAAGCGTACGGCCTCTTGATCGACGAACGGCGTCTGACGCAGCAGGGGACGGAACATGCGTTCGTGGTCTGCGAAGTACTCCCACACCGGTCCGGTGATGACGAATCCCGATCCGTCGTACCGGCCCAGGTGATTGACGATCGCGCTGATGACGTCGGCGACGACGCGGACGTCGTAGATCGTCAGGTCGCGGTCGCGGCGGATGCCGAAGGTGCCGCACATGTCGGTCGCGCCGATGCGCACCGCCAGCACGATGTCGCGGTAGCGGCCGAGTAGTTCGCGAATGGCAACGAGTTCCGCGTCGCGCGTCTCCCGGTGCACCACTTCCGTGGATTCGAGGACGGGCATGGCGAACAGACGGGTGCCGTGTGCCTTCGAGGCGGCGACGATCTCGTCGAGGGACTCGGCTCCGCGTGCTGCCGTGAACTTCGGTACGACGAATCCCGCGAGCCCGGCGGCACCGTGGTCGAGGCCGGCGCAGATGCTGCGGATGTGCGCGGCGGTACGAGCCCGAACGAACACGAGCGATCTCGAACCCGAGAGTTCGTTGAGAGTTCGCACGGTGTTGGCCAGCGCTTCTTCCAGATTATGGTCCGCCACAGCGTCTTCGAGATCGATGACGATGGACCGCACCCCCTCGTCGGTGCGTTTGTTCACCGTCGCGGTCAGGTCGGGACGCGTCGCCGGGATGTACAGCGTTGCGCCGAGAGCCGTTGCCACGAGGTCGTTTCCGTCGCTCGTCTCGATGTCTTCCGGCTGCAGGAAGAACACTCGGTCACGGGTGTCTGCGTCGAGATGGCGAAAGTGTTGCACCACTGTCCTTCGTGTGAATGTGATCAGTGCGAGGTACGCATGCGGTCGATCACGCCTGCGATGAAGTCCGAAATGGTATCCAGATCCTGCAGATATGACCAGTAGTCGGGATGGGTACCCGTCAGCGCCGTGCTCGCCCTGTCGATCCGGGCGAGCTGAGCATCCAACACCGAGCCCCATTCGGCAACCAGACCGCGATTGATCGCGAGTTGTTGAGCGTCACGAAGTTTGAACCGCACTTTGTTCTCGGTCTCTTTCGGATCGGCCTTGACCGCGCGCAGTAGCCGAACTCGGTCGGTGACCGCGTCGACCAGTTGTTCGGCATCGCTCAGGTGTTGGCGCGCCTGGGTCACCAGATCCAGTGCGTGTTCGGGATTGCCCGCACCGAGTGCCGAACGCGCCGCGCTCAGATCCTCGTCGGCCTGCTCGATGTGACGCGCACTCGACCGTTCGTTTCGAGACAGGTCTGCCGAGCTCTTGGCGTTGAACTCCCGAAGCAGACTCGAGAATGCCGGGGCAATGCCCTCGGATCTCGTTCGCACGGCTTCGATTCGGGTGCGCACCGAGGCCAGTGCCGTCTTGGCCTCCTGAAGGCGTCCCGGGGCCGAGTCCACGGCAGCCCGCAGCGCGGCGGCCCGGTCACGGACCAGGGCGGCATGCTCTCGGGCACGCAGGGGGTCACGCTGGTCGGCCTGCAATTGCGTTGTTGCCGAATCGAGTTCGCGCCACGCCTGCCGGAGTGATGGGTAGCCGGCAAACTGTTCGTCGACGGTGGATCGGGCTGCGTCGGCCTCGGCCAAGGCGTCCTGGACCAGGCGCGGGGTGGCGGCGAACTGAGCGGAGGCCTGCTCGAGGGTGCCTCGATGAGCGTCGTAGAACCGGTCCACGGCAGTGCTGGCATCGTGCAGAAGCGCGGTCGCTCGGTCGAAGGCCGATCTGGCGGCCGGGGTGGTGATTCCGTCGAACTGCTCGACGGCAGCGAGGTAGGCGGCTCCGGCGTCGAAACACTGCTTCTCGGTGTCGGTCCATCGGCCGGCGAGTCGATCCTGGGGGCGCAGTGCGGTGGAGGCCTCGACGCCCGCCGAGGCGATGGACTGACGCTTGTCCATGTCGAGAAACGCGGCGACAGCGTTGTCCTGGGAACGACGCGCGGCGGCGTCCGCTTCGGCACCCCGGCGGAACACCCCAGGCCAGCGACTTGTCACCTGTTCGATAGTACTGACGGGAACCCTGGCGATGTCGTACTCGTTGGCGGAGTACGTCCAAGAACCGGACATTCCCACTACGGTTGAACCCGTAACGGGAAACCAATTGCGAAAGGACCTCTCCATGGGCGTCAGCCTCAGCAAGGGTGGCAATGTCTCGCTCACCAAGGCAGCTCCGAACCTGACCGCGGTTGTGGTCGGTCTCGGATGGGACATCCGCACGACGACCGGCACCGACTTCGATCTCGACGCCAGCGCCATCGCTCTGAACTCGACGAAGAAGGCCCTGAGCGACGGGCACTTCGTGTTCTTCAACAACCTGAAGTCTCCCGACGGCTCCATCGAGCACACCGGCGACAACACCACGGGTGAGGGCGACGGAGACGACGAGCAGATCAAGGTCGATCTCGCCGCTGTGCCGCCGGAGATCGAGACCATCACTTTCCCCGTATCGATCTACGATGCGGACGCACGCTCGCAGTCGTTCGGTCAGGTGCGCAACGCGTTCATCCGCGTCATCAACCAGGCCGACAACTCCGAGCTCGCTCGCTACGACCTCAGCGAGGATGCCTCCACCGAGACCGCGATGGTCTTCGGTGAGCTGTACCGCAACGGCGCGGAGTGGAAGTTCCGCGCAGTCGGTCAGGGCTACGCGTCCGGACTCGCAGGAATCGCACGCGATTTCGGAGTAAACGTGTAGTAAAGACCCTCTCAAGATTGGGAGTACCCCCGCCTCGTCATTCATGATGGGCGGGGGTTTTTCCGTCTTTAGTCTCGAGAAGGGCCACGACTGTGGTTGTGAAGATCTTCGGATGGTCGATCGCGGTCACCATCGTGTCCGTCATCGTGGCATTCCTGTACGGCGGGATCGAGGCGATGATCCTCGTTCTCATCCTCGGTGTGCTCGAGGTGTCGCTGTCCTTCGACAATGCCGTCATCAATGCCACCGTGCTGCGACGCATGAGCGAGTTCTGGCAGAAGATCTTCCTCACCATCGGCATCATCATCGCTGTGTTCGGTATGCGGCTGCTGTTCCCGCTGGTCATCGTCTGGGCTGCGTCGGGCCTCGGTCCGGTCGCCGCCATCGATCTGGCGCTGAACCCGCCGGCAGACGGCGCCGCGACCTTCCCGGACGGTTCTCCCAGCTACGAAACACTCCTCACCGACGCGCATCCGCAGATCGCTGCATTCGGCGGCATGTTCCTGCTCATGCTCTTCCTCGGCTTCATCTTCGAGGACCGCGACATCACCTGGCTGAGCTGGCTCGAGAAGCCCCTCGCTCGCATCGGCCGCCTCGATCAGCTGTCCGTGGTCGTCGCAGGCCTGCTGCTGGTACTGAGCGCCGAATTCCTCGCCGACGACGACAAGATCTCCACCGTCATGGTCTCCGGTGTGCTCGGCATGATCACGTACATCGCGGTCAACGGACTCGGTGAGCTCTTCCACGTCGAAGAAGAGGGCGAGGAGTCCTCGAACGGTCCGAGCGAATTGGCGAAGGCGACCGGTAAGGCCGGGTTCTTCCTGTTCCTCTACCTCGAGGTTCTCGACGCGTCCTTCTCGTTCGACGGTGTCATCGGTGCCTTCGCCATCACCGCGGACCCCATCATCATCGCGCTCGGCCTCGGCTTCATCGGCGCGATGTTCGTCCGCTCGATCACGGTCTTCCTGGTTCGCAAGGGAACGTTGTCCGACTACGTGTACCTCGAGCACGGTGCGCACTGGGCGATCGGTGCGTTGTCCATCATCCTGCTGGTCTCGATCGGTGTGCACATCAACGAGCTGATCACCGGTTTCGTGGGAATCCTGTTCATCGGAGCCGCTCTGCTGAGCAGCATCCGACGGAACAAGCGTCTCGAGAAGGAAGGCGTGGAGACCGCCGTCAGCGTCTGACCGGCGGTCTCACAGCTCCGAGATATCCACCAGTCCGTCTTGGAGGGCCCGTGCCACCAGGCCTGCCTTGGTCGGTGCCGGGCGCCCGACAGAGGTGTACTTGGCCCGAATGCGGGTGAGGTGGGTGTTGACGGTGCCGAGTGAGAGAAACAGTGCTTTCGCCACTTCGGTCTTCGAATCGTGTCGAATCCAGCAGAGCAGGACCTCGATCTCGCGGTCGGTCAGATCCGGTCGGGGCGGGAACGGGCTCGCGGCGGCGGGAACGGGGTGTATCTGCATGGGGGGCGGAACCAGGCTGATGGGGCCACGTGAGCGAAGCGGTGCCGGGAGCGATGAGCCGCTCTCGGAGGGCATGGGGTCGAGCAGAGCGGACATCAGATCTCCCGGGCGCCGAAGTGGGTTGAGACCAACTAAACCAATGAGAACGATTCTCACAGGTAATGCGCAGGTTTTCTGCCCTGACTATTAGGGGCATTGAACCGTCAACCATGCGTTTCCCTCGTGCCGAGACTGTGGGATGAACCACAGCAGGGCCGCCGTCGTCGAGTCAATCCTGCGGAGGTAGCTCGGGCATCGGGAGCCAGCCGTCCTCGACCGCTCGCTTGTACAGATCGGTTTTCGTCGGTGCCGGACGCCCCGCCTCGGCGTATTTGTTGCGGATCCGAACCAGATAGTCGTTGACGGTCTGCTCGGACAGTCCGGCCAGGCGGGCGACGCGTCCGGCCTTCTCGCCCGACGCGTAGAGGGCGAGTACCTCGCGCTGACGTGGACTGAGTCCGACGTCGGGGAGCTGCGGATCGCCGTCGATCGCGGCAGCCCAGTCCGTCGTCACGACCTGCCCGCCGCTCGCTGCGCGTCGGATCGCGGAGACGATCGCCGCTGCGGGTGCGGACTTTCGGACCACGCCCAGCACGCCTGCACGGGCTGCCGAGCGAACCAGGAAGGCGTTCTCGGCACCGGTGTAGACGAGGACGCGCGCGCCTGCGGCGTGCAACTGCTCCACGTTCGAGCGGGGTGACGAACCGTCACCGAGACGAAGGTCGAGCACGACCAGATCGAATGTCTGCTGCTGGGCGAGCAACTCAGCGACCGTGGCGGCGGTGGACACCAGTTCCAGATCGGGTTCGTCCGCGAGCATTGCCTTGAGTCCGAGCGCTACCGATTCGTGGTCCTCGACGAGGCCGACGCGTCGTACTTCGGTGATCTGCTCCCCGGTGTTCCCCTGCGATCGTGACGCCTGCGTCATGTCCCCGCCCCACTGTGCGCCTTACTGCCCCGATGATGTCGTCAACGATGTCGATGCCGGCGGGCGAGACGTTACCGACTCGGAGTCGGTTTCGTCGTTCGACGGAATCCGCGCGTGCGCTCGGATGAACAAGACGAACAGCACGATCAGCAGCAGCGCTCGTCCCCACACCCCGACGAGAACGAAGAACTCCTCGTCGTTGGCATCGGCACCCGAGGCCAACGCGGCGAAGTACTTGAAGACGCCGATTCCCATCGACAGATCGACGAGCAGATACGCGGCGACGAGTCCCCACGGGACGCGAAGCAGCACCAGGAAGGGCAGCAGCCACAGCGTGTACTGCGGCGAGTGCACCTTGTGCAGCAGCATGAACCCGCACAGCATCGATCCGCTCACCGCGACCCACGGGTACGTCCCGTCGACCTTTGCGCGACGCCAGCCGAGCCACAGCGCAAGAGCGAACGCGGCGAACACCAGCAGCGGCGACGCGACGTCGACCACGTCCTGGAAGGATGCGTCGGCCTCGGCATAGGCATCGGGAGTCATCTGGTCGCTGATGTAGAAGTGGCGCAGACCCCAGTACCAGATGGAGTTGGTCGTCAGGTCTGCCTGCCGCAGCGACTGGAACGTGAAGGATGCGCGCCACCCCTCGTACCCGAGCACTGCGAACGGCAGATTCACTGCGACGACGGTGCCGATCGCAGCGCCGGCAACCATCAGGCCGCCGCGGATGTCCCAGCGACCTTCGGCGGTGCCGGCGGACTCGCGCCCGTCGATGCCGCCGGTGACCACGTACGCGATCAGGGGCAACACGAATGCTCCCGGATAGAGCTTGAGGCAGAAGCCGACGGCCAGCAGCACCGACGCGAGAATCGCTCTGCGCCGCAGTGGCATCGGCAGCGTCATGACGAAGATCGCGCCGACGGCGGTGGCCACGACGGGAAGCTCCCAGTTGTGGAAGGCGTACATCACCAGCGGCGGTCCGATCGACCACAGCAGGGCGGACCAGCCCGCCATTCGGCCGAGCATCCAGGCGGTGAGCAGACCGAACGGCGCAAGAATCAACGCCGAGGTCAACAGGAACTGTGCATCGGTGTGGGCGGGAATGGCTCCGAGCCACATCAGCAACCCGCTGAGGACGGGGTACTCCACCGTCCCGCCCGTGAGGATCCCGTCGCTGGTGATGGCCCCGTGGATGTAGGGAAAGATGTGATTGTCGATGTCTCGGCCGAGCCACAGGAACTGGATGTCGGAGTAGCAGACCGAGGAATCCTTGATGGCGTCGAACGCCGTGCTGCGACCGGAGGCGTCGAACGGCGCGACCGCGCATCGGGCCTTGTTCAGATACCCCAGAATCAATCCCACCGCAGCCATCGCGACGACCACGACGACCGTCATCGGATTGGCGCGGACCCCGGATCGCATGGTGCAAGACTATGACGCGCGAACGCCGGACCGTGCGCCCGACGCGAATTAGCAGGTCAGGGCCCTGTCGTGTATCTTCGAGGGGTTGCTGACGCAACGACCCTCCTGCCACGGATAGTCCGTGGCCGTTTTCACTAGTCCACAGGAGGTGATGAGGTCTTATGCGTCATTACGAATTGATGGTCATTCTCGACCCCAATCTGGACGAGCGCACTGTCGCTCCGTCGCTCGATACGTTCCTCAACGTCGTTCGCAAGGATGGCGGCACCGTCGACAAGGTCGATGTGTGGGGCAAGCGTCGTCTGGCCTACGAAATCCTCAAGCATGCCGAGGGCATCTACGCCGTTGTGAACCTCAACGCCGAGCCTGCCACCGTCAGCGAGCTGGATCGTCAGCTCGGACTCAACGAGTCCGTTCTGCGTACGAAGGTCCTGCGACAGGGCAAGTAATTGTCGTTGCCCGCCTCTAGGCTGGCATCTACAACGACGCTTACTACTGAAAGAGGAACCATGGCAGGCGAGACCGTCATCACCGTCATCGGAAACTTGACGGCTGATCCAGAACTTCGATTCACCCCCGCCGGTGCGGCGGTTGCCAACTTCACGGTTGCATCGACCCCGCGCACATTCGATCGTCAGACGAACGAGTGGAAAGACGGCGACGCGCTCTTCATGCGCTGCAACATCTGGCGCGAGGCAGCGGAGAACGTTGCCGAGAGCTTGACCCGAGGCTCGCGAGTGATCGTGAGCGGACGGCTGCGGCAGCGCTCGTACGAGACGCGTGAAGGTGAGAAGCGGACAGTCGTCGAGCTCGAAGTCGACGAGATCGGACCTTCACTTCGCTACGCCACCGCAAAGGTCAACAAGGCCAATCGCGGTGGAGGTGGCGGCGGAGGCGGCTTCAACTCCGGCTCCGGCTCCGGTTCCTCCGGCGGATCGGGCGGCGGCCGCTCGAACTCCTCGTCCAACTCCGGTTCCGGTGGAGACGATCCCTGGGGCAGTGCCCCGGCGGCGTCGGGCTCCTTCGGCGGACGTGGCGGAGACGAAGAGCCACCGTTCTAGATCCTTCGATCGAGAACAACCAGATGTAACGGAGAAAGACCCATGCCCAAACCGCCATTGCGCGACAAGGTGCTCAAGAAGAAAGCGTGTTCCTTCTGCAAGGAAAAGAACACGTCGATCGATTACAAGGACACGACGTTGCTGCGTAAGTACGTCAGCGATCGCGGAAAGATCCGCGCTCGCCGTGTCACCGGCAACTGCGTCCAGCATCAGCGTGACGTGGCCGTTGCCGTGAAGAACTCGCGTGAGGTAGCACTGCTGCCTTACGCCGCGACGGCTCGATAGAAAGGGGCGATTGGTATGAAACTGATCCTCACCGCTGATGTGGACAACCTCGGTGCGCCTGGCGACACCGTAGAGGTCAAGGACGGCTACGGCCGTAACTTCCTGCTGCCCCGCGGACTGGCCATCCAGGCCACCCGTGGAGCTCAGAAGCAGGTCGACGGCATCCGCCGCGCTCAGGAAGCTCGTGCCGTCCGCGGCCTCGAGCACGCCAACGAGCTCAAGCAGGCCATCGAAGGCCTCGAGGCCGTCACGCTCTCCGTGAAGACCGCGGGCGACTCGGGCAAGCTGTTCGGCTCGGTCACCGCGTCGGACGTCGCTTCTGCTCTGAAGGCTGCCGGTGGCCCGGTCGTCGACAAGCGCAGCATCGATCTGCCGAAGGCTCACGTCAAGAGCACGGGCAAGCACGACATCGTCGTGAACCTGCACCCCGACGTGACCGCCAAGTTCAAGCTGGAGGTCGTCGGAAGCTGATTTCAGCTTTCGGCCCGTTACGGCACCGGAAAGCCCCACGAACCAAGGGTTCGTGGGGCTTTTTCGTGTCTTCTCACAAAATTCAACTGCCGCAACGGTTTCCGAATTGTGAAGGATCTCTCTCTAGGAGCCTATGGGCAGAGCTTTGCGTAACCTTTGCTGAGGGGCGACACAACAGCAGGACCATCTCGACGAATCACCTGACGCCTAGACGCCCGGAGGAACGCTGCCGTGACCACGACCGTGGAACCCGATTCCGACCCCAGTCCCGAGACCCGATCCGAGCCGCAGTCTCGCTTCGGGTCGATCCTGAAATACGACGTACCGGCCTCGCTGGTCGTTTTCCTTGTTGCAGTGCCACTTTCGATCGGTATCGCCGTCGCATCGGGAGCGCCGATCATGGCCGGTCTCATTGCCGCGGTGGTCGGCGGTATCCTCGCCGGGATCCTCGGCGGATCACCGCTGCAGGTCAGCGGCCCGGCAGCAGGCCTGACCGTCGTGGTTGCCGAGCTGGTCAACCAATTCGGTTGGGGCGTAACGTGCGGCATCACGGTCCTGGCCGGTGCTGTGCAGATTCTTCTGGGAATGAGCCGGATTGCGCGCAGTGCGCTGGCCATCTCGCCAGTCGTGGTGCATGCGATGCTCGCCGGAATCGGTATAACCATTGCACTGCAACAGATTCACGTACTCCTCGGAGGAGAATCCGAAAGTTCGGCAGTCCAGAACATCCTGGCCATCCCCACGTCCGTCGCGAACGGTCAGTGGCCGTCGATCATCGTCGGCGGAATCGTCGTCGTGCTGATGTTCGCCTGGCCACGGTTGGGCGGGTTGTCCGGCGTGCTGGCCAAGGTCACCAAGGTGCCGGCCGCACTGGTCGCAGTGGTCACCGCCACCGCGGTCTCGATCTTCTTCTCCCTCGATGTCGAACGAATCGAGTTGCCCGGCAACCTGATCGAATCGCTGAGCTTCCCGATCATGCCCGACGGGCAGTGGAGTGCCTTCGCGACCGGCGTCATCACCATCGCGTTGATCGCCAGTGTCGAGAGTTTGCTCTCCGCGGTGGCCGTCGACAAGATGCACAGCGGTGAGCGCACCAACTTCGACCGGGAACTGATGGCTCAGGGCGCAGGCAACATGGCCTCCGGTGCCATCGGCGGTCTGCCGATCACCGGCGTGATCGTGCGCAGTGCCACCAACGTCAAGGTCGGTGCCAAGTCTCGTGCATCGGCGATTCTGCACGGCGTGTGGATTCTGATCTTCTCGGTACTGTTCATCTCGATCGTCGAACTGGTTCCGTTCGCCGCTCTGGCCGGACTGCTGGTGATGATCGGTGTGCAGCTGATCAAGCTGGCGGACATCAAGATTGCCAACAAGACCGGAGACATCGCGGTCTACGCGGTCACGGTCGTCGGAGTGGTGGCGCTCAACCTGCTCGAGGGTGTGTTGATCGGTTTGGCACTGTCGATCATCCTCGTGCTGCGCCGTGTCGTGTGGGCCAAGGTCAGGGCCGAGGAAACGGTCGACGGCACCTGGCGTGTCACCACCGAGGGTTCGTTGAGCTTCCTTGCGCTCCCTCGATTGACGCACGTGCTCTCCACAGTGCCCGCAGGCACCGCCGTCACCGTGCATCTGGGCGTCGACTTCCTCGATCACGCCGTGCACGACGCCCTGAACGAGTGGATGCGTCAGCACGAACTCGGCGGCGGCACCGTGAAGGTCGAAGAGGTGGGCACCGCCTCGATGGCGGCTGCTGCGGAGGGTCCGCCCAAGCGCGGATCCGCGACGGTACGCAGCTCGTTGGCGCCGTGGCGCGCATGGCAGCTCAAGAGCGATGTTGCGCAGGAAGATTCGCCTGCTGCTCTGCGGCCGGTGTTGAGTGGGGTGGCGGAGTACCACCGCACGCACGCCCCCAACATACGTCCGCACCTCGAGGGTCTGACC
Source organism: Rhodococcus sp. 15-2388-1-1a (assembly GCF_002259145.1). Lineage (NCBI taxonomy): Bacteria > Bacillati > Actinomycetota > Actinomycetes > Mycobacteriales > Nocardiaceae > Rhodococcus > Rhodococcus sp. 15-2388-1-1a. The sequence continues at coordinate 195,655 of NZ_NPFP01000015.1, read as the reverse complement.
GACAACCAGGATCCCGACACTCTGTTTCTGTGCTGTGTGGATTCGCGCGTCATGCCGAACACGATCACCAGCAGCGGCCCAGGAGATCTGTTCACCGTCCGAAACATGGGCAACCTCGTGCCCACTCAGGGGCAGGACTGCTCGGTGGAGGCGGCGCTGGCCTTCGGTGTCGATCAGCTGGGCACCTCGTCGGTTGTGGTGTGCGGGCACTCGGGCTGCGGTGCCATGAAGGCGGTGCTGAGTGGGCCGGAGAACGCTGCGGACGCGTCCGTCGCGGAGTGGTTGGGGTACGGGGTGGCAAGCCTCGACGCGTACCGCAGCGGGCATGTGGTGGGTCGTCAGGCGGCGGAGCTCGGCTTCGGTGAGGCGGATCAACTCGCGATGGTGAACGTGGCGGTGCAGTTGCAGACGCTCACTCGTCATCGCGTCGTAGGCCGAGCCAACGCCGAGGGGCGGTTGCGAATCACCGGACTGTTCTTCGACATTCCCTCGGCACGAGTGCTTCAGATCGGTACCAAGGAGGTCACCGTGCTGGACCCGGCGAAGTGCCAACAGGAGACGGTCGGCTGAGTTTCGTCGGCAGTATCGAGGGGCCCGATTCCAAGCCCGGAATCGGGCCCCTCGGGCTTGAACGGGACGTTGGTCTGTTTCTGTGAGGCTTCCCAGTCGCTGTGACCCAGTTCACCCTCGGGTTCACCTGGTATTTACTCAACACGCCCGAGCTGTCAATTCGGCCGACACGCCGATCCAGAATCGATGCACAGGAAGAAAACTTTATGTACACGCTCTGACCTGCCGAAAAGGGAGAAACTCGGAAAGTTATACCCAGGTTATCCCCAGACGGTCAACACGGTTGTTCAACACCATCCACATTTCATGCACAGTTTCATCCACAAGCCATGTTGTGACTCCTGCCGATAGCGCTTAACGTCCGTGCAGCGTCTCTCTCGATGCCGTGCAGCGGCGACGGGACAGTGCGAATCCGGTGCCGAGAAAGCTTGTCGGTGCCCGGGGGTAGAACTTGCTACACCGCACCGCCGGGTGATATCCGACGATGCCGACGACAATGGGGAGAGGACGGCCGGTTCGCGTGGCAGTTGTGGACGATCGAGGACAGTCCGACTACTCCGGCCCCTCGTCCAGCGAGGGACCCGGCGAGGATTTCGGTCGCCAGCCCCCACAGGACATGGCCGCGGAGCAGTCCGTGCTGGGCGGCATGCTGTTGAGCAAGGACGCCATCGCCGACGTGCTCGAGGTGCTTCGTCCGGGCGATTTCTATCGGCCGGCTCACCAGAACGTGTACGACGCGATCCTCGACCTCTACAGCCGCGGTGAGCCTGCCGATCCGGTGACCGTATCGGCCGAGCTGGATCGTCGCGGTGAGCTCAAGCGCATCGGCGGCCCTCCGTACTTGATCACCCTCACGCAGACGACGCCGACGGCAGCCAATGCCGGGTACTACGCCGAGATCGTCGCAGAGAAGTCGATTCTGCGCCGCCTCGTTCAGGCCGGGACTCGCATCGTGCAGTTCGGTTACGCCGGAGCAGACGGACAGGACGTCGCCGAGGTCGTGGACCGCGCGCAGGCCGAGGTGTACGAGGTCACCGAACGCCGGACCTCCGAGGACTTCCTCCCCCTCGAGGAACTGCTGCAGCCCACGATGGACGAAATCGACTCCATCGCCAGCCGTGGCGGCATATCCCTCGGTGTACCAACAGGATTCGCCGAACTCGACGAAATCACCAACGGCCTGCACCCGGGTCAGATGATCATCGTGGCGGCTAGACCTGGCGTGGGTAAGGCGCTCGCCCTCGACACGCCGCTTCCGACGCCCGACGGCTGGACCACGATGGGCGAGGTGGCGGTGGGTGACCACCTCATCGATGCCCACGGCATGCCGACCAGAGTCGTGGCGGCCACGGACGTCATGCTCGATCGACCGTGCTACGAAGTCGAATTCTCCGACGGCACAGTCATCGTCGCCGACGCTGAGCATCAGTGGTTGACCGAGACCAGGGCGTCACGCAAGTCGGCACAAGCTGCGGCGGTCAACTACAACCGGACTCGTAATCAGAAAACCTTCGCTGCTGTGCGCACCACCGAAGAAATCGCGAACTCGGTGCGCTGTCCGACGAAAGATGCACGCATCAATCACTCGGTCACCAATACCGAGGCCGTTCAGCTGCCCGAGCGTGAGCTTCTGGTGCCGCCGTACACCATGGGTGCATGGCTGGGAGATGGAACGTCGGCCTGCGCGCAGATCACCAGCGCTGACCCTGAAATCATCGCCCGAATAGAGGGCGAAGGTCTGCACGTGGTGGCGTCGGAGAAAGCCGCACTCCGATACTCGATCAAACTTCCTGCCGAGGTCGTAGAGGCAAAGGACTGTGTCGTCTGCGGCAAGCAGTTCGTGCCGTTTCCGCTCAATGTGCGTACCTGCGGCCAATCGTGCGGAGGCAAAGCGCGCTTCATGTCCGCTCCGGTCGCTGCACCGACATGCATCGACTGCGGCAAGGTGACGACCGGTTTGCACCGCTGCCAGGCATGCCGCAGCTCGATCGGGACCGTGCAGGCGCGACTACGGACGATCGGCGTACTGGGCGACAAGCATGTACCCATCGACTACCTCCGTGGTTCCGAGGCCCAACGACGTGCGTTGTTGGCGGGACTCCTCGACACCGACGGCACGGTGACCGCGGGCGGCTCGGTTCAGTTCTCGGTGACCAGTGAGCGGCTCGTTCTCGGGGCGCGCGAGCTGATCGTCAGTTTGGGCTATCGCGTGCAATTGTCGACCAAGAGGGTCCGAGGTCGGAGCGAAGCGTCGTCGACGGCGTTCACTCTGACGTTCGCGACGGACGATGTGGTGTTCGGTCTGCACCGGAAGCAGATACTGCACAAGGAACGCCGCGCTGCCGGATCTACCGTGAGGTCGGGATCCCGATTCATCGTCGACGTTCGCCGAGTCGATTCGGTTCCGGTTCGCTGTGTCGAGGTCGACAACGCAGAGCATCTGTATCTCGCCAGCGAGTCGATGATTCCGACTCACAACTCAACGCTGTCTATGGACTTCATGCGTTCGTGCTCCATCAAGCACGGCATGCCCAGTGTCATCTTCTCTCTGGAGATGAGTCGTACCGAGATCGTTATGCGACTGTTGTCCGCCGAGGCGAAGATCAAGCTCGGCGACATGCGTTCGGGAAAGATGACCGACGACGACTGGACCAAGCTGGCCCGCCGAATGAGCGAGATCAGCGAAGCGCCGTTGTTCGTCGACGACTCTCCGAACCTGACGATGATGGAAATCCGCGCCAAGGCCCGTCGCCTCAAGCAGCGCAACGGCCTGAAACTCATTGTGGTGGACTACCTTCAGCTGATGTCGTCGGGCAAGAAGGTCGAGTCGCGTCAGCAGGAGGTCTCCGACTTCTCGCGTCAGCTCAAGCTGTTGGCGAAGGAACTCGAATGCCCGGTGGTCGCGGTCTGCCAGCTCAACCGTGGTCCGGAGCAGAGAACCGACAAGAAGCCGATGGTCTCGGATCTTCGTGAGTCCGGCTCACTGGAGCAGGACGCCGACATGGTCATTCTGCTGCACCGCCCCGACGCAATCGAGCGCGACGACCCCCGCGGCGGTGAGGCCGACTTGATTCTCGGCAAGCACCGTAACGGTCCGACCGCGACAATCACTGTGGCACACCAGCTTCACCTGTCGAGATTCGTGGACATGGCGCGGGGCTAGGGCCGACAGCGCTGGGTCGCGTATTCTCTCTGTGGATCCAACCAAGCACCCAACGCAGCAATCGACGAAAGTAATCATGCCCGAGGACCAGAACGCAGACGTTCCACCGAATCACCTCGCGATCGATCCGCGGAGCCCCTTCTACAACGAAGAGGTTCTTCGCCGGGACGTGGGTATTCGCTTCAATGGCGTCGAGAAGACCAGTGTTCGCGAGTACAACGTGACCGAGGGTTGGGTGCGAGTCGAAGTCCCCACCGCGAAGGATCGCTACGGCAATCCCATGCTCGTCAAGCTCAAGGGCACTGTCGAACCGTACTTCCGCGACGCGAAGTAGCGGGCTTCGCCGGGGTCCAGTCGAGGGTGGCCCCGGCTGCCGCTATGGATTCGAGGGCCCGCTGATGCTCGTCTTCGGTCGATCCCGCGCAGGCAGCGGAGTGCACCGTGACGCGGTAGCCCAGTGAACACGCGCGTTCTGCGGCAATGCGAACCCCAAAGTCTGTGAGGTACCCGGTGATCATCAGGTGCTGCACTCCGACCAGTCTCAGCTGAGCGTCCAGATCCGGGTTGGACCAGATGTCGCGGTCGAACTTCGTTGCGATGTGGTCTCCCGGCAGAGGCGTCATCGACGGGTGAAAGCGGGCACCGTCGCTCGCCGGGTCGGAACGCAGCGGATCGGCAGCATCGCGGCTCAGATATCGAGTACACACCACCAGTGCGCCCGCCGCTCGCTGAGCGTCACGGACCGATCCGGCGCGAGCCAAGGCGCCGGGGTCGTGTCCGAGCTCTATGATCCAGGGCTGAAAGTCGATCTCCAACAGCGCCGTTCGCGTCATGTCAGTATCGAGATCCGACTGCGGTGGGTGCATCGTCGAGCGCGATGAGATCCTGCGCGGTGAGCTGAAGCTCGAGTGCCGCGAGGTTGGCGTCGAAGTGTCCGATATCGGTGGTTCCGGGAATAGGAATCACATGGGGACCTTGGGCGAGTACCCAGGCCAATGCCACAGCGGCAGGGGTGGAGTTGTGTCTCGATGCAACCGCGGAAACCACCTGGACGATCGATAGGTTCTGTTCGGCCGCAGCTCCGGAGAATCGGGGAAGCGCCAACCGCATGTCGGTCGCCGGAAGTGCGGCGGTGTCGAGTGAACCGGTGAGGAACCCTCGCCCCAGAGGCGAGAACGGCACGAACACCGCGTCGTTCTCACCCGTCCACTCCACCATGTTTCCCGCGGGGTCACCGTCGTGTGTAGTGCCCTGCCCCAATGCGTTTCGAGTCCACAAAGATAGTTCGGACTGCACCGCAGCGACCGGATGAATACTGTGGGCCACCCGTGCTTGCTCGACGGTGACCTCGCTGAGACCGAGGGTGCGCACCTTGCCCGCCGCCACCAATTCGGACAGGGCTCCCCAGGAGTCCTCGATCGGCACCTGGTCGTCGACGCGGTGGAGGTAGTACAGATCGATGGTGTCCACACCGAGGTTCCGCAGGCTCGAGTCGCAGGCCTGCGTGAGGTGTTCCGGCGTCCCGTTTCGGGTCAGGACAGGCGCACCGCCGTCGGTGTTCCCGACCAATCCGGCTTTCGTGGCGATCACTGCATTCGTCCCGGCCAGAGCGCGGCCGACGACCCTCTCGTTGTGTCCGGCGGCGTAGGCGTCGCTGGTGTCGAAGAAGTCGATACCCGACGCGAGGGCGTGCGCCAGGATCGGTGCACCGGCAGTGTCCGAGGAGGTATCGGCACCGGTATAGGCCCAGCTGATACCCATGCAACCGAGGCCGATGGCACCGACATTGCGTCCGAGTGCCGGGACGTTACGAGTGGGAATCGACATGAATGCTCCTGTGCTCGTTGACTGATGGGGGTATGACCGCAAGACCATCACAGTCGCGACCCTGTGCGATCAGGTCCTCGTAGTGCGAGATCTTCGTTTCCAGCGCGGACCGCGCTTCGGCGAGCCGACGTTGCTTCTCGTCGACCCGTACCCGGTGCGCGCTCAGAATGTCGATCCTTTCCTGATCCGTGGACGCGCCAAGGTTCACCAGAATCACGAATCGGCGCATATCGGCCGTGGGCATCCCAGTCGACCGAAGACGAACCAGAAGTTGCACAAGTGCGACCAGTCGCGGGCTGAACGCGCGTCTACCCATCGCCGTGCGAGGAATCTCGGGTATCAGGCCCTCCCGCTCGTACCAACGCAGCGTGTCCTGCGTCAGCCCCGAGGACTCGGCCATCTCGGCGATTCCGATACTCACGTCCTCGGTATCGGTCGCGGCCGGTGAATGCGGTGCTGCGGTCATGGACCAGACGCTACGTCTTCGAGTGCACTCCAACGCAAGCCGAAATCGGCAACGATCACACACTTGTCCGGTGGATCGAGTCGTACTGCTCCCGCGCGAGAGCTGCCTCGTCCACGCTCAGGTGTGCCCGCGAAAGAGCATGGCGGCGGCCGCATCGGTGCGTTCGGAATCCCCCGTGGTGAAACGGTCGAGCAGCAGCCCTCGGAATCCGGCCCCCACGGTTGTCGCCTGCACTGAGGCCGTGGACGATTCCATCCCACAACGGGCCATCGCTGCGGCCAAAGCGTCGGTCAGTGCCCGAACGCTGTCGCGCGCGAAGTCCGCGAGTACGCCGGACTTGATGGACGCAATGCCGATGACCTGCATCAGGATTCGTGAGCTGACCTCGTCGCCACCGTCGGACATGGACTTCCACAACTCGAGCAATCGTTTCTCGAGCTGGTCGGCAGTGTCGACGTCGCCGAACATTTCGGCGAACGCCGGTCGCTGGCTGGTCAATGCCTGCACGATCAAGTTCTCACGAGAATCGAAGTAGTAGATCAGCATTCGAGAGCTGGTACCGAGTTCGGCGGCGAGCGGGCGAAGTGTCAAGTCGTCGAGACCATGGGTGCCGATGTAGTCGACGACGCGGCCGAGCAGCTCGGCACGCTTGTCATGATCGAGGGGACGGGCCATGAGTTGACTGTACCGGTCGCTACATGTATTCATGAACACCATGAGTGAACCGATCGCTACACAAACGCGGCGCAACGTAGTCATCACCGGGTACGTTGCGACGACGGCGCTGGCGGACGACGCCGACACCACCTGGGAGTGCTTGCTCGACGGTCGCAGCGGGATCGGCCCCCTCGAGAGTGCGTTCGTCTCGGATTACGACCTTCCTGTTCGCATCGGCGGGGTGTTGCAGATGGCACTGGCCGATCATCTGACCCGCGTGGAGCAGCGGAGACTGTCCTTCGTCGAGCAGCTGGCGGTAGTGCTCGGACGACGACTCTGGCGTGATGCAGGGCTGAAGGATATGGATCCGGATCGACTCGCCGTGGCAGTGGGCACCGGGTTGGGCGGCGGTGACGCGTTGATCGGGGCCGTCGATGCGATGCGGGCAGGTGGATACCGAAAGGTGTCGCCGATGTCGGTGCCGATGGTGATGCCGAATGGGCCTGCAGCTCACATCGGACTCGAGGTCGGAGCCCGTGCGGGGGTGTTCACGCCGGTATCGGCGTGTTCGTCGGGTTCGGAAGCTCTGGCTCACGCGTGGCGGTTGGTTGCAACAGGCGAAGCGGACGTCGTGATCGCGGGCGGCGTCGAGGGGAATATCGATGCCGTACCGATCGCGAGCTTTTCGATGATGCGTGCCATGAGCACTCGCAACGACGAACCGACTCGCGCGTCGAGGCCCTTCGATCGTGATCGAGACGGGTTTGTGTTCGGGGAGGCCGGAGCGCTGTTGATCGTCGAGTCGGAACAGCATGCCGTGGCTCGTGGTGCACAGATTCATGGCCGGCTGCTGGGTGCCGGCATCACCTCGGACGGGTTTCATATCGTGGCACCCGATCCGGAGGGTCGGGGAATTCGCAAGGCAATGGAAAAAGCAATCAGCGCAGCGGGTTTGAGTGCTCGGGACATCGGTCACGTGAATGCACATGCAACCGCGACTCCGATAGGTGATCTGTCGGAGGCCAAGGCCATTGCCGCCACTGTCGGCCATGCGTGTGTCTACGCACCGAAGTCCGCACTCGGTCATTCCATCGGTGCAGTCGGCGCACTGGAGGCGATTCTCACGATGCTGTCGATCCGTGATTCGGTGGCACCGCCCACGCTGAACCTCGACAATCAGGACCCTGCAATCGATCTCGATGTCGTTCGTTCGAGGCGCAGCAAGAAGATCGACTACGCGTTGAGCACGTCGATCGGGTTCGGCGGGCACAACGTCGCCCTTGCCTTCGGACGTTACTGATCAGATTCGGTATCGGATAAGTCGCGAGCTGTTGCCGACCACCGCGACCGAGGATGCGTTGTGCAGAATCGCGGCGAGTACCGGAGACAGTGCTCCACCGGCGCTGACCACGAGGCCCAGCGCGTTCACTGCGATCGACATTCCGTAGTTCTGTCGGATGACGGACACCGAGTGTCGGCCGAGATCGCGAACGTCGAGCAACCGTGTCAGATCATCGCTGGCCAAAGCTACATCGGCCGTTTCGACGGCAACATCGGTGCCCGCCAATCCCATTGCGATTCCGATGTCGGCGACGGCCAGGGCGGGAGCGTCGTTGGTGCCGTCTCCGACCATGGCGACGACGTATCCCTCTTCTTGGAGCTTGCGGACGGCGTCGAGTTTGTCATCGGGCATCACCTCGGCTCGCCACTCGGCGATGCCCAGTTCGGCGGCTACGGCCGCAGCGGTCTCGGGGTGATCTCCGGTGAGCATGACGATGCGTTCCACACCGTCGGCACGGAGCGCATTCAACACTTCCAGAGCATTCGACCGGACCTCGTCGCGCAGGCTGATCAACCCGACCAACACCCCGTCGACTGCGAGCAGCAATGGGGTCTCGGCCTGCCGCTGAAGTCGCGAGACCCAGTCGGCCGCATACTCGGACACGTCCACACTTTCGCCGCGCAGTAGAGAAGGACTGCCCAGCAGCAAGGTCCGGCCATCTGCGACCGTGCGCATCCCGAGCCCCACGAGCACCTCACACTCCTCGTGCGGAGGGATGACGATGTGGCGTTCCTCGGTACTGCGAATCACGGCCTCGGCCAGCGGATGCCGTGAGTGGATCTCGGAACTGGCGGCGTACGCCAGCACCTGTTCCGGCTCCCAGTCGTCCTGGAACGAGACGACATTGGTGACGACGGGGCGTCCGACAGTGAGGGTTCCGGTCTTGTCGAACACGAAGGCGTCGACCCTGCCTGCTTGTTCCAGATGCGATCCACCCTTGATGAGAATCCCTCGGCGAGCACCGTTTCCGATGGCGGCGCTGATGGCCGTCGGAGTCGACAGGCCTACCGCGCACGGGCATGCGACGAGCAGCATGGTCATCGCTCGTCGGACATCGCGGGTGACAAGAAGGGTGAGGGCCGACAGGATGAACGACGCGGGCACGAAGCGACGCGAGAAGTTCTCTCCTACAGTCTGAATCGGAGCGCGGTCTTCCTGTGCCTCCTCGACGCGGGAGATGATGCGGCCGATCGTCGTATCTCGGCCTACCGCAGACGCGCGGATGACTATGCGGCCCCTGACGACAACGGATCCGGCATGGATGCGGTCGCCTGCGACGATCGCCACCGGCAATGTCTCGCCGGTGATCGCCGACTGGTCGACCACCGCGTCCCCGTCGACGACGGTCCCGTCCACCGGAACGCCGACGTGATCGTGCACGACGACCTCGTCGCCGATCTCCAACCGATCGACATCGACGGAGATCTCGGAACCGTCGGGAAGCCGAATCCACGCGGTGTCCTGCGTGCCGGTCAGAAGATCCGAGATGGCGCGGCGAGTGCGCTTGAGCGTCAGCTCCTGCAGGTACTCGCCGATGTTGAGCAGCCACAGCACAGTCAAGGCAACGACATTCTCGCGGAGTACGAGACTGGCCACGGTCGCCGCACTGACGAGCGCGTCGGTGCCGGCCGATCGGTTTCCGGCCAGCGAGCGGAGTGCTCCTCTCAGGAACGGATAACCGGTGAAGATGGTGGCTCCGGTGGCCACGACACGGCTGGTGGGGCCGAGGATGGGTGGTCGCCGGAAGGCGTAGCGACGGAAGCCGAGAAGGATCAGAGCCGCGCCGCCTATGGTCATCCGTAGGACGTCGCCGCTGGTGACGTCCGCAGACCGTGGGCTACGTACGGGTACCAATCCCCAGTCGGTCGTGCGACCCGCGTTCACCGCGTCGAACAGCTCGGCCCGGTCGATGCGGGAGCGGGAGTACCAGACGACAACCGACGCGGTGCGGGGGTACGCGTGGACGGCCCGCACGCCGCGAATCTTGTCCACATGGTCTTCGACGGCGACCGCGCGGCCTGGACTCGACCTCAGCCAGTCGACGCGAATCCGCATCCGGCCGGCAGCGTCGGACAAGACTTCGATGCCGTCTGCGCGGTCGGGAGCCACACCGAGCGGGTGTTCGACGAGCGTCGTCATAGTCGGTCGACTGCCGTGGTCAGTGCGAGTGACCGTGGCCGACTTCGGTGGCCGAGGGCGGCGGTACTTCTTCGCCGAGCCGGTCGCGTGCCTCGGCGACGACATCCGACACGGCCAAACGTGCGGACTCGGCGTGGATCTCGGCCTTCCGTGCGGCGCGAAGTCCGAGTTCGGTTGCCGATACCGCAGCCTTGCGGACGGGAGTCTTCTCGTACAGCTTCTTGGCGCCGTTGTACGCGGCGACGCCGACTGCGCCTGTCACGACCGTCGATACTGCCTTCGCGACGATGATCGGAAACGCCATGTTGTAGCTCCTCGAACTCGAACCGATACCCACTTATTGGGAATCATATTCGTTTTGCTCGGCTGTGGCGACTCCGGAGTGGGGGAAGAATTATCGGATCGGCCGTGTGGCGCGGAACGCCTTTGTTGCATAGGGCAGTTCGATCGTCGTCGATCCCGTCAGTCCCACATCGTCGAACAGTGCGGTGAGATTCCGATCGATGCCGTTGCGCTCATCGGTGGTCGCGGTGATGTAGAAACTGCGCGACTTGACCAGGTCGGTCAACTGGGACCGAGTCACCGTGCGAGACCACGTCCACCGCTTTTCGTCGAGCTGATGGAACGGTTCTGCGACCGGTGGCGGACCGTCGTCGAACATGGCCAGCGCTCCACCGCGCGAGACCACCGAGTTCAGTCGCCGAACCCACGGCACCGATTCGTCTCGAATATTCCAGATCAGTCCCAGGGTGCCTCCCGGGCGGAGGACCCGGCCGATCTCGGCTGACGCGGCCACTGGCTCGACCCAGTGCCAGGCCTGTCCGAGCAGAACGGCATCGACGCTCCCGTCGTCCAGCGGGAGGGATTCGGCATTGCCGACGTGGGCGGGAACGCCGGGCACCGCGTCGCGCAAGGCGTCGAGCATGGCGGGATCAGGGTCGACGGCGACGGCATCGCACCCGGCGGCGGTGATGATGCGGGTGAGCTTGCCGGTCCCGGCTCCGACATCGGCGACAAGAGGACGCTCGCCGGCCTCGAGAACGGATTCCAGCAGCCATTCGACCGCGGCCGACGGGTAGTCGGGGCGAGCAGATTCGTACACGTCGGCGACGGTCCCGAACGACGTCGAGCTGTTATCTCGGCTAACCATATGACCAGGCTACATCTCTTGCGTCAGTCCAGTTCGAGTTCGTAGTACAGAGCCTTGGGTCCGTTGCCCTGGCCTTCGTGACAGTCGAAGCCACGCTTTTCGTACACGTGTCGCGCCGCCTCGTCGTCCTCGGAGGTGTTGAGGTCCATGTAGGTGGCACCCCTGCCGCGCGCGTGCTCGATGACGGCGTCGAGAAAGATTGTGCCGTAACCCTTCCCGCGCAGACCGGGCTGGACGTAGAACTCGGCGAGATAGGCCTCCAGGTCTGCGCTCAGCGTACCGATCCGAAATCGCAGCACGGCCACCCCGATGGCGGGAGCCCCGAATGTCAGCACGCTGGTGTCGCCGGACTTCACCAGAGTGTCGAGATGTGAGGCAAGCCAATCAGTTTCGGGCACCGGGTAGTCGTATTCACGATTGAAATCGATCAACAGACTTGCGGCCTCGATGAATTCGGCGGGATCCTGCACTGCACGTGTACCGCTGGCCGATGTCATCGCCTTGTCCTCCGTCAGTGGTCCGGTTGAACGAGATTCTTCGCATCGAGCAGACCGAGACCGGGATGCATCTCTCGCAGCGCTTTGATGGCGTGGACAGTTCTGCCGGATTCTGCGACCACTGCCTCGACATCCCCGGCGGGTACGGCCTCGGGTCCGATCTTCTCAGGAGACGTCCGGGTCCGGCTCTCTCCGTACCAGATGTACAGACCGGCGACAACCAGCACTAGCAACTTCGACCAGTTCCAGGCAGAAGGATCGGACACAAGGTCGGTGATCGTCAGGAACGCGAGCGCGGCCAGCAACGCGGCAAGCCCGTAACGCTTCCAGGGGCGTTCTTTGGCCTTCATGCCTTTCATGCTGTCACCGCACCCCGATATGGGCAACGGCTCAGCGTCGCAATTCGGTATCGAGTCGGGCCATGAGCACGCCGAACCTCGAGCGCCCGGCAAGGGGTGGCGGAAATCGTCCCAGAACCGCTCGAACGGCGTGGTCGGCGTGGTTGCGAACCCATTCGATCTGCTCCGCAGCCGCTTTCGGGTCGGCGAGCATCAGATGCACGGCAGCTCCGAGAATGTGTTTGACCTGATGGGGGCTGTAGAGCGGATGGAGAAAGGCAGCACCGGCGGCGTGCATTGCGGACAGTGCGGCGTCCGTGGCCGCAGATGCCGGCACCTCGCGGGCAGCTTTGTGCGCTGCCCAAGCGAGTTGGCGTAGTGCTGCCGTGCGCTGGCCGGTCTCGGCAAACGCCTCGGCACCGTCGATTGCCGCGCGTGGACGCACATCGTCGGGGTGGACAATCTCGTAGATCGGCAATGCCCGTCGGGCGCAGGTAGCTGCGAAGGCCGTCACGCGTCGAATGTCGTCGAGGCTCAGTTCGACTTCTGCAGTCCCGGCCACCTCATGCCTCTCGAGTTCGCCTGCGCGTGAGCACGAATCCGAACTTGCCGAGGACGAATCCGGCCAGTGCACCGAGAGCTGCGGTAGCAATGGGGACTACATACAGCCACGTGGAAGACACTCCTTGCGACCGGCAGGGGAACTGTCTATTCAACTTGTCCATGGCTTGATCGCTCATCGTGGCTCCGTACAGCGGCTCGTAGCTTCCGTAGTAAACGACGTCGCTCGGGTCCGTCGTCATTTCGCCGATCAGGTACCAGCCCAACGGCACCAATCCGACAATGAATCCGAACAGGAGCAGAACGACGACGAGATTGCGCACCATCTCAGGCTATTGCCCCCGTCAACCGTCGTACACCTCCGTGGTGATGCAGAAGGGGTGGCCGGCGGGGTCGAGGAGAACTCGCCATCGGGGGTCCGGCTGCTCTGCTGCTTCCCTGGCACCGCATTCGACCGCGTAGGCGACGGATCCGGCAAGGTCCCCTCCCGCATCCACGTCGAAATGCACGATGGAAGTCGAGGGCCATACGGGCGGGATGTAGTTCTCAACCGTCTGCGCAACGATGCACAGGCCGGATTGTGTGCGAAGCCCAACGCTCTCGGAGTTCTCCCACAACAACTCACCGCCGAGTAGCGCGAGATAGAAGTGCGCGAGTTGCACCGGATCGGCGCAGTCGATGGACGTCCCCGCTACAGCGAGGTGTGTTCGCGGCATGTCATGAGAATACGGTCGGCGGTGACCTCAGTGTCCACAACTCGGCTCAGAATCGGAAAAGCGTATCGGCGTAGAAATAGTGGACACTGATCGCACATACCGAGAAGAGCCCGGCCGCGAAATGTCAGCAGTACAACTGCGCAGTAGCCCTCGCGCGTTGGGCCAGTTCGTCTCGAAGTGAATTCGGCTGCAACACAGTGACGCCGGGCCCGCAGTGCCACAGCGCTCCCGTGGCGTGATCGTGTCCGGAGAACTCGATGACTGCGAGGTGCCGTCCGTCGTCCTGCATGTCGTCGCTGATCACTCGAACTACGTTCTTCGTCAACGATATCCACTCCGAATCGTCCACGAGGCAGGTGATTTCGATGTGGGCCAAACTCGCGCGAAAGGATTTCCAGTGTGCCGTGAACGCCGCTTCCAGATCCACGACATCACTGCGGTCAGCGGACTCGTCGAGCATGTCCAGACTGTCCATTCGTGATACTCGATAGACACGTTCGGTGCCGTCGCGCGCGGCGAGCAGGTACCAGTGATCACCGGCGTACACGAGTCCGATGGGGTCCAGGATTCTCTCGGCTACCGCACCGACACGATTGCGATACGACACGCGTATCCGCTTACCGTCGACGACGACACGCTGCAACTCCGGCAGATGGTCCTCGGGTTCGTGGGGATAGGCAAACCCGTCGGGCCGGACCAGAATCCGTTGTGATGCAGTGCTTGCCGCTGCTCGGTGCGCCTCGGGTATCGCGGCGGCGACTTTGCGCATCGCGCGCGCGAACGCCGGGGTCGCGACTCGTCCGGAGCCGGAGGCCAGCAATGCCGTTGCCTCCTCGGCGGTCAGTCCGGTCAGCTCGGTCCGGTAGCCGGGCAGCAGACTGATGCCGCCACCGCGACCGCGATCGGTGTAGACCGGGATGCCCGCCGAGGACAACGCTTCGATGTCGCGCAATACGGTCCGCGTCGATACTTCGAGCTCCGCTGCGATGTCGGCAGCATTCAGTCTGCCCCGGTGTTGGAGCAGCATGACGATGGACAACAAGCGGTCTGCGCGCACCCGAAAAGTCTCTCACCAAAACATGACAGAAGGTGTCATGTTCACCCGATTTACTTCTGTCCAGGAGGCCGCAACGGCGGCCGCGGAACGGAAGGCCGAACAATGAACACCATCGAGACCACGCAACAGACAGATCCGCGCGAGGTGTATTTCACGTCCGCCGCATGGGTGAGCGGGCTACTCGGTGCGGTGCGAACCGAACAGCTCGACCTTCCCACCCCGTGCGACGAGTTCGACGTCCGGACGCTGGCAGGTCACCTCGTCGCGACGGTGGCGAGGCTGATCGCGATCGCCGAACTGGGTAGCCCGGACTCGGTGTCGCCGTACTCCGCCGATCACGATGTGGCAGCGTTCGACCGGCTTGTGGTCGAGGCGCGCGCGGCGTGGGCCGACGACGCAAGGCTCGACGCCCCCGTCGTGGTTCCGTGGGGCGCGGTGCCGGGTCGATCTGCGGTGTGGGGGTACGCCCGGGAGCTGTTGCTGCACGGATGGGATCTCGCGGTGGCAACAGGCCAGTCGGCCCGAGTCGATGCCGCTCTCGTTTATCCGGTGGCCGAAGAATTCCGAACGATGCTGCCGGCGGAGGCCCGGGTTCCGGGAGTGCCGTTCGGACCTATCGTGGAGTCGCGCCCGGACGCAGGGCCTTTGGAGCGCCTTGCGAACTTCTCGGGCCGCTCCTCGGACGGTTGGGTGTAGCCGAAAGCTTGACCTCGAGTGCGCTCGAGGTTGCAGGGTGGGGTCATGCAGATGACTTTCGACGAGTTGCCGCAACTCATGACACTGATGACTGGCGACGAGAAGCACAGCACCAGTGCCACTTCGACACTGGATGTGCTGTGGGTGCTGTACTCCGACGTTCTGCGGCTCGACCCAGCGAATCCCGACGACCCGGACCGTGATCGGTTCTATTTGTCCAAAGGGCATGGTCCGATGGCGTACTACGCCGTGCTTGCGGCGCGCGGATTCTTGACGCCGAACGAGCTCGCGTCGTTCGGCAGCTATCACTCTCCGCTGGGCAATCATCCGGATCGCACGTTGGTTCGCGGGGCCGATATCGGTTCGGGATCGCTCGGACACGGTTTGGCGCTGGCCGCAGGAACTGCTGTCGCGCTGCGTATTCAGAAGAGAAGGGCTCGGGTCTTCGTACTGATCGGAGACGCGGAACTCGACGAGGGCAGCAACATGGAGGCCATTCAATTCGCGGCGCGCTCGAACTTGGGCAATCTGACGGCCGTGGTGATCGACAACGACTCTGCCGGGCTGGGGTGGCCCGGCGGCATCGCGTCGCGGCTCGCGGTCGAGGAGTGGTCCACATCCGACGTCGACGGTCGAGATCACGATGCTCTCCGCGAGGACTTTCGCACCGATCACACAGACCGGCCGCACGTGATGGTCGCTCACGTCGAAAAGAAGGAGAGCTGATGAGCGCATCGCTGGACCAACGTGAGTACTTCTACCGTCTGCTGCCCCCACTGTTGGCGCAGAACGAGCGAACAGCGTTGGTGTTGGCCGAGATCGGGGTCGGATATCTCGAACCGCACCTCACTCCCGATATCCGATCGCGGGTGATCAACGTCGGGATTCGAGAGCAGGCGATGATCGGTGTTGCGGGTGGTCTGGCCCTGGCCGGAATGCGTCCTATAGTGCACACCTTCCCGCCGTTCCTGATCGAGCGGCCCTTCGAACAGGTGAAACTCGATCTGGGGCATCAAGACGTCGGAGCGATCCTGGTGAGCTCCGGCGGGTCCTACGGGTGGCCGCAGGGCGGCGAGACTCATTTCGGTCAGCGAGATGTCGCTCTCCTCGACACCTTGGGCGGGTGGACGGTCCACGTTCCTGGGCACGTAGACGAGGTCGAGTGGATGATGAGCAGTGCGGCGTCCACCGACGATCGCGTCTACATCAGGCTGGACGGGGTGTCCAACGATCGTCCGTACGGACAGCCCGATTGGACGTTCACCGTTCTGCAGCGGGGACATTCGGGAACGGTGATCTCCGTCGGTCCGATGACGGACCGGGTTCTGGCCGCAGCCTCGGGGCGCGACGTGACGGTGCTGCATGCGTCGACGATCAGGCCGTTCGACAGCGCCACACTACGAGAGACGCTGACTGCGCCGGACATCATGATCGTCGAGCCGTATCTCGCGGGAACGTCAGTGCTGCAGGTCGATCGGGCACTGGCCGATATGCGGCATCGCGTGCTGGGAATCGGGGTGGAGGGGGGAGAGCGTCGCAAGTACGGCACAGTGGCCGAACACGATCGGGCCAACGGCCTGGATGTCGATGGGCTGTCCCGATCGATGGACGACTTCTTCGCCTGATCAGCCTCGGCGTCGCTCGTATCTGCTCTTGGCAACGTTGTAGGCGGAGTCCAGTAGTTCTCGAACATGTGTCTCGGTCTGCGAAGACGGGTTGACCACCGACAGCCAGCCGGCAGTGCCGTACTGAGGGTGGGCGGCAATGGCGTCGTCGCGGTCTGCCTGGGGTGCGTCGGCCGCCTCGCGGGGCGTCACTCCCAGGATCTCCTCGAATTCCTGCTTTCCTGCAACGATATTGACACGGAACGCGCCTGGCCTGTTCAGTTGGGACATCTCGTCACCCGGGTAGTTCTTGGTCACGATCGTTGCGAACGGCTGAGTGGTCGGGATCGTCCCGTCGGGTGAGTAGTAGAAGAACGCATCGCCCCAAGCGAGTTCGGGAGTTCCATCACCCTCTCGAGGGCGCTGCGTCACGGTGCCCTCGAAGCTGCCGACCAAGTTCACGATGTCGTCGAGTGTCATTCATCGATCGTCACATGTTCGGCAGCTTCTGCCCAGAGTTCAGCCCACTTTGTAGGTTCCCGTACCGGTTGCGACGAGGCGGCCGGATTCGGTCCCGACGATGTCGACTCGACACGTCTTCAGGCTCCGGCCCGCGTGTATCCGAGTACCGACGATGTCGACACCCTCGGCATACACCGGCTCCATGAACTGCACAGACATGGAGACCGTGACGCCCCGAAGCTTTTCGGGCACTGCGGATCCGGCCCATGCGGCGGTCATGATCCCGATATCGATGCAGCCGGCGATCACGCCACCGTGCAGCATCCGGCCGACGGTGGACAGCTCGTCGCGGTACGGCAGCCGCAGTCGAGCTGTGCCCTCGTCGATGTCGACCAGCTCGATGCCCAGTTGCTGCACGAACGGTGACTGCGGGAGGAACATGGTCATCGCCGCGCTGCCGCTGTCCGGTGCCTGTACTTCGTTGGCTGTCATCGCTACCCCTCTATCGTAATTGGATTCCGATATCAGAATCAGAGTACGATAAAGTTATGGTCTTGGATACCCCCACCGACAAGCGGAAGCGTCGAACGCACAACGCTGTGCTCGACGCCGGTCGGACGCTCTTCCTTCGGCACGGCTATCGCGGAACGACGATCGAGATGCTCACTGCAACAGCAGATGTGGCAGTCAGTTCGATCTACGCCAACTTCGGGGCAGGCAAGGTCGACGTCTACGCGGCTTTGGCGTGGCGAACGGCGCTCACTCACGTCGAGCAGATGTCTGCACCCGTCGACGCGGTCGACCCCGTCCGTGTGGTTGCCGAGTTCCTCGATCGGTACATCGCGTTCCACCGCGAGAATCCACTGGCGCTGCGACTGCTGGCGCTGACGGATGTGGACAAGTCCGAGTCCGCATCGGTCGGCGAGGCGAAGAACAGGATCGACACAGCACTCGGAGAACTCATCGATTCGGTGACGCGAGCGGTGGAGGACGCCGGTACCGACGTCGTCCCCCGGGCATTGGTTCTGAATGCCTGGGCGGCGATGAACGGCGCTGTGTCACTGCGACAGCGACGCATCGTCGATCAACCGATGCTCGACGCGATGCTCGCCATCACGCGGGCAGATATGCTCCGTCACCTGACAGGCGCGTCCGATGAAAACCGGTGACCGCCCGCCCGGGCGGAGAGTCAGGCCCTCGCGGTGGAGACCGCGCGTCGGATGATCTGTTCGATTCCGTGGACGTCGTCGGAATCTCGTGGTGCATAGAGGAAGACATAGGTCTCGGGCAATCCGAGGACCGGGCGTCCGGCCAAGGGGTGCAATTCGCCCCATCCCGCGGAGATGACGGTCTGGGCGTCGTCCGGCTGCATCACCACGTGCATCGAGCCTTCGCTGTCGTGCACGTGCAGGATCTCCCCCTTGGTTCGGGCGATCCAGGGTGCGGCGCTATCGGTGTTCGATAGATACAGCGCGTCGCCTCGTCGCTCGAATCGACTGCGCTCCAAATGAAACGGCGATTCCGATCCGGCTTCCTCGGTGACGGCGGCAGTCAACCGCTCGATCAGGGCAGGGGTACCCCGATCGGTGAGTTGGCGATGGGGTATCGGGTACGGCGCGATCGACGGCCGTGGTCCGGATCGGGGCTCCAGATGCCAGTGCAGACCAGGACTCGATGTGCCGGCGACCGTCAGAGGATCGCGTCGAGCAAGTGGCCTCAGGGCAGTGGTGATCAGCCAGCCACCGACGTTGGCGGGAAGTCCGCCCGGCCCCAGTTCCATCCACGCGGCGTAGTCGTTCTTGACGTTCTGCACAGTCCCCCCCCCGGGTCACGTAAGTCTGCACCAACGTAACCCACTGTGGCGCGGCCCTGACTCCGACCACGTGTACATCTCGAGATGTACGAGGAGATACTCACGCAGACCGATGTGGCGCGACCTGCTGATTCGTAACGTTGTTCAGGTCAACGACACAGCGATATCGGAGGAACCGTCATGCACGCCGCAACACTTCTGTCTCAGCAACCGTCCACCACCGAACAGGTGCTGGGGTGGGGTTTGGGAACCGTCGTTCTGCTGGCGGTGCTCGGCGCGGTCGTACTGTTCGTTGCTGCGCTGGTCAGCATCATCGGCTCGCCCAACTACACGGTCGCAGGCCGGGCCGTGTGGATCTTCGTCGTACTGGCGTTCCCGTTCCTCGGTCCCCTGGTCTGGTTCGTGTGGGGTCGGAAGTCGACGTTTGCCGTCGATGCCTCGAACGCTCTCAGATGATCGACCCGATCGTGCGTGCCGCATCGGCGAACTCTCCGGGGTCGGGGCCCGCGTAGTTGAGTCGAAGGTATTTTCCGGCGGGTTCGGCGGGAAAGTAGTCGTCGCCGGCCCCGACGATCACACCCGCCGACTTGCATTCCTGCACAACATGTTCCAGATCGGAGTCGTCGCGCAGGCGCATCCAGAGATTGAGTCCACCGCGCGGCACCGCATCGAGATGCCCTCGGGGTGCGAACTCGATGAGGCTGTTCGCCAACAGGTCTCGACGTGAAGCCAACTGAGTGCGCAGCCGCCGCAGATGAGTTCGCCAAGCGGGTTGAGTGACGACGTCCAAGGCGACGGACTGCAGAATCCCGCTGACATACATCGATTCGGCTCCCGTATCGGCGAGGATGCGCTCGTGTGCGGGCCCGCGAGCGATCAGGCCTGCCAGGCGAACCGAGGGCGACACCGTCTTGGTGAGTGAGCGAAGGTACACGACATGCCCGGCGTCGTCTCGTGCAGCCAGCGGACTCGGCTCCGAGGTGATGCCGAAATCGTGGGCCGAGTCGTCCTCGATCAGAAACGCGCCGTGGTGTCGAACAGTGGCGAGGACCTGCTCGGACAATGCGGGCGACCACTGTGCACCGGTGGGGCTGGCGAATGTCGGTTGGGCATAGAACGCCCGAGCTCCGGTGTGCGCGAATGCCCGGGCGAGCGCGTCGGGGTCCGGACCGTCGACGCCGCTGGGTATCGGTACGACGCGGACACCTGCCTGGGTGGCGGCAAGGATCGCGCCCCAGTACGTCGGGGACTCCATGAGCAACGGCCGACCGGCACCGACAAGCGCCCGAAATGCAGTGCTGAGTCCGGTCTGGCTGCCGGGAATGATGACGACGTCACTGGCCGACGGTGGCGTGATACCCAACGGTGTCGACGCCCCCAACTCGGCTGCGAACCATGCCCGCAATTCCGGCAGTCCGGCGGTGGGTGGCCGAGCGATCACCGCGTCGGTGCGGGACGCCCGAGTGAAGGCCGCGTGAACGAGACGCTCCGGCAACAACTCCCGAGCCGGATAGCCCGAGTGCAGTGCAATCACGTCGCTCGATGTCGACTGCAGAGCCGCCGGAAGTTGCAGGCGATTGTCCGGCGCTCCCAGCGCTGCAGTCTGCCACCCGTAATCGTTGGGGCGGGCCGTACGCACCGTCCTGACGAATGTGCCGACGCCAGGCCTGCTTTCGATGACGCCTTGCGCGATGAGCGTGCGGAGAGCCTTCTGTACCGTGACCGGGCTTGCCGAATGCTCGGCGACCAGGGCGCGGGTGGACGGCAGCCGGGCTTCCGGTGGCGCGGTCGCAATCCAGGTTCTCAGTGCAGACACGATCCGGGAACTGCTATCGTCGGACATGACACAGCATAGTAGCGCTACTCGGTCTGGGACGGGTCTGCTATCCCGCGCCGGACTGCTCTGGGGCCTGGCGGGCGTCACGGCGTTCTCGTTCACGGTGCCGCTGACCCGCGTCGCCGTCACCGGTGGCCTGTCCCCGCTCTTCGTCGGCTGCGGTCGCGCTGTGGTCGCCGCCGCACTGGCTGCGGTAGCGCTCGCCGCCACCGGGCAACGACTCCCGAAGGGGCGGCAGTGGATTCGGCTCGCGGTGATCGCAGCCGGTGTTGTCATCGGCTTCCCGGTGCTCACCTCGTACGCCCTCACCACTGCATCGGCGGGACACAGCGCCGTCGTCATCGCGTTGCTCCCGGCCGCCACCGCCGCCACTGCGATCATCCGCGAACGGCAACCGGTCCGGCCGATGTTCTGGGTGGTCGCAGGCGTGGGTGCCGCCGTCGCGGTCGGGTTCGCCGCCGTACAAGGCGGACAGTCGACGGGGTTGCAGTGGTCGGACCTGTTGCTGCTCGGCGCAGTGGTCGCCGCAGCGGTGGGATACGCCGAGGGCGGCCTGTTGTCGCGAGAACTCGGTGCGTGGCAGACGGTGTCGTGGGCGCTGGTCGTGTCCGTACCGGTCACCGGCGCGTTGGCAGCGTTCGCGTGGTGGCAGCAGCCGTCGACAGCAGGGGCATCCGAGTGGGTGGCCTTCGGCTACCTGGCGGTGGTGAGCATGTACCTCGGGTTCTTCGCCTGGTACCGGGGACTGGCGATCGGTCCGATGTCCAGCGTCAGCCAGGTCCAGTTGATCCAACCTGTGCTGACCATCTGCTGGGCCGCGATCATCCTGCGCGAGGGCTTGACGTGGCCGGTGCTCGTGGGTGGAGCGGCGGTCATCGTGTGTGCAACAGTGGCGGTCCGGACCCGGATGTCGCCGACCGTTCGGCGGGAGGAGTTTTCGAAATGACGAAATCGATCGATCAGGCGCGCAAGCTCGAGAACGTGCGCTACGACATTCGTGGACGCATTCTGGACAAGACCGAAGAACTCGAGGAGCAGGGGCACACGATCCTGCGGCTGAACGTCGGCAATCCTGCCCCGTTCGGTTTCGAGGCACCGGACGAGATCATGATGGCGATGATCCGCAACCTTCCCACCGCACAGGGCTATTCGGACTCCCGGGGCCTGTTCTCCGCCCGCACAGCGGTGGTCCAGTATTACCAGACCAAAGGCCTGACCGATCTCGATGTCGGTGACGTCTACCTCGGCAACGGGGTATCGGAATTGATCACCATGACGATGCAGGCCCTGTGCAACCAGGAAGACGAAATATTGATCCCGTCGCCCGACTATCCGCTGTGGACCGGCTCGGTGGCCCTGGCCGGAGGCATACCCGTCCATTATCTGGCCGACGAAAGCCAGGATTGGGCCCCGGACTTCGAGGACCTCGAAGCCAAGATCACACCCCGCACCCGCGCGATCGTGGTGATCAATCCCAACAACCCGACGGGGGCTGTGTATCCACGCGAGGCACTGCAGCGATTCGTCGATCTGGCCCGCAAGCACGATCTGATTCTGCTGGCCGACGAGATCTACGAGAAGATCGTCTACGACGGTGCGGAGATGATCAATCTCGCGACACTGACGGGCAAAGATGTTCTGTGCCTGACCTACTCGGGCCTCTCGAAGGCGTACCGGGTATGCGGATTTCGGGCGGGATGGCTGGCGATCACCGGTCCGCGTCGACGCGCGGCGAGCTTCATCGAGGGCATCACCCTGCTGTCCAACATGCGGATGTGCGCGAATGTGCCGGCGCAACACGCGATACAGACTGCGCTCGGCGGCAGGCAGTCGATCGAAGATCTCCTTCTTCCGGCGGGCAGGCTGACCGCGCAACGTGACCTCGCGCATCGCATGCTCAACTCGATCGACGGAATCAGCTGCGTGCAGGCAGCGGGTGCGCTGTACATGTTCCCCAAGCTCGACACCGACCGCTTCGGGATCGTCGACGACGAGAAATTCGTACTCGACCTCCTCGAATCCGAGAAGATCCTCGTCAGCCACGGCCGCGCCTTCAATTGGGATGTGCCCGATCACTTCCGGCTCGTGACCTTGCCCAACGTGGACGATCTCGCAACGGCGCTGGAGCGGCTCGGTAACTTCATGAGCTCGTATTCGCAGTAAGACTTCTGCTCGAGCTGATTTTAAGTCGATGCCGGGTCGTGGGTGGGCTCGTTCACGCAGATAAGGCCACTGATCGCTGTCCTACAAGCCCTTTGGTGCCCGGTGGCCCGGTGCTATTTCCCGACTCGGCCCGGGAAATGCGGGTTACGCTCGTCGTCCGATCTGCCGGGCGAGAGGGAATTCGTGGATCTATGGGGCTACATACAGGGGCGAGGTGAAACCCTTGCGTTCCTGACTTATCAACATGCGTCGCTGGCTTTTCAGACGGTCTTGGTGGGTACAGTCGTCGCGGTGGCTGTGGCCATCGCCGTGCATCGGCTACCGCTGTTCTCGGCATTGACGCTCACGACCAGCCGAGTGGCGTTGACCATTCCCTCTCTGGCGTTACTGGCGCTGCTCATCGTGCCGTTCGGACTGGGAGTGGTGCCGTCGTTCATCATGCTCGCGTTCTTTGCAGCCATGCCCGTCATCGGAAACGCCATCGTCGGACTGCGCGGTGTCCCCGACACCGTGATCGAATCGGCCAGGGGAATCGGGTTGTCCCGTAGCAGGATTCTGGTGTCGGTCTCGTTGCCCATGGCATGGCCCGTCATCCTCACCGGTATACGAGTCTCCACGCAGATGGTGGTCGGTGTCGCCGCAATCGTCGCGTACGTGCTCGGTCCCGGACTCGGCTCACTGATCTTCAACGGACTGTCGAGACTCGGCGGAACCAATTCCGTCGAGATGGCAGTGACCGGAACTGTTCTCATCGTCGTCATCGCCTTGTTGTTCGACGCCCTGCTCGTCCTCCTCGGGCGCCTCACCATCTCGAAGGGATTGTCATGACGGACAACACGACCGGCGGACCGACGGTCACCGGTGCATCCATCCGCCTCGACGGTGTGGTCAAGCAGTACAAGGGTCAGAACAAGCCGGCGGTGCAGAAGATCGACCTCGAGATCGAGGCCGGCCATATCGTGGCGTTCGTGGGACCGTCCGGCTGCGGCAAGACGACGACGCTGAAGATGATCAACCGACTGATCGAACCGACCGAGGGCCGTATCTTCATCGGTGACCGTGACGTGACGGGCGAGGATCCGGACAAGCTTCGCCAGTCCATCGGGTACGTCATTCAATCCGGCGGACTCTTCCCACACTGGTCGGTCGCCAAGAACGTCGGAGCCATTCCGCGCGTCCTGGGTTGGGACGCGAAGAAGATCGAGGAGAGAACCGACTACCTGCTCGATCTGGTCGGGCTCGACGTCCCCGACTTCCGTGATCGCCTACCCAAGGACATGTCGGGCGGGCAGCAGCAGCGAGTGGGTGTGGCGCGAGCGCTCGCTGCCGATCCGCCGGTTCTGTTGATGGACGAGCCCTTCGGCGCAGTGGATCCGATCACCAGGGTTCGGCTGCAGGACAGCCTCATTGCCATCCAGCACGAGCTCGCGAAGACCATCGTCATCGTCACTCACGACTTCGAGGAAGCGACGAAGCTGGGCGACAAGGTGTTGATTCTGTCCGAGGGCGGTCGTATCGAGCAGTACGCGACGCCTGAAGAGATCCTGGCCAAGCCGGCCAGTCCGTTCGTCGAGGAATTCATCGGCTCCGGGGCCACGCTTGCGCACCTGACTTTGTCCCGGGTCAAAGATGTCGAACACGATTCGGTGGTCACGGCCAAGGTCGGCGACAGCTCGCAGGAAGTCATCGCGCGCGCACGAGCGCAGGGGGCCACCTGGATTGTCGTCATCGACGAGCACGGTCGGCCGCGAGCATGGCCGTCACTGGAAGAAGTTGCCACCAAGGACCGCATCACCGACTACGTCGACGCGCGGCTGCCCAGCGTCGCGCCGTCGTCGACGCTCAACGACGCCCTGGATTCGATGTTGGCCGCCAGTCAGGGTGGCGTTCTTGTCACCGACGGCCGAGGTGCCGTGACCGGCGCGTTGACCATTGCCACCGTCATGGTCGTCATTCGGGGCCAGCTCTCGGACGCTCGATCCGGCGACGGTCACGTCACGTACTCGGCCCATACAGAGGGCACAGCAACATGAATCGACTGCGCCGTGCCCCGTTGGATGTGTGGTTCGAGCCGCTCCTCATCGTGATACTCGGACTCGGCTACATACTGTGGTACCGATCGACGTCGCTGACCACCACGGAACAGGCGTCGCTCGGCTGGGACAACCTGAAGACGACGATCGTCGATCACATCGTCCTGACCTTGACGGCCACGGTGATCGTCGTTGTGATCGCAATTCCGTTGGGCATCCTGCTCACTCGGGACAGGGCACGGAAGTTCCGGCCTGTTGCGGTCAACTTCGCCAATATCGGCCAAGCAGCACCGGCGGTGGGCCTGATCGTGCTGCTCACGATGTGGCTCGGTACCGGGTTCCGTACCGCGGTAGTGGGATTGGTCGTCTACGCAATTCTGCCGATCCTTCAGAACACCATCGTCGGGATACAGCAGGTCGATCAGCGAACGATCGAGGCGGCCCGCGGGATCGGGTTCTCCGGGATCCGCACCCTGGTGCAGGTGGAACTTCCCCTGGCGGTGCCGGTGATCCTCAACGGCGTGCGCACCGCGCTGGTCATCCTGGTCGGAACTGCCACGCTGAGCACGTTCGTCGGAGCGTCCAGCCTCGGCACGCTCATCACGACGGGCACAACGCTCTTCTTGCCGAAGTTGCTCATATCCGGTGCTGTTCTCGTTGCACTGCTGGCACTGATCATCGACTGGCTCGGCCGTGTGGTCGAATTGTTCGCGACCCCAAGAGGAGTGGCATGATTCGCCGTCTGTTCGCCGCCGCTGGAGTTGTGGCGCTTGCCGGCTCGATAGCGAGCTGCGGTTTGGTGAGCTCGTCGGGAACGTTCGAGAGCACTACGCTTGCGGACGGCACGAGGCCGCTCGACGGCGCGTCTCTGGTGGTAACGAGCAAGAGTTTCACGGAGGGCGTGCTCCTCGGGAAGATCACGGCCACATACCTTGCCGCTGCGGGCGCGAAGGTTACCGACCTGACCGGTGCACCGGGGTCGGCGTCGTCGAGACAGGCGCAGCTCAACGGCGACGCCGACATCCTCTGGGAGTACACCGGCACCGGCTGGGTCAACTATCACAGCCAGACCGAGACGATCAGTGATCCGCAGGAGCTGTGGGAGCGCGTTCGTGACATCGAGAAGAGTGAGTACGACCTCGACTGGCTACCTCCGGCCAACTTCAACGACACGTACGCCTTCGCGGCATCTGCTGCGACCGCCGAGCGACTCGGCGTCACCACGCTGTCCGATGTCGCGAAGCTTCCGGAAGCCGACCGAACCTTCTGCGTCGATGACGAATTCTTTTCTCGTTCGGACGGTTTCGGTCCGATGCTCGATACATACGGGATCGGGCTGAACGCGCCGGGCGGGGTACCGTCGAGCAATGTCACCCGCATGGACGCCGGTGTCGTCTACACCTCGACCGCAGACAGTTCGCCCTGCAATTTCGGTATGGTCTATACCACCGACGGCCGGATCAAGAACCTGAATCTGACTGTGCTGCAGGACGATCGTGCATTCTTCTTGCCGTACAGCGGCACCGCTGTAGTACGCAACGTGGTGCTGGAGCAGCATCCCGAGATCGCCGACCTGCTGGCGGTGGTATCGGGGCGTTTGACCGACGACCTGATGCAGGAGCTGAACGGGCGAGTCGATATCGAAGGTGAGGATCCGTCGGATGTCGCATACGAGTGGCTGCAGAGCGAGGGCCTCGTGAACTGACCTCAGGTCGGATCCGGTACGAAGAGCTCCTCGATGGTGCAGTCGAATGCCGCGGCGAGGCGGAAGGCGACGGGCAGGCTCGGGTCGAATCGCTCCTTCTCGATGGAGATGATCGTCAGACGGGTGACGTCGATCCGTTCGGCCAGTTCGCTCTGCGACCATCCCTTTTCGGTGCGACGCCGTCGAACACTGTTCTTCACACGGACAGGGCTCGGTGTCGCGCGAGGGCATACCGCGCGGTGAACGACGCGAACGCAGCCAACAACAGGCCCGTCAGCAGCAGGGTCGCCGGGGGGTCGACGCGGGTGATGGCTACCACGGCCAGAGTCAGGCCGAGGACGGTCACGAGATCGGTGGCGGTACCGCTGGACGCCGATGTCGTCCAATGGCTCTCGACGCTGTCACCCGAAGTGTAGGTCTGGTCGGCAGTGACCGGTGCGATGATCAGTATCCAGCCCAGCATCGCCCCGAACGGGAGGGCGGTGAACCCGAACACCACCGCCGCGATCCCCGGTGCGACGGGCGATACCAGCCAGGCCAGCAATGCCGTTGCCGACGCGGTTGCGAGGCCGATTGCGGCGACCGATACCCATCTGAGTGCCATGTGAATGCTCCGATTCTAGGTATAGCTCACTATACGTATAGAAAACCATACATCGGGCCTCACACTCGGGTCGGATGGACGGTGAGAAAACTGTCACCGATGTGCAGCATCGATGTAGTCGGTCGAAACGTGCCAGGTGATGAGGTGGTTCTACCCAGGGAAAGGACCATTGTCATGCCGGATCTCTTCAGCCCGTTCACGCTCAAAGGTGTAACGCTTCGAAACCGCATCGCCATGTCGCCGATGACGATGTACCGCGCCGTCGACGGAAAGATGAACGACTTTCACCTCATGTATCTGGGTGCGCGCGCAGCCGGTGGTTTCGGGATGGTGTTCCCGGAACAGGTTGCGATCACGCCCGACGGACGCACCACTCCCGGGTGCGCCGGAATCTACGACGACGATCAGATCGAGGGTCACGCTCGCGTGACGGCGATGATCAAGCAGATGGGTTCGGTCCCGGCGATTCAGTTGGGTCACACCGGACGCAAAGGCAGTGAAGTGCCACCGTGGCAGGGCGGACACCAGCTTCCGGCAGACCATCCCGACGGTTGGGAATGTGTTGCGCCGTCGGCGATTCCCTACGGCGGCGACCACTCGTTCCCCGTCCACGAACTCACCGTGCCCGAGATCAAGGCCATCCACCAGAGCTACGCCGACGCAGCCGTCCGAGCGGCGGAGGCGGGGTACGAGTGGCTCGAGATGCATTACGCCCATGGCTATCTCGGTGCCAGCTTCTTCTCCCCGCTGGCCAATCAGCGCACCGATCAGTACGGCGGCAGCCTGGAGAACCGGGCCCGGTTCCACCTCGAGGCACTCGACGCGGTGCGCGAGGTGTGGCCCGAGAAGTTCCCGCTCACCATGCGATTGGGCTCGGACGACCACCACCCCGACGGGGTTCAGTTCGACGAATCCATGGTCGCGATCGGGTGGATGAAGGAACACGGCCTGGACATGGCCGATGTCAGCCTCGGCTTCAACACCGACGACATGGTGGACCCGCCGTTCGGCGACATGGGGTTCATGGTCGAGCGGGCTGCACGGGTCAAGCGTGAGCTGGATATCCCGGTGACCTGCAGCTGGAATCTGGGCGTTCCGGAAAATGCGGACGCCGTGATCCGCGAGGGCAAGATCGACGTGGTGTTGCTCGGTCGTCCGGCGTTGGCCAACCCGCACTGGCCGGTGTGGGCTGCACGCGAGCTCGGCCATGGTGACCCGTTCTCGCTGGTGCCCGAGGATTGGAGCTGGTGGCTGAAGAATTTCCGAGGACACGACCCGAGCATCGGATTGCCGCCCGCGAAGGTCGTCGAGGCCGAGCAGGAGCGCAAGATCGCGTAGCAACCAGGAGGGGCCGGACGGCGATCACAGACCACCTGCGGACGGTAGGGTTCCAAGGGCTCGCATCATGAGGAGCCCAGCGGTGTTCTCGTATCGAAGCGGAGGTTTGTGATGGCCGGCGGACTCGTAGCCCTGCTCGACGACGTGGCAGCGCTGGCTCGTCTGGCAGCTGCATCCATCGATGATGTCGGTGCAGCGACCGGTAAGGCGACGGCGAAGGCAGCGGGTGTCGTGATCGACGACGCCGCGGTGACGCCGCAATACGTCCGCGGACTCGCGGCGGAGCGCGAACTGCCGATCATCAAACGCATCGCCGTGGGTTCGCTGCGGAACAAGCTGCTGATCATCCTGCCGATCGCGTTGCTTCTCAGTCAGTTCGTGCCGTGGCTGTTGACGCCCATTCTGATGCTCGGCGGCTGCTACCTCAGCTACGAGGCGGCGCACAAGATCTGGGGCGCACTGTTCGGCCACGGCGACCATCACGCCGCCGCCGAGGACGAGCCACGCGACGAGGACACCGTGGTCTCCGGCGCAGTGCGTACCGACCTCATTCTGTCCGCCGAGATCATGGTCATCGCGTTGGACACCATTGCCGGTGAGGGCTTCTGGAGTCGATTGATCATCCTCGCGGTCGTCGCCGTGGTAATCACGATCGTGGTCTACGGAGTCGTCGCGCTGATCGTCAAGATGGACGACATCGGTCTGAAACTGGCCGAGGGGTCCACCGGGTTCGTCGAGAAGTTCGGCCGTGGTCTGGTCAAGGCGATGCCCAAGGTCATGTCGGTGCTCTCGGTCGTCGGCACCGCAGCGATGCTGTGGGTCGGTGGACACATCCTGCTCGTCGGCATCGACGAGCTCGGATTCCATCCCATCTACGAACTCGTCCACCACGGCGAAGAAGCGGTGCGCGGCGTCGCCGGCATCGGCGGAGTGCTGGCGTGGATCGTCAACACGCTCGCGTCGGCGGTCATCGGCGCGATCGTCGGTTGCATCATCGTGGTTGCGCAGCTGGGGATCTCGAAGACGCTCGCCAAGCGGGCTGCCGCGAAGTAGTGGCAGCTCTCGTCACCGACGAGCCAGCTCTAGTACCCGTCGCTCGGACATGGAGACATCGGCGAGCGATGCCGTCAATTCGTCCCACGCCCTCTGAACGCGGAGTTCGTCTCGGCGGAGGCGTTTTTGCGCAGCAGCGAGTCTGCGGCGCTCGGCCAGAAGCAGATGTCGATCGCGATCCTGCTTGACCATGAAGAGATACGTGTGCGGATCGATCGGATACATGCCAACTCCTATGGTGTCGTGGGGAATCCGTGCATCAGGACCATGACGTGCTCACGCTCCCCCGAGGTCGCGTTCTCTCCGTGTCGACGCCACTTGTCCACGACGGCACGTAATTCCACGTCCATCTCGGCGGTTTCGCTCGCTGTCAGTCGCACGACGTTGTCGGTGCTGAAGGCAGCCGATACCCACTCCGGCCCCCAGGACTCGGATGTTCGATCGAAGTTGCGCAACCGAGACCACTGGTGCGCCAACCAGGATTCTTTGGACGCCTTGGCAACCGACAACGACTCGGGTGAGTCCGAGAAGTCGTTCTCCGACCAGCTGAACCCGTTCTCGTTGGCCTCCGACCACCAGCGCTGACGCTTGTCCGATCCGTTCTCGATTTCCTTGACGAACCCGTGCTCGGCGAGTTTGCGCAGGTGATAGCTCATCGAGGCGGGTGACTCGTCCACCAGATCGCCCAGCTGGGTTGCCGTCATCGACTTGTTGGCCCGCAACGCGTACAGCATGCGCAGTCGAATGGGATGCGTCAGCGCCTTGAGCTCGGACATGTCCGTCAGCTTCCGGGGCATCCGGTCGGGAGGTGGTGGGCTCATGCGACAACCATAACCCGAAAGAAATATTTCGCAATAGTTCTTTCGGAACTAGCTGCTATGCACGGTCACGGCATATCCGTCCGGGTCTTGCAGGACGAAGGTCTTTCCGAAGGGGCCGTCGAAAGGTGCGGTCAGGATGGTCACGCCGGCGGCGACCAGTGACTCGTGCAGCGCCTCGGCGTCGTCGCAGACGAGCCACAGTGCGACTCCGAGTCCCGCCTGTCCGCTGTCGAGATCGGTTCCGGGAGCTGGGTTTCGGACGGCGAACGGGATGGGCGAGGTTGTGAACACCACCGCTCCGGGGGGTGTCTGGGGTGCGCGGACCAGGCCGAGCCGGCTTTCGTAGAAGTCTGCGCTGGCGGCGAGGTCGCGTACTTGCAAGGAGAGGAAGCTCGGTCCGGAGACGGTAGCGGTGGTCATGGTGGATCCTTTCGTCGGGTTGTCAAGAACTTGACGAGACAAAGGTATGTCAAGATGTTGACATGAGTCAAGTGGACCTCGACACCTCGATCGGCTACGCCCTCAAGCGGGCCACATCCGCCCTGCGTTCGGCGATGGACGATCGCCTACGCGAACTCGACATCACCGTCTCGCAGTACTCCAGCCTCGAACTCCTCGCGCACAAGCCGGGATTGTCCAACGCCGAGCTCGCTCGCGCGGTGTTCGTCAGCAGGCAGGCCACCCATCAGCTGCTGGCCGGGCTCACGCGAGACGGCCTGGTGGAGATCGAGGGCACCGGTCGAGATCAACGCCTGCACGTGACGGCACGGGGAATCGAACGACTGCGGCAAGCGTCGGCCGCCGTGGCCGACGTCGAACGTGACATGATCGCATCGCTCTCCACTCAGGAGCGAGAAGTGTTGCATCGCAATCTGGTTGCCTGCGCGCAGGCGTTGGATGGGCACAGGCAGCCGTGACCTCACTCGATCGAGTCGAGGAACTCCAGCATCGCCGCGTTGAACTCTTTCGGCCGGTCCATGTTCGCGGCGTGACCGCACTTGTCCAGCACTACCGATCGACCGTGTGAATTGCCTGAGACGCTCTCGGAAGCGTGTGCCGCAGGCCAGAACTGGCTGTCGCGCCCGGCGACCATCAGGTACGGCTTGTCGGTGCCCGCGATGGTCGAGCGCCAGTCCTGCGCAGCATGATCGGCCAGCAGAGCCTTCATCGGCGGGGTGTCGGGCGATGCAATCTTCGGAATCGCACGTAGTTCGAGCACGAGCTTCAGCAGCGACGGCACGGACTTCCACTTGGGCAGGCCGTGTCCGGTATCGGGTATCCCGTTGTCGAAGAATGTCGTTCGGTTCACTTCGGTGAGACCGTAGAAGCCGTTCTTCCAGTCGGAGCTGTTCACCATCTTCGGAGTCTGATCGACCGACACGATGGCTCGCACGTGCTCGGTGCCGAATTGCGAGATGTACGACCAGACGGTGCTCGCCCCCATCGAACCGCCGATCAGGACGACGTCCGTGACGCCCACGGCCGCCAGGAAGTTGGCCACATCGCGTCCGTGCCGTTCCATGGACGCCCCGTGTGTCGGTGCCTCCGAGGCACCGTGTCCTCGTCGATCGAGCGCCAGAACGCGATATCCGGCATTCACCAACGCTTTCTGCTGCAGCACCCAGGTGGTCGCCGGCGCGCAGAACCCGGCGATGAGGACCACGACAGGGCCTGCGCCCTCGTCGAGGTAGTTCAGGGTGACGGCATCGTCGGTGGCGATGGTCGGCATGGTCGAAACTCCCTCAGGCGAAGGTGGCGTGCATTTCCCAGATCATGATTTCGCTCGCGGTCGATGCTGTCACACGGTGTCCGCCGGTGGAGGTCAGTCGCACCGCGTCACCTTGGGCGAGATCGCCGATGTCCTCGAACGTCGCCGAACCGTCGGCAACGAAGACGTGACCGAACGGCGCGTCGGGAACGGTGATCGACTGTCCCGGCTGGAGTCGCGCAACATGCAGTGCCGCAAAGCGATTGCCGATGCGTATTCCGTTTCGGTCGGGCATTCCCGATGCCACACAGACCAGCTCGCCGGATGCCAACTCGTCGCGCACGTCCAGTTCGTCGTACGAGGGCACCCGTCCGTCGGCATCCGGCGGAATCCACATCTGCACGACGCGGAGCTTGTCGCGGCTGGTCAGGCTCGACGCGTTGCGTTCGGTGTGGCGAATGCCGGTGCCCGCACTCATGCGTTGGATCAGCCCGGGGCGGATCAGCCCGCTGTTGCCCTCGGAATCGGTGTGTTCGAGCGTGCCGTCGAGCACCCAGGTGAGGATCTCCATGTTCCGGTGCTCGTGCGAGTCGAACCCTTCACCGGGAAAGACGGTGTCCTCGTTGTGCACCATCAGCAGCCCGTGCGCGTTCGCCGCCAGGTCGTAGTTGCCGGTGGCGGGGAAGGACTGTTTGGAGTCGAGCCATTCGTTCCACCAGTGGTGCCGCTGCTCGCCGGGAATGTACGTGAGGGTCACGACGCGTGGTTCCGCATTGCCGAGAAGGTGCGGGTGAGGGCCGCGAGATCCTTCGGGTCCACCAGGTCGAACATGTTCTCCCGTACCGCTGCGGCGTGCCCTGGACTGGCCTCGGCGAGCGTGCTGAGGCCGGCCTCGGTGAGTTCGGCGGACATGCCCCGTTTGTCGTCGTCGCATTTGACGCGCCGAACCCAACCGCACTCGACCAACCGGCTGATGGCCCTCGTCACGCCGCTGCGCGTCGTGGTGACGGCGTCGGCGAGTTCGCTCATGCGGCGTCGGCGATCGGGCGCTTCGGAGAGCACCACCAGCAGCTCGAAGTCGGTGAACGAGATACCGGAGTCACGCGTGAGCTGGTTGTCGAGATCTCGAAGCAGCAGCCGCGTCGCGTCGAGGTATGCGCGCCAGGCCAGCTGTTCGTCCTGGCCGAGCCACCGTGGGGATTCCATGAACCCATAGTAGTTGACAACGCAACTACTCGGTGTACTGTTCTTGGTAGTTGACGAAGCAACTACTTGACCGAAGGGTAGAGCAATGACCGAGGCAGATCAGCACACCATCGAGCGTGACCGCATCCGCGCCCAGCACCTGAAGCCGGCAGGCGAGCGGCCTGCTTCCTCGGCCCGCGGACTCCATCACACCGCGTTGGTCAGCAGCGACGTCGAAGCGACGGTTCGCTTCTATCAGGACGTACTCGAGTTCCCGCTCACCGAGCTCATCGAGAACCGTGACTACCCAGGCTCTTCGCACTTCTTCTTCGATATCGGCAACAGCAACCTGTTGGCATTCTTCGACTTTCCCGGACTCGACGTCGGACCGTATGCAGAGGTGCTCGGCGGCCTCCATCACGTGGCGATCAGTGTCGAGCCCACCAGGTGGGAACACCTGCGTACCAAGCTGATCGACGCCGGAGTCGAACTGATCGAGCACAGCGAGGTCTCGCTGTACTTCCGTGACCCCGATGGTGCGCGCCTCGAGCTGATCGCCGATCCACTCGGTGAGATGTACGGCACGCACGTTCTGTAGTCATCCACTCACTCGAAGATTCGAGGGCACACGTAATGACCTCTGCAGCAGCTCAACTCGACGTCCGGCGAGCCGACGACCGTTTCAAGACGCGGATCGGCTGGCTCGACTCCAAGCACTCCTTCTCTTTCGGCAACCACTTCGATCGTGCCAACACCCACCACGGCGTCCTGATGGTCAACAACGACGACATCGTCACCCCCGGGCAGGGATTCGACACCCACCCACACCGTGACATGGAAATCGTGACCTGGGTTCTGCAGGGTTCACTGGTGCACCAGGATTCGATGGGCCATTCCGGCGTCATCTACCCCGGTCTCGCGCAGCGCATGAGCGCAGGCACGGGAATCCTGCACTCGGAGAAGAACGACTCGTGGCGACTCGGTGAGACCGCCGGCACGTACTCGGGCAAGCACGGAGATCCGGTTCGATTCGTCCAGATGTGGGTCGTCCCGGACGAACAGGGCATCACCCCGGGCTACGAACAGCTCGAGATCGACAGCGAATTGCTCAGTGGTGGCTTGGTTCCCGTGGCATCAGGGATGGCTCGTCACGCCGACCACGCGGCGGTCCGAATCAAGAACAAGTACGCCGCCATGCACGCCGCACGCCTGCAACCCGGTCAAGCCGCAGTCGATGTTCCCGACGCGCCGTTCGTGCACATCTTCGTCGCCGAGGGGGAAGCGATGCTAGAAGGTGTCGGTGTACTCGCCGAGGGTGATGCCGTACGGATCTCCGGAGGCGGCGGGCAGAAGCTGAGCACCGCCACCGGAGCCGAAGTGATCGTGTGGGAGATGCACGCCGCGATCGCCGGGTGACCTCGGCTACCGCTTCAGGCCGAACATCTTCGCAATTGTCTTCTCCATGAAGGTCGCCGGGAGCAACCGCCGCGCCATGAACACGACCGGCGCGTTGCTTCCCCTGGCGTACAACGGTTTCGGCTCGTCGGCCTCGATGGCCTTCAGCACCACCTCCGCAACTTCCTCGGCGGAGATGCCGTTTCCTTCCTTGCGATCCAGGGACGAGATCGCGGTGTGGAAGTCGTCTCGGTGTACCGAATCCGCCGCGATGTACTTGGTTCGGCGCTCGCTGATCCCGGTGTTGATCGATCCCGGCTCGACGGTGGTCATCCACACGCCGAAGGGTGAGAGTTCCAGGCGCGCCGCGTCGGAGAAGCCCTTGATGGCGGCCTTCGTCGAGGCGTAGGACGAGCGGTAGGCGAGCGGGAAGCTCGCCAGCATCGATCCGACCATCACGATGCGCCCGTATCCACGCTCGCGCATACCGGGAATGACGCCCTGCGACAGCGTCACTGCGCCGAAGACGTTCAACTGGAAGAGCCGCTCGATGGCATCGGTCGGCAGCTCCTCGAACGGCCCGGACTGACTCTCACCGGCATTGTTGACCAGGACGTCGACGTCACCGAGATCGGTGACGAAGGTGCGGATCGAGTCGGCATCGGTGAGGTCGAGGGCGCGATACTCGACGCCGGTGGCGCGTTGCGCGTCGGTCATCGAGGCCGGATTGCGGGAGGTGCCGATCACTCGATAGCCCCGGGCGACGAGCGCCTGCGCAACTGCGCGTCCGATACCCGACGAAGCTCCGGTGACCACTGCCGTGCGATTCATGCCCAGATGGTACCGGGACGGGCGATTCGTACCGGATGACGAACCCGCCCATACCGGTTAGTCTGTTACCCGTGCAAACGAATTCTGCTGCCCTGCTGATCGAGCACCTCTGCATGGCCTTCGGCCCCAAGGTTGCAGTCGACGACCTGTCGCTGATGGTTCCACCCGGGTCGATGTTCGGCCTCGTCGGCCCGAACGGCGCAGGAAAGACGACGTGTCTGTCCATGGCGGTCGGTCTGCTCAGGCCACAGTACGGACGAAGTCTGGTGTTCGGACGAGACGTCTGGGCCGATCCCATCGCCGCGAAAGAGCTACTCGGAGTACTGCCCGACGGGCTGGCTCTGCCATCCCAGTTCACCGGCCACGAGCTCCTGACGTATTTCGGACGACTGCGCGCGATGCCCGAGGACGTCATCGCGCAGCGTCGAGACGAGCTGTTGAACGCGTTGGATCTCGCCGACGCCGGGGGAACCGTCATCGCCGACTACTCCGCGGGCATGACCAAGAAGATCGGACTGGCCTCGGCGCTGCTGCACGGACCCCGACTGCTGGTGCTGGACGAGCCCTTCGAGGCGGTCGACCCCATCTCCTCCACCACCATTCGCAACATTCTGGTCCAGTTCGTCAGGTCCGGCGGGTCCGTGATTCTGTCGAGCCACGTGATGGCGCTCGTCGAGCAACTCTGCACCCACGTCGGCGTCATCACCGGCGGTCGGGTCGTGGCGGTGGGAACGGTGGACGAGGTCCGCGCCGGCGGAAGCCTCGACGACGCCTTCGTTCGCCTCGTCGGTACTCGCGAGCAGAACCCCGACGGTCTGTCCTGGATGCGCTCGTGACGTCCCTCGGTCGCACCGCGCTGCAGATGCGAATCACGCTCTACCGCAGACAGTTCAAGGGTGGGCAAGCAGTGGTCAAGACCGTGTTCGGGTTGTTGGGACTGGTCTTCGCCGTCGTGGCATGTGTGTTGTCTGCGCGCAGTGGAGCCTCGCAGGTGTTGGTCGGTGGCACCGTGAGCCTCGGGCTGACACTGATGGGTCTGAGCTGGGTACTGTTTCCGGTGCTCTCGGGGATCTCCGACGACAACATCCAGCCCCGCCACTTCCAGATGCTGTCGGTGGAACCCGCACGCCTGGCGCGGGCGTTGTTGACCACGTCGGCGTACGGCATGGTGGTGCCGTTGACGGCCATCGCAACCGCGTCGATTCCGATCTATGCCGTGTCCCGTTCTCTTGCAACGCTTCCGCTTGCCCTGGTGGCCTGGCCTGCGACCGTCGTTCTCTTCGTGACGCTGTCCAGGGTGGTCACCGTGGCGATGTCTCAGCTGTTGAAGAGTCGGCGCAGTCGAGAGTTCGCTCTGCTCGCGTTCGGTGCGGTGTTCGGCGGCCTGTACTTCCTGCAGTTCCCCATCACCCAGAACTTCTCTCGGGTGCTGTCGGGTGAAGTGACATGGCCGTTGACGCTGGCACATTCGATTCCGTTCAGCTGGGGAATCACCGGAGTCGATGCTGCGCTCGACGGTAATTGGCCGACGGCGATCGGCGCGGTGGCGGGACTGCTGCTGCTCGATGCCGTCTTGGTGTGGTCGTGGCAGCGACTTGTGCTGCGGCTCTTCGAGGGACGGGTGTCCGCCTCGTACGGCGCGTCGCGCAAGCAGATGGCAGCGAACGGCCGCAACGGCGATACCGGCTGGCGTGCAACCCGTGTCGGCGCGGTGGTGACGCGCGAGCTGTCCCTGTGGCGCGGCGATATGCGTCGTCGAAGTCAGTTGCTGTCGGTCCTGATCTTCACGGTGCTCGGAGGCGTCGGTCCGTTGGTGACCGACTCGATTCCGTTCAGTGCCGCATGGGGTGCCTGGATGGTGATCTTCATGGCGATGGGCGCGGGCTCGAACCTGTACGGCCTCGACGGTGGTTCGATGTGGCACCTGGTGATGATTCCGCAGGCTCTGCGCGACGACGTTCGCGGTCGACAGATCGCATGGCTGATGGTCGCTGCACCGTTTGCGATCGTGTCCACGGCGGTCGTCCGAGTGTTCGGCGATCTCGGACTCGACCGGCTGGCGGTCCCCGTCTCGGTGACGTTGTCGATGCTCGGCGTCAGCGCTGGGCTCATCGTCGTGATCTCGGTTCGTGCCGCCTATCCGGTCCCCGAACCCACCAAGGCCTTCTCGCTGAACACCCGAGGGTCGTTCAACGGAGGGTCGTTCGCGTTGGTCCTGCTGTCGATGGTCGTGCTCGCAGTATCGGTGGTGCCCGGTCTGCTGCTGGCACTACTGCTCCCCGGTGCTTTCGCGTATCTGTCCGTTCCCGTGGCCGCGGCGATCGGGTGGCTGGGGATGTGGTGGGGTGCGAGGATTGCCGTCGACACGCTCGTCGGTGACTCCGACAAGATCTTGCACGACGTGATCTCACGGTAGAGCGCGGATTGCCCGACACGGGTTACCGGCTGCGAAGGTGTGCGACGGCACGTCGCGGGTGACGACGCTGCCTGCACCGATCACCGAGTTGTCGCCGATCGTGACTCCCGGGCAGACGATGACCCCGCCGCCCAGCCACACGTTGTTCCCTATGGTGATGGGAAGCGCGCTCTCCCACCGTGTTCGGCGTGCCTCGTGATCCTCCATGGGGTGCAGCGCCGTCAGCAGTTGTGCTCGTGGCCCGATCGATACATCGTCACCGATGGTGATGGGGGCGCAGTCCAGCAGGATTGCGTCGTAGTTGAGGAAAGTATTCGACCCGATGGAAATGTATGTGCCGTAATCGCATTGGAACCTGGGCATGATCCACGAATCCTCTCCGATGGATCCGAGCAGCTCGCTGAGCAGTTCACGCCTTTCTGCGTTCCGGTCTGCCGCGGTCGCGTTGAACCGGTCGAGCAGCTTCCCGCACGACACCCGGGACGCCACCAGGTCGGGGTCACTGTCTCGGTAGAGTTCGCCGCGCAGCATACGATCTCGGTTCTCGCCCATGGACGAGAGACTACCGATCGGTCGACTTCTCGAACAGGGCCACGCTGAACCACGCACTGCCGTCGGCGAACTCGCGGCGGCCGACGTAGCGGAACCCCTGGTTCAGGTAATAACTGCGCAACGCACCGTTGGTCTCGGCGCAGTCCAGACGCAGCAGCGAGCGTCCTGCCCGACGAGTCTGCTCCGACGCCCAGTCGAGCAGCAACGTACCGAGGCCGGTGCCCGCCTCGCTTCTGTCGATCACCAATCCGTGTACGTAGCAGGCCGGTTCGTCGCGCTCGGTCCAGATGATCGGATCGGATCCGATCAAGCGTAGTGCTGCGACTATCGGGCCGCGGGGATCGCGTCGGGCGACGTGGAACTCTCCTGCCTCGATCTGCGCAGCGACCGTGGTGAGGGGCACCTCGCGTGGCGTCCACTGATCGATGCCGCGAGCGAACAGCCAGTCCTCGGCTGCGTGCCGGAGGCCGAGTATCGTTGCCGCGTCGGCGGCAGATGCGAGTTCTACGGTGAGCACGGTGTCATGGTACGGAGGTGGCGAGTCCTGTGGTGAACGTGCTTGTGGTCGAGAGTGGTTCGGACCGAAGGTCCTTTCCCACGATCGATGGAGTCGACTTCCGACGCTGCTCGACGGATGAACTCGCCGATGTCGTGTCGTGGGCCGAGGTGCTGCTGTTTCGGACCTTCGAGACCGCCGATCTGCGGTCCGTCTGGCCCGATGCCGAGAACCTTCGCTGGATCCACGCGTCGAGCGCCGGCGTCGATCGACTGCTGGATCCGGTTCTGCGCGAGGGCCCGTGGATGCTGACGAACTCCGGCGGAATCCTCGACCGGGCCATCGCCGAGTATGTCGCAGCCGGCATTCTGGCGTCGGTCAAGAAGCTGCCCCGCGCGCTTGCTCGGCAGCGCGATCGAGTCTGGGAGCACAGAGTCACCAGCGGAATTCATGGTCGCGCCGCTCTCGTCGTCGGTCCCGGTTCCATCGGACGCGAGATTGCCCGGGTACTCGGCGCGCTCGGGATGCGTGTCGACGCCGCCGCAACGTCCGAGCGGGCGGGCGATGCGGAGTTCTCGCGAATCCGAAACGTCCGACAATTGCCGACGTATGCAGGCGAATACGACGTGATCGTGCTGGCGACACCGTTGACCGATGCCACGCGCGGACTCGTCGATGCGGAGGTGCTGGCGGCCATGCGGTCCGATTCGGGCCTGGTCAACGTCGCCCGCGGACCCGTCGTCGACGAACACGCCCTGTGTGACGCCCTGGGATCCGGCAGCATCGGGTGGGCGGTGTTGGACGTGTTCGAGGTCGAACCACTGCCGGAAACGAGCCCACTCTGGGGCATGGACAATGTCATCCTGACCGCGCATCTGGCGGGCGACGCCGACGACTTCGCCGAGCGTCTGTGGGCGCTGTTCGAGGACAACCTGCAGCGATATGTCCGCGGTTCGGCACTGGTCAACGTCGTGGACATGCGGTTGGGTTACGTACGCCGCTGATACGGACCGGGAAAGTATGCGTAACACTGCGTAGCGTGTACTAGGCTGCACCGGTGCGTGAAATAAATCGTTCGGCCGTGGCATCGACCAGTCGCGACGCGGCGTTCGCCTACATGGACGACTTCAGGAACGTCCCGCAGTGGATGTTCGGCATCACCCGGTTCGAGCCGAAGAGCGACATCCTGTCCGGTCTCGGTGCCACGTACGACGCGACGATGCAGATCGGCCCGAAGGCCCTCACCTCCGTTGTGCACGTGACCGAATGGGTCCACAACGAGAGGCTCACACTCGAATCGGTCGAGGGCCTGTCCAACTCGTCCACGTGGTCGTTCTCCGATACAGCAGACGGCGGTACCCGTCTGGACGTGGTGTTCCGCTACAGCCTGCCCGGCGGCATCGCGGGCAAGGTGCTCGGCGCTGTGGTCGAACCCGTTGTGGGTCAAGCGATCAAGCACACGGAGTCGACACTGCGGTCCCGCCTGGAAGCGGCCGACTAGTACACGTACTTGTCGAGTGCATCCAGTACCTGGTCGACGGCGAGCCACGCGAACAGGAATGCGCAGACACCGAGCGTGAGGTTGGTGAACCAGCCGTTGCGCCACTGCCGCGGCACACGGTCGCTGTTGAGCAGAATCAACAGCGTCACCGCCAGGAACGGCATGAACACCGCCCCGAGGACGCCGTACGTGAGCACGAGCCCGATCGGTTGGTCCAGCCACAGCAGCGCCATGGGCGGGAACGTCAGCCACGCGACGTACCAGCGGAAGTACTTGCCGCCCACTCGCGTTTCCGGGTGACCCTGTTCGAGGCCCTTCAGATTGCCGACGAAGTCCGCGAACATCAGGCTCACGCCGTTCCACACCCCGATCAGCGACGAGAACGACGCCGACCAGAATCCGATGAGGAACACGTAGCCGAACACCGTGCCGTAGCGGTCGGCGAGTACGTCGGAGAGTTGGATCAACCCTTGATCGCCGGTGGAGATCGCGATCTGCGACGAGTACAGCAGTTCGGCACCGACGATGAGCATCGCGAGGACGAAGATGCCGGAGATTACGTAGGCCATCGAATTGTCGATGCGCATGACACGCATGAATCTCGGTGTGATCCAGCCCTTCTCGCGCAGCCAGTAGCCGTATGCGGCGAGCGTGATGGTGCCACCGACGCCACCGGCGAGGCCGAGGACGTACACGATCGAGCCGTCGGGAATGGTGGGGACGATGCCCTTGACGATCGCGGGAACGTTCGGAACCGCCACCACTGCAGCGCCGATCACGGTGACGAACATGATCCCGACGAAGACGGTGATGATCTTCTCGAAGAATCCGTAGCTGCCCAGCCAGATCAACGCGAACCCGAGGAGCCCGGATGCGATGGCGACGACCTTGAGATCCAGTGCCGGGAACAGTGCGACGATCGGTAACGCGCTCGACGACATCGCCGCCGCACCGTAGACGAATCCCCAGATCACGATGTACGGCGCGAAGTACACCGTCGTCCATCTACCCAGCGAACGCCAGCCCTGGAAGATCGTGTTGCCCGACGCCAACGTGTAGCGGCCGGCACCTTCCACCAGAACGACTTTCATGACGACGCCGACGATGATGACCCAGAGCAGTGCGTAGCCGTAGCGCGAGCCGGCCACCAACGTGGCGACGAGGTCGGCGGCGCCGATGCCGGTTGCGGCGACCACCAGTCCGGGGCCGACCACCTTCCATTTCGGAGGTGCAGTGGTCTCGGTCATCGGTTCTCCTCGCGTGCCGGCGGGTGCTCAGTGACCTGTCTCACTCTTTACGAAACGCATGGTCTCTGGCAAGTCGGCTAGGCGCGACTAGGAGATCGTCGTGGTGCAGACGACGAATTGCCTTGATTCGTAGGCGAATCCACCTTCGGGGCATTCGTTGGGATCGGCGGTACCGGTTTTGATCTCGGTGACCTGTTCGACGTCGGTCGCACTGGGGTCGCTGCAGTCGACTCGTGATGGCTCGTCCATACCCATGGTGGGGACGCTCATGCAGCCGTCGACAACCCAGTCGACGTCGAGGCACAGAGCGCCCTGCTCGACCCCGTCGAGCGTCTCGTAGTAGGTCTGATTCACGTCGGTGGGGCACTGCTCGTTCTGCTCGGCCTTGGCGATGACCTTGTAGTTCGACTCCATGCTGCCGCATTCGGCGTTCTCGATGGTGGCGGCCGTCATCGTCCCGCCGAGCTGGACGCATTGACCGATCTCGACATCGATGTCGGTGGAGCCGCCGGCGTCGATGCCCTCTTGGCCCGAGACGTCGTCGGTCGTGCTGGGAGCGGTGGACGTCGAGGCGGTTGTGGTGGCATCTGCGGCGACCGCGTTGCCGGCTTCGGACGACGAACAGCCTGCGGCGAACAGCAGAGTGAGAGCTGCACCTGCGGCGAGGAGGCCTCTGGACAAAGCAAGCATGGCGACATGACCTTCGGAACTCATCCAGGCGAGGGCATACCCTCGTCGGCAGCCCCGCGGGCCACCGAAGAAAGATTCTTTACCATTCGCGGGGGTTTGAAAAGCGCACAGCTGGAAGTCACGAACGGAACACGATGCCGGCGACCCATTTGGTGTTGTGGACGC
Organism: Rhodococcus sp. 15-2388-1-1a; assembly: GCF_002259145.1. Taxonomy (NCBI): domain Bacteria; kingdom Bacillati; phylum Actinomycetota; class Actinomycetes; order Mycobacteriales; family Nocardiaceae; genus Rhodococcus; species Rhodococcus sp. 15-2388-1-1a. Next base: position 152,857 of record NZ_NPFP01000015.1, on the reverse strand, counting down.
CCGGGAGGGCAGGAACGATCACGCGCGCGGGAAATCCGTGATCGAGCGAGAGATCGACACCGTTGACCTTCAATGCCAGCAACGAGTCCGGATGCGCCGCTTGATTTCCCTGCAGCACCGCACGGGTGAAGGCTCCGTTCTGCTCCAGCGAGCTCACCTCGGCCGAGCGCGGTGCGGGGACGCCTGCCAGCGCGGCGAGTTCGGCCAACGGGACGCCGGTCCACGTCTGCGTGGTGGACCATCCTTCGACGCACGCGATCGGAAGTTCGGCAGTGCGCTGCGGCATCGACAGCAGCCTGCCTCGGGTCAACACGATCGGCACGGCGTCCTCGGCTGCGCTGCTGATCGTCAGTTGCCAGTCGGCTCCGGTCTGCGCCTCGGTGATCCCCGCGGCTTCGGCCGTTCGGTTGATCTGGAAGTCGTTGGGGCCATCACCGTAGGAGCGTCCGCGGGGTAGCAGAATCGCTGCCTTGCGCAGCACTCCCCCGAGCGTCTGTCCCACCGTCAGCACGGCGATGAAACCCATTCCGGCAGCGACCAATCCGATGGCACCGCGTCGACTCATGGTCGACGGAGGGTTGTCGTCGGTCTGCTGGTCCGGCGCTTCGTTGCGGGCGCGCAGAACGTCCATCAGCGACTCGGACCGCAGGGTGCGCCACATCAGCGGGACCTTGAGACCCAGGTGGACGAGAAATCCTGAGATGAACACCCAGGCACCGAAGTAGTGAGCGGCGTAGAAGTCGAAACCGAACACGTAGTCGTACTGGATGTTGAGAACACCAGTGACGATCTCGAACAGCAATCCACCGACCAGTGCCAACAGCGACAGTCGTTCGAGCGCATGTGCAGGCGATCGAACCGGCGGCAGTTCGACGAGCTTGGGCATCACCGACCACAGTTTCGCGATGACGAGCGGCACGATGATCAGCCCGAGCCCGACGTGCAGGCCCTGCGTGAGTTGGTACAACCAGGCAGGGTCGGTGGGCCAGTCGAAGTACGGCAACCGCAGCCACCCCACGGCACCGGGTTTGGCCTGGCCGAACTGCGGCCCGTAGGCGCTGTACGAGAGCAACCCCGTCACCGTGACGATCGGCAGCGCGACGAGAAGCACCGCACCGAACAGCGACGTCAACCACGTCCCGCGCAGCGGACTGCGAAAGCGCACGAGAGAGTTGCGGGCTTCGGCCATGTAGGGCATTCGCTGCCCAGGCAGTCCCGGATGTGTCGCGTCCAATTCCCCTGCCCGACGCATCGCCTCGTAGAAGGCTTTCGCATCGGCGGCGGTGGACGTCTTGGGTCGGTCGGACGCCCATCGGTCGAACAGCTCGTCGTACCTCTCCCCCAGCGCCGACGGCACCGCCGGGTACCGAGCCGCGATCTCGGCTGCCCGCTTGCGCAGCAGAGCTGTTCGCGTGGCGTCGATTGTGGCCGAATCGAACCCCGGGGGCAGCGGGTCTCCCGCGACGAGTGCGCGGATCAGCTCCTTCTGTCGTCGCGCCAAGTTCTCGTTCACGTGGTCCGGCCCAGCAGCCGGTTCGGGGTGATTCGTGGCAGACCGGCGGAATCGGAGATCGCATCGAGTTCGTCGAACAGCTTGTGTTCGGGCGGGTAATGGCCGTCGCGTTCGAGCATCAACGGCGGGCGGTGCCCTGCCGCGGTGAACGTGCGGAGCAGCTCGAGCACTTCCTCAGGTACGGATGCAGTGTGCGTGTCGTGGTAGAAGCCGTCGCGAACGGTGCCACCGGCGATGTGGCAGTACGCAATTCGTTCCAGGGGCAGTCGTGTCAGTTCGATCCAGGGGTCACAGCGTCGGTTCCGTGCGTTGGCATGGACGTTGGCGATGTCCAAGACCAGACACACGCCCGTGCGTTCGACCAGCTCGGTGAGAAACTCGCTCTCGGTGAGCTCGTCGTCCGGCCAATCGAACAGTGCCGCAATGTTTTCCACGGCCAGCGGGACGGAGAGGCCGTCCTGGGTCCGCGTGATGTTGCGAGCCAGCACCGTCAGCGCTTCACGAGTCCGCGGCACCGGTAGCAAGTGACCGGCCTCGATTCCGTCGGCGCGGACGAAGGCGACGTGCTCGCTGACGATCGGTGAGCCGAGCATCGACGCCACCCGTTCCAGGTGCGCAATTCGGTGCGGCTCGACCGGCTCGGCACCGCCCAGGGACAGGGCGATTCCATGAGTGACGACGGGGACGCCCAACGCGGTGAGGCGCTCCGGTGCGTGGTCCCCGATCGATTCGGCGATCACCTCGCAGAACGCGAGACCCGGCAATTGCGAGATGATCCCCGAAATCTCGGAGCGCCAACCGATTCCGAGGCCCGCAGGCAGGGCATCGATGCTCACCCGCCGCACCCGCCGCCGCAGCCACCACCGCCACCGCCGTCACCGCCGCCGCTGTCGCCACTGCTTCCGCTGTCGCCGCCGAATCCGAACGATGCAGCTCCGCCGGCGTGAGCGGATCCGTAGCTCAGCGCGCCCGCCATCGTCGGATCGAGCAGCATCAGTGCTCCCGCTCCGAAGAGCGCGGCCGACATGCCAGCGCGCGACGGACCGTAGGCGGTGAAGGACGGGCGAGAGCGTGGCGAGAGATAGTCGTTCTCGGTGCGGAGGCGTCGAAGTTCGGCATCGCCGAGTGCGGTTCGACGTCGTCGGCGAACTGCGAACGGAAGTGCCACGAGCAGCAGGACGACGATGCCGACGAGGAAGCCGACCGGCTTACCGTTCGCGATGCCTGCAACGATGCGTGCGACCCCGAGGGCTGCGACGAAGAGGATGGGGAACGTTCGGGGCAGCATGGGCTGCGCGGCGGCGCCGTGCATCAAGCCTTCGTCGACGAGCGCGTTGCGCAGCTGCGCACACGAACCGGACATGTTCGTCACCAGCCGGGATCGAACCAGGGGTGCCTTTCCGCTGCCGAGTCGTTCGAGGACGGCGCGCGTGAACCAATCCAGCTGCATGCGCTCGGAATCGGTCAGGGTGCGCCGCCGACTTCCCCGCGAATCGATCACGTCGGCACCGCGCAGGATTGCCAACGACGCCATCACCGCCTGGTCGTCGCTGGTGAGCGCCCCGACCTCGGGTGGGGTGAGGACTCGTCCGGTCGGCGATGCCGAAGCGGACCGATGTGCAGCGAGCCGGTTACTCACCAGCGTCAGGGCCACTGCGAGGACGGCTGCGAGTAGATACCACCGCAGGAACTCCGCGCCGGCAATGCCCCAGGTGTCGGTACTCTCCACGGCTGCACCACCCTTCGGTCGGAACCAGCATCTGGTGTCAGTATCGGGCCCACCGGCCAGAAAGCAAGCCCGAGACGTCCCCGCGGGGACGCGTCGATCCCCGTCGAGAAGTTCTTGTCGGTGCCCCACCGTACGGTTCGTCGAACATGTATTCGATGAATGGGGGCGTTCGTGATCGACATGGCCGAGACGGGATCCGAGGCGGGACGGATCGAGACGAGAGAGATCGAAACCGAGATATGCGCTCTGGCCGGTCAGATCGCTGCGGCGTCGGCGCAGTATCTGATCTTGGTGGGTGAGTTCGACGTGCGACGCGGATGGGCGGGCTGGGAAGTGCGGTCGTGTGCGCACTGGTTGTCCTGGCGTGCGGGAGTCGACCTGCACACGGCCCGTGAGCAGGTGCGGGTTGCCAAAGCGATGCGAGAGCTGCCGCTGATCACCTCGGCGTACCTGAGCGGCACGGTCTCGTACTCGAAGGTACGGGCGATGACGCGGGTGGCGACGGCCGAGAACGAGGCGTCGCTGCTGCAGAAGGCGCTCGATGCTCCCGCCGCACATATCGAACGGCTCTGCCGTGGTCTGAAGAAGGCGATGCGTCCCACTCGGCAGAACGGTGTGGACCGAGATCCGTGCGTCGGACGGTGGCGCTGGGACGAGGACGACGGCTCGCTCGTGCTGACGGCGCGCTTTCGGCCCGAGGACGGTAAACGGATCATGGCTGCATTGACCAGGGCGGAGTACGAACGCACCCGCACGGAGGAGGAACGCGGCGCAGATCGGGCCGCCCCCGCTCCCATCGATCCGGTGCCGGCGATGATCGCCATGGCCGAGATGGTCTGCGCTGCGCTGGATTCGCCGGTTGTCTCACCGGCAGCGGAAGTGTTGGTCCACATCGGCAACAGTGCCGAAGCCGGATGCGATCACGCCCATTTCGACGACGGCCCGGGTTTGGACGACGAAACGTTGGCTCAGGTGCTGTGCTCCGCAGTCATGCGGACGGTCGGTCACGGCCGCCTCGGCAAGACCGTGCGTTGGAGTGCCACTGCCAAGGCTCCGAGCCGAACCCAGTTGCGTCAGTTGATCATTCGCGACCGATGCTGCGCGGTGCCGGGATGCGGCCGTACCCGCTTCATGCATGCGCATCATGTCACCTATCGGTCACGCGGTGGTGAGACCACACTCGACAACCTGGTCCTGCTGTGCGGCGAACACCATCGAGCGCTGCACGACGGTTACTTCTTCATCGAAGCCCGTGGAGATCAACGCTTCTCGTTTCGTCATCCGTCGGGAACCGAGGTCATCCACGCTCCCGCGATGTCGGGAGACGCCGACGAGATGAGGCGACGGTACGGCGGCATCGCGCCCGACGCCATCGTCCCGAACTGGGGTGGTGAAGGCCTCGACCTCAGCTACGCGACCGATGTCCTGATCACCAATTGGCAGCAGGCTGCATGAAATGGGGTCGTCGAGGGCAAGTTAGTGTGACGGCGAGACTCGGACAAGAAGCGGTGGCACATGAGCGTCGACAGATCATTGGGGGACGAACAGCCCTGGCCGGTGGAACGAGCACCGAGCCGGAGCGACGCGACCAGGCCCGAGGACGACCCTTTCTACACTGCGCCCGAGGGGTACGAAGCAGCTCTACCGGGCACGATTCTCAAGGTGCGGCCGGTCGAGGTCGCGATGTTCGGTCGCGTGCGCCAGCGAGTCGACGCCTGGCAGCTGCTCTATCGCACCGCTGATCTCGGTGGTTTTCCGCAGGCCAGCGTTACGACTGTGCTGCGCCCGCGGGATGCCCAGCCGGTGCTGCTGTCGTATCAGTGTGCGATCGACGGCGTCGCATCCTCGTGTTTCCCGTCCTACGCGCTTCGGCGTGGCTCGCGGGCGTTCGGTGCCGTTCCGCAGTTCGAGTTCCTGCTGGTACTGCACGCCCTGCGCCGTGGTTGGACCATCTCGATCCCGGACCACGAGGGTCCCGACGGTCATTGGGGTTCGCCGCAGGAACCCGGGTTCTGCACGCTCGACGCCGTTCGCGCGGCGCTGTCGTTCGAGCCGCTGGAACTGCATTCGAGCACGCCGGTAGCGCTGTGGGGCTACTCGGGCGGCGGGCTCGCGACATCCTGGGCGGCGGAGATGGCGCCGGAATACGCTCCGGAGATCGAAGTGGTCGGTGCCGCCCTCGGCTCGCCCGTCGGAGATCCCGGTTCGGCGTTCACCAGGCTTAACGCAACGTTCCATTCGGCGTTGCCGACACTGGTGGTTGCGGGTCTGCGACGCACCTATCCCGAGCTGGACCGGGTCATTCGCCAGTACGTCGACGAGGACGGAATGCGCATTCTCGATTCCGTCGAGAACATGACGACCGTCCGCGCTGTCACCCGCCTCGCGCGGCACGATCTGGACCGCTACATCGACGTTCCGTTGGCAGACTTGCTGGCTCTGCCCGAGATCGTGCAGGTGTTCCAGGACATTCAGCCGGGCCGAACGGCTCCGACGGCACCGCTTCTGGTCGTTCAGTCGGTGCACGATCAGATCATTGCCGTCGACGACGTGGACGGGCAGGTGGATCGGTACATCGAGGCCGGTGCCCACGTGACCTATCTACGAGATCGGCTGAGCGAACACCTGTCGCTGCACCCGCTCAGCGCGCCGCTGACACTGGACTGGCTGGCCGATCGATTCGCCGGCCTGCCGGTCGAGGAACCGTCGACGCGAACGGTGTGGTCCACAGCGTTCTCGCTCTCGGCGGTGCGCGGGTTGTTGTCGCTGACCTGGACAACCATCACAGCGTTGGTCGTCGGCATCCGGGCGTAGCTACTCTCGGGCTGATGCGACGAACCTGGATACGAATACTCACCGGCACGATCGCCATTCTGGGCATCGCCACCGGGCTCGTGGCGATGGGCGTCTACTACACCGACACCCGGGTCAACGTGCTGATCGCGCTCGCGTCGTTCGCTCCGTTGATGTTCGTCGCCGTCGTCGTCGGTGCCCTGGTGGCGTTGATCGGTCGACGCTGGGTTCTGGCGGGAGTCTCCGCGCTGGTGCTCGCTGCAGGCGCATTCGCGTACGCACCGCTCTACGTTGCGGACGCGGCACCCGAGGACGGGACGAGCTCCGACGGCGTACGACTGCGCGTGATGCAGGCGAATCTGATGATCGGGCTGGCCGATCCGACTGTCGTGGTCGGGCAGGCCCGCGACAGCGCCGTCGATGTCGTCACGATTCAGGAATTGACCGACGCATCGGTCATCGGTCTGCGTGACGCCGGCATGGAAGAGCTCTTTCCCTACAGCTACCTCCGGCCGTACGTGACAGGCGGCGGTGGGGCCGGAATCTACAGCCGATTCCCGATCTCGGACAACCGTGAGCTCGACGGGTACGGCCCGGTGAATCTCGCCACCGAGGTCGAGATCCCCGGTTCCGAGCCGGTCACGCTGCTGGCCGTGCATCCCGGTCCCGCCTACATCACCCCGGCCGATATCTGGACCGCCGAATTGGACACGCTCCGAGACGATTTGGAGGCAGCGGCGGGCAGCGGTCCGGTGATCGTCAGCGGCGACTTCAACACGACGTATTCACACAAGAAGTTCCGCAACCTGCTCGATGCCGGATATTCCGACGCCGCAGCGCAATTGGGGAAGGGACTGATTCCCACGTATCCGACGGACAAGGGCACACCGGCCGTCGTCGGGATCGACCACATCCTCACCAACACCGGTCACGCTCGGTCCTTGGAGCGAATCGATCTCCCCGGATCGGACCACCATGGGTTGATCGGGGAGATCGAGTTCTCCTCGAGCGTCAGCTGACGCGAACGACCTGCTTCCGAGACTTGCCGCATTGCAAGAGGATTCGCACCGCGGCGGGAGTGCCGTCCAGCGACGTCACGATGTCGTTGCGGGTCTGTGCCGCCGCGCTTGCCACCTTGTCGAGCGACGTGACTGCGGGGTCGAGCGTCGCGGTGATCTCGACGACTCTCTGACCACGGTCTGACACCGAACGACCGGTCGCCGAGACGACACCTTCGTGCGCGGCAAGTGACTTCGCGGCGCTTCGAGCAGCGGTTCCCAGGTCGACACTGAGCCGGCCGTCGACATCTGCATCCGCAGTGGACGCGAAAGCGACGGTGCCGACCGAGCGGCGCGGCAAGTGGGCGAGTAGCCACCACAGACCGAGCAGAACGAGGACGATGGCTGCTGCTCCGAGAGCCCAGGGCCACCAGCCTGCGTCGACGGCGGTGTCGACGAAGGCCGCGTCGAGACGTTCTCGGCCGGGAAACTGTCCGCGCTCCCAGGCGATTGCTCCGCCGCCCAGAGCGATCAGGGCAAGGCCGACGACGGCGGTGCTGGTTCGGTCGACCGAAGCGGTGGCGCGTTTCACGATGGTTGTCCTGTCGTTCGCACTCGGGTGCGGACCTTGGGAGCCGACGCGAGTGGGCGGAGGGCGTCGTCCACGGAGGTGACGACGGAGGACTTCAGCTGCGAGGTGTCAGTGCCTGCGACGGTGGACACGGCGACGGTAACCTTCTTGTTGCCGGCCTTGGCGGTCGCAGAATCGACTCCGATGCTGTCGAGAGCGGCGGTGCGGGCAACGGCTGCGACGTCGCCCTTGCGGAGCCAGACGTCCTGCTCGGAGAGGGCGCGGTGGGTGCGCCGACGGGGGCGGATCGCGGCGAAAACCAGAAGGAAGCCCACGACGACTGCGGCGATGCCTGCGGGCAGCATCCACTGCTGCGCGGTGAGTCCGTCCAGGTTCGTGGCGGCGGGGCCGACCCACTCGGGGCCGTCGATGGCACCCAGGGCGAGCAGTGCCTCGCGGCCGAGGACCACTCCGGCACCGATGAGGACGAGTGCGAACAGGATTGCGGGTACGGCTGCGGTGGGGTTCGCCACCGGCTTCTTGCCTGCCTTCTCGATCACTGCACTCTCCCTTCTTCATGGGTGGCCTCGGCGGGTACGCATTGGACGGTGACGTCGACACGGTCGACGGTGTAGATGCCCAGCTCGGACAGATCCCGTGCCACTGCGGCACGAACGTCGGCGGCGACCTTCGCCAGCGGCGAGGGCCACGTGACCGCCACCGCTACCTGCGCGCGGACACGGGAGCCGTTGACCGTCACGTCGGCCTTGGGCAGATCGCGCCCACCGAGGACGCGTAGACCCGGCTGAGGTCGGGCGACCGCGTCGGTGCTGCGGGCAGCGAGGACGGCGAGACGCTCGACGGCCTTGTGCTTGATCTCCAGCGATCCGCGTTGGCCGGCGTCCCCGAGCGTGTCGGTCGTCACTGTCTCAGTCACGACCGCGACCACGCATGATCGAGTTCAGGTCCAGCTCGCCGTCGATGTAGCGGCCGACGAAGAAGCCGAGGCCGCCGAGAACGATGGCGATGAGGAAGCCGGTGAAGCCGCCTGCCGCTGCGGCGATGGCCAGCAGAAGTCCCACGAACAAACCGATGGTCGCTGTGGTCATGGTCTTGATCTCCACTCAGAGTTCGAAGTAGTTGCGCCTGGTGACGCGTTTGCGGATGCGAGCGATCCGCTTGGGAAGTGTGCGTATCGGGGACGGAATCGAGGACGCGCGGAACGCCGTCGGCGCATTCGCTGCGTTGGCAGGGGCCGAGGGCAGCACAGCGAACCGTCGGTCGACGGCGGCGAGTTCGGCCATGTACTGCGCCGGATCCCCACCGATGTCGGGGTGGTGTTCGCGTGCCACAGCGCGCCGAGCCGCCTTGTACGCGGCGGCTCGGTCGTGCGCTGCATGCTCGTTCACCTGGTCAGACTCGCACAATGTCCTCGACGGTGACGTGCACGGGCCCGTCGACCATCGTCGCTACTGTGCGCCGCACGGCGTCGGCGGTCTCACGTACCGCAACCCCGAATTCGAGAGTGACGTGAACCTCGGTTCCGTCCTCCCCGATTCGAATGCCGGCGATCCGGCGTCCGGGCAGGTACGTAGCGGCTTCGCCGAACATGCCTCCGTGCAGGCCGACGACACCGTCGATCGCCAGAACGGCGTCGGCGATGTCCTCGGACCTGTCACGTTCCGTCATGTGCGGATCGGTCACTGCACTCGGGTGGTGGCGGGCTCGGTGGCGGTGTCGTCGTCGTCCGAGCCGTCGTCGAGGTAGATGTCGTGGACGACGATGTTGACCTCGGTGACCTCGAGACCGGTCATGCGCTCGACGGCGTTGATGACGTTGCGACGGATGCCTGCCGCGAGGTCTGCGATCGAGACGCCGTAGTCGGCGACGATGTCGATGTCGACGGCTGCCTGACGCTCGCCGACCTCCACCGAAACGCCCTGCGACTGGTTGACGCGTGCGCCGGGGATGCGCTCACGGAGTGCGCCGATTGCGCGGCTCGCTCCGCCGCCGACGGCATGCACTCCCTGAACCTCACGGGTGGCGATACCGGCGATCTTGGAGACGACGGTGTCGGCAATGGTGGTGCGGCCCTGCGAACTGACGAGCACGGAATCCGACTTGGTGGTGATGTCGGTCTTGCCTTCGCCGGTTGCGGATACGGTTGCCTTGGTGTCCGTCGTGGAGCTCATGAATGCCTCTCTTCGTTGAGTGTCGTGCAGAGTGTGTGTCAGGAGTTGGTCGTAGCTCGATCGCCGAAACGCACGTACCAATAAAGTGAGCTACGTCATAGATTACGTCTGGGGGCTCGATGGAGTGGGTTGATGCATCGGACCGCGTACTCGTCGGCGCAGCCGCGCTCGGCGAGACGGATGCGTTCGAGGAGATCGTTCGGCGCTACGGCCCGGAGATGTTCCGGTACGCGCGGAACATGTTGTCCGATCAAGGTGCAGCCGAGGAGGTGGTGCAGGACGCCTTCGTGGCAGCGTGGAAGGGCCTCGACAACTTTCGAGGTGACTCGGCTCTGCGAACATGGTTGTTCTCGTTGGTCTCGCACAAGGTGATCGATCATCGACGCCGTCGCAGCGTTCCGCCCGCGGAAGATTGGGTATTCGAGCGAAAGAGCACCGGCGCGGGCAGTGATCCCGAGGCGGATGTCGAAGCCGAAAGCTTCATGACCGAGCTGGGCACAGCGCTCGCCGAGCTGCCCTACCGGCAGCGGGCCTGCTGGCTGCTTCGCGAGGTGGAAGGCCTGACGCACCCCGAGATCGGGGCGATCATGACCCTGTCCGCCGGAGCAGTACGTGGTCAGTTGACCAGAGCGCGAGCAACATTGAGCGAAAGGTTGGCAACATGGCGAACCCACTAGAGCCGGACTCGGTTCTCGCGCGTGCTGCCACCGAACTTCGGGACGCACCGCAGGAACCCAATTGGGTGGACATCAGCGCGTCCATCATCTCGAAGGTACGCAACACCACCAGACGCACGTGGCCGATCGACAGCGCGTTCCCCTCCGGCTCCACGGCCGGACCGGAGGACTCGCTGCGGGTCAGCGACCACATCGTCAAGACGACGCTTCGCCGTGCGCTGGCAGGCGTGCACGGCGCACAGCCGACCGAGATCGACCTCGATCTCGACGACCACGCCTGCATCGGTCTGTTCGTCGCGGTGATCGGGGTGTACGGCGACGACCTGCAGGCCGCCGGAGACGAGCTGGCGACCATCGCGATCGGTACCGTGTCGGACCTGTTGGGCGTCACCCTCGGGCGCGACGTCGTCGAGATACGCGTCGACGACATCGAGGAGCGCTAGCTGTACCGGCCGGGTGAGGAGACAGGCTGTGGCGGACAGGGGTGAGCTGAGGATCTACCTCGGCGCAGCACCCGGCGTCGGCAAGACCTTCGCCATGCTCGGCGAGGCGCACCGATTGCGCAGCCGGGGCTGCGACGTCGTGGCCGCGGTGGTCGAGACACACGGCCGAGCGCGGACGATCGACGCACTCGACGGCATCGAAGTGCTGCCGATGGCGACCGTGAACTATCGCGGGTCCTCGGCGCAGGAACTCGATCTCGACGCCGTCCTGGCCCGAAAGCCGCAGGTGGTGCTCGTCGACGAACTGGCGCACACCAACACCCCGGGGAGCGTGCACGGCAAGCGGTGGCAGGACGTCGAGGTGCTCCTCGACGCGGGTATCGACGTCATCTCCACCCTCAACGTGCAGCACCTCGAATCGCTCAACGACGTGGTGCAGCAGATCACCGGAGTGCCGCAACGGGAGACGGTGCCCGACAGCGTCGTTCGAGCCGCCGACGAGGTCGAGTTGGTCGACATCACCCCCGAGGCGTTGCGCAGTAGGTTGCGGCACGGCAACGTCTACGCCGCCGAGAAGGTCGACGCGGCACTGAGCAACTACTTCCGCGGCGGCAACCTCACCGCTCTGCGCGAGCTCGCGCTGCTGTGGATCGCCGATCAGGTCGACGCGGCACTGGTGAAGTACCGCAAGGACAATCGCATCACCGACACGTGGGAGGCCCGCGAGCGCGTGGTGGTGGCAGTGACCGGCGGCCCGGAATCGGAAACCCTGCTCCGCCGAGCGAGTCGGATCGCCTCGAAGTCCAGTGCAGAGCTGATGGTGCTGCACATCGTCCGCGGTGACGGGCTCATCGGCGTCTCGGCACCGCAGATGGGCTCGGTCCGCACGCTCGCCGCCGGCCTCGGTGCCAGCGTGCACAGCGTCGTCGGTGACGACGTGCCGTCGACCCTGCTCGACTTCGCCCGCGGGGTGAACGCGACCCAGCTGGTGATCGGCACCTCGAGAAGGTCCCGCGCGGCGCGAATCCTGGACGAGGGAATCGGCGCGGCAGTGGTGCAGAACTCGGGAAAGATCGACGTGCACATGGTCACTCACGCCGAGCAGGCTCGGCGACGGGGAGTGCAGGTCGACTCGGGGCGGCGCCGCATTCTTGCGTGGGTTGCCGCTGTACTGGTGCCCTGCCTGGCCGCGGCAGTGCTGAGCACGGTCGGGCCCGACTTCGACTCGAGCGGCGAGAGCGCCCTGTTCTTCATGGTGGTGCTGTGCGTCGCGCTGCTGGGAGGGGTTGCGCCGGCGGCACTCTCGGCGTTGATCGCGGGCTTCCTGCTGAACTACTTCTTCACCACCCCCAGATACAGCCTCACTATCGCCGAGCCCGACAACTTCGTCGTCACCGTCGTACTGCTCCTCGTCGCCGTCGCCGTCGCAGCCCTCGTCGACGCTGCCGCCCGGCGGACGCGTCAGGCACGCCGGGCGACGCAGGAGGCCGAACTGTTGACGCTGTTCGCCGGCTCGGTGTTGCGCGGCGCGGACCTGACCGCACTGCTCGAACGCGCCCGCGAAACGTACCGACAGAGCGGGGTAGCGCTGTGGGACAACCAGTCCGGATCGATCGTGGGTAGCGCGGGTGCGCAGGCTCCTGGCGATCGAGCCGGGGCGGACACCGAGGTCGACGCAGGCGACTTCACGTTGTTGCTCGTCGGCGAACGCACACACGCGCACGATCGGCGGGTACTCGCTGCAGTGGCCAATCAGGCCGCCGGCATGGTCCGGCAGGCGCGCCTCGCCGAGGAAGCCAGCCGCGCCAACGCTCTCGCCGAGGCCGACGCGTTGCGTCGAGCATTGCTCTCGGCCGTCAGCCACGACCTGCGGACGCCGTTGTCCGCGGTCAAAGCGGCATCCTCGTCGTTGCGCAGCACCGACGTTCAGTTCTCGCCCGAGGACACCGACGAGTTGCTGGCCACCATCGACGAGTCTGCCGATCAGCTGACCGCTCTGGTGAGCAATCTGCTCGACTCCTCGCGGTTGCAGGCCGGTGTGGTGCAGCCGAGCCTGCGGCCTGTGTTCGTCGACGACGTGCTCAGGGGCGCGTTGGTCGGAGCGGACGACCGAGTACGCGTCGAGGTAGGCGATGTCGAGGTACTGGCCGACCCGGGTCTGCTCGAACGGGTGCTCGCGAATCTGGTGAACAACAGTGCCCGCTACGCCCCCGTCGGCGACATCACCGTCAGTGCCGTCGCGCACGGCGAATGGGCGAGTATCTCCGTCGCCGACCACGGACCAGGCATCACCGAGGGAGCCGAGGAGACCATGTTCGACGCGTTCCAGCGCCTCGGTGACCGCGACAATTCGGTGGGCGTCGGGCTCGGGTTGTCGGTGGTGCGGGGATTCGTGCGGGCGATGGGCGGTACCGTCACGGCATCGAACACCGTCGGCGGCGGGCTGACGATGACGGTCGAGTTGAAGGCGGCGAGCAGGTGAAGGTGCGGGTGCTCGTCGTCGACGACGAGCCGCAGATCGTGCGAGCGTTGAGGATCAACCTCAACGTGCGTGGGTTCGAAGTGGTCAGTGCGGCGAGCGGCGGCGAGGCGCTGCGGGTGGCTGCGAACTTCCACCCGGACATCGTGATTCTCGACCTCGGCCTGCCCGACATCGACGGAATCGACGTCATCGCCGGTCTGCGCGGCTGGACCGACGTACCGATCCTCGTGCTCTCGGCGCGAACCGATTCCGCCGACACCGTCGAAGCACTCGACGCCGGTGCCGACGACTTCGTCACCAAGCCGTTCGGCATGGACGAGCTGCTGGCCCGATTGCGCGCAGCCCTGCGCCGTGGACCGCACACCGTCGCCGACCCCGTTGTTGTCACCGAGGACTTCACCGTCGACCTCGCCACAAAAACCGTTGTGCGAGGCGGTGCGAGCGTGCACCTGACCCGTACCGAGTGGGGTGTGCTCGAACTACTGGTACGCAACGAGGGCAAGCTGGTGTCGCAGAAGGACATACTGCGCACCGTCTGGGGGCCCGGCCATGAGCGCGAAACACATTATCTACGAATCTATCTCGGCCAACTGAGGCAGAAGCTCGAACGAGACCCGGCCTCCCCGGTGCATCTGATCACCGAAACCGGTATGGGTTACCGATTCGTGAGTTGACCCCTATCCACCCAGTACCTCACCCTCACGGCGCGGGTCCGCTCCGCCGATCCAGCCGCCGTCGGTGCGCTGCAGCGCGCTCAGTCCGCTGGACTGATCTGCGACCGACACCTCGTGGCCCATCTCGCGGAGCGCCGCGACCACCGGATCGTCCTCGCCCGAGACGTTCGGGTGTTCACCGCCGTAGTTGGTCGACGGCGTGTTGGCCGCTCCGAAGTCGACCATCGACACCGCCTGCTGCGGATCCATGCCCCAATCGAGCAGTCCCACCATCGTTTTGACGACGAACTGGATGATCACCGAGCCGCCGGGAGAGCCGGCGACGAGCACGAGGTCTCCGCGCTCGCCGTCGTCGTTGCGGTCGAAGACCAACGTCGGGGCCATCGAACTGCGCGGACGCTTCCCCGGCTCGACGCGATTGGCCATCGGAGTTCCGTCCTCGGCCACGGGAGCCGCGGAGAAATCGGTGAGCTGATTGTTGAGCAGGAAGCCGTCGACCATGTGGAACGAGCCGAAGGCCGACTCGACGGTCGTCGTCATCGAGGCCGCATTGCCCTGACTGTCGACGACCGAGATGTGGCTGGTACCGAACTCTGGATCGGTGGACGAGGCGAACTGCACCGGGCCGAAGTCGCCGGGCTGCGCGGTACCCATCGACTTGCCCTCGTCGATCAGTCCGGCTCGCTCGCTGAGGTATTCGGGATCGAGCAGCGCATCGGGTGAACCGCCGGGCAGGGGAACGAAGTCCGGATCTGCGACGTACTTGTCACGATCGGCGTAGGCCAGGCGCTCGGCCTCGGCGATCAGGTGTACACCCTCGGCCGTCGGGGTTCCGCCGTTGGCGTCCATCCCCGTCGGCGCGTACTGCGCAAGGTCGAAGTTCGACAGAATCCCCATCGCCGACGCCACCGCGATACCGCCCGAGGACGGGCCTGGCATACCGCAGATGTCGTGGTCGCGGTACTCGGTGCACACGGCCGTGCGGGTCTTGGGTTCGTACGCGGCGAGATCCTCCAGCGTGATCTGCCCGGGAGTGCGGCCTGCAGTGGTGTCGGCGGTGGCGTCGACGATGGCCTGTGCGATGTCACCGGTGTAGAAGGCGTCTGCCCCGTCGGTTGCGATGGCGGACAGCGTCTTCGACATCGCCGGGTTGTTCAGCACCGTCCCGGCCGGCTTGCCGGTGCCGTCGGGCTGCAGGAAGTAGTCCTTGGACGCTGGGTCGAGGGCGAGCTTCGGTGCCGAGTCGGCGATGGACGAGGCCATCCGTGGGCTGATCTCGATTCCGTTGTCGGCGAGATCGATTGCGGGTTGGAAGAGCTCACCCCATTGCTCGGTGCCGTGATCGTCGTGGGCCTGTTCGAGCATCCGCAGCACCCCCGGGACGCCGATCGAGCGACCGCTGGACCGGGCATCGGGTTGCGGCAGAGTGCGATTCACGTCGTCGATGTACCGCAGGTAGTCCCCGGTGGCGCTCATCGGGGCGGTCTCGCGGCCGTCGTAGCTCTGCACTTCACCGGTCGCTGCGTCGTAGTACATCAGGAATGCACCGCCGCCGATGCCGGAGGACTGCGGCTCGACGAGGCCGAGCACCGTCTGCGCCACGATCAGCGCGTCGGCCGCGGTGCCCCCGTCCCGCAGGACCGCGCACGCGGCCTCGGTGGAGACCGGATTGGCCGTCGAGACGGAGTACGAAGCCGTCTCCACCGGGGTCATGTTCGATCGATACCCGGTCGCCACTTCGGGATTGGTGGAGATGTCGCCCGAATTCGCACTCGGTGTCGCTCCTACCGGGGTGCCGCCACTGGCACCGAGGACACAGCTGTTCTCGGCCGCGGAGTCGGGATCGGTGCTCTCGCTGCTACTGCACGCGGCGAGCGGCACCAGCAGCAGGGCACATGCAAGGACAGTCGAGCGGTGCACTCCGATTACAGACACCGACCGACGCTAACATCCGGCTCACCTGCCGGCACGGGTCTCGGCAGATTCGAGAAGCCAGTGTGCGACGGGTGCGGGTCTACCGAACAGAAAGCCCTGCGCGAAGCGGCATTCGAGAGCCTCGATGATCTCGGCCTGTTCCTCGGTCTCGACGCCCTCGGCCACCGTCGCCACCGGCAGCGCCGACGCCATGGCGACGATCGCGCGAATCAGCTGAGTATCGGATTCCGAACTGCCGATCTGGTGGACGAAGGACTTGTCGATCTTGAGCAGCGCGATCGGCATCGCGCGCAACCTGCTCAGCGAGGAGTAGCCGATGCCGAAGTCGTCGAGAACGATGAGCACACCCATCGCGGCGAGTCGGTCGAGAACGCTTTTCGCCGTGCCCATGTCGTCGATCAGGACGCTCTCGGTGATCTCGAGGGCCAGATCCGCTCCGTCGAGGTCGTACGTGTCGAGCAGTCGCCCGACGATGACCGGCAACGAATCGTCCCGCAATTGCATCGGGGACACGTTCACCGACATGGTGACGTCCTGTCCGTTGGACCGCAGTGTCACCAGGTCCGACATCGCGGTGCGCAGCACCCATTCGCCGATTTCCTTGATGAGATTGGTCGATTCGGCAATCGAGATGAACTCGTTGGGGGTACGCACTCGCCCCTGCCAGTTCCAGCGCACGAGCGCCTCGTAGACGACGGTGGTGCGCGAGACGGTCTCGATGATCGGCTGGTAGTACACCTCGAGTTCGCCGCGTCTGATCGCGCCGCGCAGCGCGGTGGCGGTCTCGATCGCGGATGTCGCTCGCGCACGCAGGGACTCGTCGAAGAATGCGTAGCGCGCCGCGCCGAGAGACTTGGCGTGATACATCGCGGTGTCGGCCTCGCGGATGGCGTCGTGCAATCGGTCCGCGTCGGCGATTCCCACCGAGGCCGTGACGTATGCCGTTGCGGCGCTCAGGGGGAACGGTTCGTTGGTCCGATCGATGATGCGGCGGGCCAACGCCTCTGCTCCGCCGCGATCGCGGCGGGTCAGCACGACGAACTCGTCACCGGCGTACCTGACCACGGTGTCGGCGGCGCCGAGTGCGGCGCGGATGCGTCGCGCCGCGGCCACGATGAGTTCGTCACCGACGCGGTGACCGTACGAGTCGTTGACCATCTTGAAGTTGTCGAGGTCGACGAACAGAACGCATGTGCGTCCCGGAGTCTGGCTGCGCTCGAGCCGGGTGAATTCCTCGTCGAGCATCGTGCGGTTCGGTAGGCCGGTCAACAGATCGTGAGCGGCCAGGTATTTCGCGTGCTCCTCGCCGACCTGCACTCGGGTCAGCGCGCGTTCGCCGCGCAGGAAGGCACCCACCAGGATCGACGCGAGCAACAGGGACCGGACGATCAGATCTCCGGTGGACACGGCCGAGCCCAGCAGTGGCACCGTGGCGCAGACGACGAGCAGCGTCACCACGAACACGACGCGGCGGCTGCTGTGCGCCGGTGCAGGAGTCTGCCGTTGGGAGACGGTGCGCATCGACGGATCGAGGGCCGCCATCGCCAGGGAGAGATACGCGAACAGGTAGATGCCGTCGAGCAATCCCGAGGACGGCGCGTCGTCGGTGGTGGCAGCGAATGCGTACGAGATGTCGCCGACGAGTGTTGCGACGAGTGCGATCAAGGCCCACTGCAGCGCTGGGGTACGGGGCTTGGACGAGAACAGTAGGTAGGTGGTCAGGGTGATCAGTGCTGCGTCTATCGCCGGATACAGTCCGTTGACCACTGTCGATGCCGAGGAACGAGGAGATTCGAGGGCCGGTGAGATGAACAGCAACCACGACAGGAAGAGGGTGCCGAGGAAGATCAGTCCGGCGTCGACGAGTGGAGTGATGTCGTCGATCGACTGCCGATCTCGGATCCACCGCGAGAGTGCGTACCCGACGAGTGCGTACCCGGTCAGTGTGAACAGATCCGGCAGCAGCGGGAACGAGTGATTCAGTGCGGTGGGATCGCTGCGGAGCGAGACCCCGAACATGAACAGCACCGAGGCACCGAACAGTGCCCACCAGCATCGAGAGTCGTCGGGGCGGTATCTACGGATCGCGGCGCTGATGGTGAGTACCGATCCGACGGCAACGGTGGCGAGGACACCGGCCCGCACTCCGGCGTCGCCGAGAACGAAGACGGTGCTCGCGACGACGACCACTGCCACCAGACCCGCGGTTCGTCTGGTGTGCATGGGGAAGGGCGCAGCGACCTTCGTGTTCATCGAAGGACCTACTTCCTTCTCGCTCGTGGCGTTCGCATGGCTGTTCGCGACGCCTCCATGGGTGAATATACGTCTTTGCGCAGCGCACACGGGGCCGAAGTTCGCCGCCGCCGGTGAAGAAGTTCAACAGATGTTGCAACGGCACAGTGTCGTCAACCGAGGGTTGACGACTACGCATCGTCAACCTACAGTTGACGCATGACGAAACCACTGAAGATGACGAACCCCGTCCGTCTCGACGATCTCATCGACGCCATCGAGAAAGTGCACACCGATGCGCTCGACCAACTCTCGGGTGCGGTGATCGCGGCCGATTCCCTCGGCGAGGTCGCCGACCATCTGATCGGGCATTTCGTCGATCGAGCCCGCCGCTCAGGGGCGTCCTGGACTGCGATCGGAGCATCCATGGGAGTCAGCAAGCAGGCGGTGCAGAAGCGCTTCGTTGCGAAGGGCGGCGACGATCCCGCCGATCTCGATGCCAGTCAGGGCTTCTCGCGCTTCACCCCACGGGCGCGCAACGTGGTGGTCGGAGCGCAGAACGAGGCTCGGGCCACTGCCAACGACTGCATCACCACCGGGCATCTGATCCTCGGTCTGCTCGGCGAACCCGAGGGATTCGCAGCGAAACTGCTGGGCGCGCAGGGCCTCACGCCCGAGCAGATCCGTTCTGCGGTGACGGCGACGCTGCCGGAACCGACCGACCCCGTACCCGATCTCGTGCCGTTCGACGCCGGTGCCAAGAAGGTGCTGGAACTGACTTTCCGTGAGGCGCTTCGGCTGGGGCACAACTACGTCGGTACCGAGCACATTCTGCTGGCACTGTTGGAGAACGAGGACGCCACGCTCGCCTCGCTCGGCGTCCGCAAGGACACCGTCGAAGAGGGGCTGGCGGCGGCGCTCGGTATCTAGGAAGCGATGGCCTTCGCTCGTTCGAGAGCGATGCGGACGTCCTCCTCGATCAGGTCACCGTTGATCGCAGCGCCGGCCTTGACTCCAGCCGCGGACGCCGCCACCACGGTGTCCATCGGTGCAGACACGTTGCCTGCAACCCATACTCCGGGAACGGATGTTGCACCGACGGGATCGGCCTCGACGTACGTGCCGAGGACGTGGTCGTTCATGACCATCTCGGTCGTGGCCATCCCCAGCGACATCAGGATGTCCGCGCGCGAGGTGAAGTTGGGTCCTACGACCAACGCGTCGAGCGGGATCTGCGTGCCGCTCGCGAGTGTCACTCCCACGATCGCGTCGCTGTCGACATCGACCCGAGCGATCTCCTCGCCGACGACCTCGATGCCACGTGCGGTGAGTCGCTCGAGGTCCTCTTCGGCCAGTGTCGGTGCCGTGTGCGCGAACACCGTGACGTGCTCGGTGAGCTGACGCCACATCTGTGCCTGGTGTCCGACCATGGCGCTGCCGATGATTCCGATCCTGCGATCGCGTACCTCCCAGCCATGGCAGTACGGGCAGTGCAATACATCGCGCCCCCACCGATCGGCGAGGCCGGGGATGTCCGGCAGAACATCGGTGAGGCCGGTGGTGACCAGGAGGCGGCGGCCGCCGACGACGGAACCGTCGGCGAGAGTCACCTCGAACCCGGTGTCGGTTCGACTCGCGGATGCGGCGACGCCCTCGACGATGCGTACGCCGTAGTGCCGCGCCTCGTCTCGGCCGAGTCGAACCAGCTCGAGAGGCGACTCCCCGTCGCGGGTGAGGTAGTTGTGGGAATGCGCTGCCGGTGCGTTGCGGGGATCGCCCGCGTCGATGATCGCGACGGATCGTCGGGAACGGCCGAGGGCCACGGCGGCGCTGAGTCCGGCGACTCCGCCGCCAACGATGATCGCGTCGACCGGAGTGTGTCGATCGGTGTCTGTAGTCATGTGGAGAGTGTCCGGCAAAGGGCAGGTATTGGCAATAAATCTTGCCATTGCAGCAAATGGTCGAAGCAAAAAATACCGCGTGTCGGGGTTGAAGGCGCAGATTCGGCCATTCGCCGAATTGTGATCGTGCCGACTGGCGTCGAGGCTGCCAGAGGTCGATGTAAGCGCGGATCTACCGCTTGAACAGGGCGTTCACTCGAGGTCTACTGGTCGGTAAGAATCGAGCCGGGGGGGCATGTGGGGCACTTCGAGATCGGCGAGACCGTGATCACGGTCCGCAACCTGGGACATGTGCGATGGCGCAGCGGAATTCCCAAAGGGACCGTGGGAATCGTCGTCGGAATCGATTGGCTCGGTGACGCTCGCGTGAACTTCACCGTCGACGAGTCGATGCTCACCCGAGGTGAGACGGTGGAACACATCGTCGCCGACGGCGACGTCCGCACGCTGCGGGCCGCTCCCCGCCGTCTGATCGGCTAGTTGCTGTCGGTTCGCTCGTCGTCGGTCGCGGGACCGGTTTCGATCGCTCCGCCTTCGCTCGACCAATCGTTGTCTTCCGCCGCTGCGGCCGGATCAGATGTCACGTCTTCCTTGGCGGCGGGAGCAGTGTCGTCGTTCTTCGAGTCGTTGTCGTTGGTAGTCATGACTCCGGGGTACCCGCGCGGAACCGAAGCAATCGTCGGCCCCGCGCGGGCGGGCGTTCCGGCGGTCTACAGCCCGAAGGGCAGCGTTCCCGGTGCCAGCTCGAAGCCGCTGCTGCCAGCGGAAATGGAGCCGAAGCCGCTGAGGATCTGGTTGATGAACGCGGTGATCATGTAATTCCTCTGTTCGATGCGATGGACGTTCTGTCCTGGACAACCAGGTCGAGGCTACCGGCAGCTGTAGCGTCGAAGCTGTGAGGAGCCAGGGAATTCTCGTCGGTCTTGCTGTGTCCGCCTGTGTACTGGCGGGCTGTTCGTCGGACTCGTCGGTGCCGGAATCGCCTGCTCGGCCGTCGGAAGCCCCGGCTTCGGCGAACTACGTCGCGTTGGGTGACTCGGCCGCATCGGGCCCGCGAATCCCCAACCAGGTCGGCGCACCGGGATGCCAGCAGTCCGACGCCAACTACCCGCACGTACTCGCCGAGGATCTGGCCGTCGGTTCTTTCGTCGACGTCACCTGCTCGGGTGCCGTCACCGAGAACATCGTCTCCACTCCGCAGGGAACGTCCAGTGGCGAGGTTCCGCTGCAACTCGACGCAGTGACCCCCGAGACCGATCTGGTGACCGTCACGATCGGCGGCAACGACATCGGGCTGGTCTCGACGGCCGTGCAGTGCCTCACCTTCGCGGACACCTCCGCCACCAACGTCTGCAAGGACCGCCTCACCGCAGGTGGCGTGGACACCGTCGCCGCTGCCATTGCAGACAAGGCCCCCAGCTGGGGTGCGATGCTCGACGCGGTGGCCGAGCGTGCGCCCGACGCGCGGATCCTGGTTGTCGGCTACGGCACCTATCTGCCGAGCGGTGGCTGCTTCCCCACTCAACCCATGCTGCCCGAGGACGCCGACTACATCCAGGGCAGCATCACCGCCATGAACGAGGCCCTGCGGACGCAGGCGAACGAGCACGGAGCGGAGTTCGTCGACACCGAGCCGTCGAGTGTCGGCCACGATGTGTGCGTGGCTCCGGACCAGCGGTATTTCGAGGGCGTCGTCCCGCAGAATCCCGCTGCGCCGCTGCACCCGACGGCGGCGGGGATGGCAGCCATCGCCGATGCGGTGGCCTCTGCAGTGCGTGCCGGATAGGAACCACAAAACCGTAACTGGCTCTTCTCAGGCGGGCCGGTCGACGTGAAGTCTTGACCGCATGGTCTCGTATTCCGCAGTTCTCGGAGTGTTCGCAGTGGCTCTCGCGTTGGTGCTGACGCCGGGGCCGAACATGATCTACCTTGTCTCGCGCAGCATTTCGCAGGGCCGACGAGCGGGAATGGTGTCGCTTTCCGGAGTCGCGATCGGCTTCCTGATCTATCTGACGGCCACCAATCTCGGCTTGGCCGCGGTGTTCACCGCCGTGCCCGCGCTGTACACGGCGGTCAAGCTCGCCGGCGCGGCCTACCTCGCCTGGTTGGCGGTGCAGGCCTTGCGCGGCACGGTGTCGGCCTTCGAACCGACCGAGCTGCAACAGGATTCGACGGGGCGGCTGTTCACGATGGGATTGGTGACCAACCTGCTGAACCCGAAGATCGCGATCATGTACATCTCGGTCATCCCGCAGTTCGTCGATCCCACGGCCGGACACCTTCTGCTGCAGGGATTCACGCTCGGCGGCGTGCAGATCGCGGTGGCGGTGGCGGTCAACCTGGCGATCGTGGTGCTCGCCGGTTCGATCGCGCAGTTCCTGGCCGTTCGCCCGACGTGGCTGAGAGTGCAGCGCTATCTCATGGGTACGGTGCTCGGACTACTTGCGGTGCGTGTCGCCACCGACGGCAGCAGGCCCGTCTCCGCGTGAGCGGTAGGCCCGCCAGCCGCCGAATTCGGTGATGTCGGTTCCGTTCTCGGCCGCGTCGTGTGCGCAGCAGAACCCGGTGACCCAGCGACCGTCCGACAACTCGACCGGACCCAGACCCATCGGTGACGGTAGCCCGGCGAGGAACGTGCCGAGAGCCGCAGCGGACATGCGGTAGAGCTCCCCGGAGATGGCAGCGCCGTCCCCTTCCCGCCGCACCAAACCCGGCTTTGGCGGTGTGGTGTGCAGATCCACCAGTCGGTAGTCCGCAGAAGTGGTCACCTCGCCGCTGAATCGCGCGCCGCGATCGGTCAATTGGTGATGCACCGGAAAACCGCGCAGATGGGCACCGACGGCCAACACCTCGATGCCGTCGTCGATCAACGACGGTGAGGCTGTGCCTGCCAGTCGAGCAGCGAGGTCGATCGCGACCTGATCCTCGAATGCGGGCACGACGAACATGACGCCGAACGGGGTGCCCTCGTGCGTCGGGGCACCGGGAACCGCCACCGCGGCCATGTCGAGCAGGTTGCAGAAGTTGGTGAACGTGCCGAGGCGTCGATTGATGCTCATCGGATCCGACTGCACCGCAGCGATAGTGGGATGTTCGGTGGTGGTGGGCAACAGTAGGCCGTCGAACTCGCTCAGGAGCGTACGGACCGCTGTCTTCGCTCGCGCGAGGGCATCGAGATCGTCGACGTATCGGTGGGCGGACGGCTCGGCAGCCGAGCCGACGATCGCGGCCACCGTGGGATCGGCACCGGCAGGAGCGGTGTCGAGAAACTTTCCGACGGCCGAATAGCGCTGCGCCACGATCGCTCCGTCGTACAGCAGTGTTGCAGCGTCGAGCAGGGCGGAGATGTCGACCTCGACGTGGGTGAACCCCTTGTCGGCCAGTCCCGCGACCGTGTCCTCGAATGCCCGACGGTATGCCGGGCTCAGCGACGCCAAGTCCTCTCCTCGCGGGATGGCAACGCGGGGATCCGGTGACGCGGCGAGCCGGACGTCGGCAGGCCAGGCCCGGCTGCGTGGATCGGTTGCGGTGGGCCCGGCCATGACGTTCATCGCGGCCGTGGCAGTGTCGAGAGCGTGAGCCAGTACGGTGACGCAGTCGTAGTCGGCGCACGCGGGAACGACGCCGGTGTTCGGTACGATTCCCAGTGAGGCCTTGATACCCACCAGACCGTGGAAGGCTGCGGGAACTCGTCCCGATCCTGCTGTGTCGGTGCCGATTCCGATGTCCGCGATACCCAGTGCCACCGCGACGGCGGAGCCGGAACTCGAGCCTCCCGAGATCAGCGTGGGGTCCCAGGCGCAGCGCACCGCGCCGTAGGGGCTGCGGGTGCCGACCAGTCCGGTGGCGAACTGGTCGAGATTGGTCTTGCCCAGGATCAGTGCGCCCTGGCTTGTCAGTCGCTCGACGGCGACGGCGGATACCTCGGGTGTGTAGGCGAACTCGGGACATGCTGCGGTGGTGGGTAGACCGGCCACGTCGATGTTGTCCTTGACGGCGACCAGTGTGCCCGCGAGCGGCAGATCCGCACCGGCCGCGAGTGCCTCGTCGAGTGCGACGGCATCGGCCAGCACGTCGTCCTCGTCGCGCAGGGAGATCCACACCTCGGGCCGATCGACCTCGGCGATCCGCTTGTAGGCCTGCAGAACTCGTTCTCGTACCTCAGGCTGCATCGGTTCTGCCCTTCGTCGTATCGAATTCGCCTGCTGCCGACCACGCGTCGCGCTCGGCACCGAAGGCGACGGCTTGTCTCGCGCGGAACTCGGCGATGGAGTCCGCGTTGGTCTCCAGGAAGTTCTCGTGCTCGGCGAGGGAGAACTCACCGTCGGTGATGTCCACTCCGCCGCCGCGGCCGGCCGCCAGATCGGCGCGCAGGTCCATCAGCTCCTCGGGTTCGACCGAGTACCAGGAGATTCGGTCGAAGAACCGGAGCAACCACGGGGTGCCCTCCTCGAACGGACCACCGCTGTAGGCGGCGCTGTGGTTCCACACCTGCGTGGTTCGACCCACGAACTGGTATCCGCCGGGGCCTTCCATGCCGTAGATGCACAGGTACGCCCCGCCGATGCCGACGGCGTTCTCCGGCGTCCACGTTCGTGCCGGGTTGTATTTGGTCGTCACCAGGCGGTGTCGCGGGTCGAGCGGTGTCGCCACCGGAGCGCCCAAGTACACATCACCGAGTCCGAGCACCATGTAGTCGGCGGCGAAGACGGTGTCGAACACGTCGGCCACCGAGTCGAGTCCGTTCATGCGTCGGATGAACTCGATGTTCCAGGGACACCATGGCGCATCGGCACGCACGCCGTGCATGTACCGCTGGATGGCTTCCCGGGTCGAGGGGTCGTCCCACGACAGCGGGAGCCGAACCTGGCGGCTGGGAACCACGAGTTCCGAGGCTGCGGGAAGATCGTCCTCGACCTCGGACAGCAGGCCCATCAACGAATCGATGGACAGCACATCGGGATTCACCTTCACCTGCAACGAGCGGATGCCGGGGGTCAGGTCCACCAGACCGCGCGGCGCGAGGGCCTCGACCCGCTGGTGCAGTGCGTGCACCCGAGCTCGTAGGGCCAGGTCGAGCTTCATGTCGCCGTATTCGACGAGTACGTTGTCGTCGCCCGAGCGGCGGTACGTGACGCACGTGTCGGCGTCGCGTCGGGCGATCACGCCGTCGTCACCGTCTCCGCCTGCGGAGAACACTGCGGGCAGCGATGCGCGGCGAGCGAGCCCGAGTGATCCCAGCGGCGCGGTGGCCGCGGCCTTCACGGGAACGAAGCGGATGGTGTCCCCCGGTCGCAGTTGGCCGAGCTTCCACCGTTCGGCTGCGACCACGGTGACGGGACAGACAAATCCGCCGAGGCTCGGGCCGTCGGGTCCGAGCAGGATCGGGGTGTCGCCGGTGAAGTCCAATGCGCCGACGCTGTAGGCGTTGTCGTGAATGTTGGACGGGTGCAGTCCGGCCTCGCCGCCGTCGGCTCTGGCCCACTGCGGCTTGGGCCCGATGAGCCGGACTCCGGTGCGATCGGAGTTGAAGTGCACCTCGTAGCGGGTGGCGTAGAGGGTGTCGATGTCGTCGCGGGTGAAGAACTCCGGTGCGCCGTGTGGGCCTTCGGTGACGGCGATGTCCCAGTTGGACGTCAGCACCGGCAGGTGTTCCATGGGGATGGGACCGAGGACGGCGGAATTGTCGGAGCGTCCGGCCAGGCCGATGACGTCGCCCTCACCGAGGGTGCCGCCTCGATGTCCGCCGAACTTGCCGAGCGTGAAAGTCGCTGCGCTGCCGAGATAGTCGTCGACGTCGAGGCTGCCCTGGATCAGCACGTACACCCGTAGACCCGACCCGGTGGTGGTGCCGACATCGAGGGTCGACCCGGCGGGTACCAGAACCGGCTTCCACTGCGGGACCGGTGTGCCGTCGATGTGTACCGGTACCGCAGCACCGGTGACGCAGACGTAGGTGTCGGCGTCGAACGTCAATGCAGGCCCGGCCATGGTGGATTCGAGGCCGGGTGCGCCCTCGGGATTGCCGAGCGCGGTGTTGCCGAGCCGGAACGACAAATCGTCCATCGGCCCCGACGGCGGCACGCCCACCTTCCAGTAGCCGATGCGTCCTGGCCAGTCCTGCACCGTGGTGAGCATCCCGGGCCGGTGCACGGTCATCTTGGCGGCCGTACTGTTCACAGCGTTCATGCTCCAGCCGACTCTCGCGTCACGATCATCCGCACCGCGGTGGGGTCGAATCCGTTGCAGGGGTTGTTGATCTGCGGGCAGTTGGACACCAGCACCAGCGTGTCGATCTCGGCACGCAACGACAGCTTCTTGCCGGGAGCCGACAGACCGTCGACGATGCCGAGGGTGCCGTCGGCGTCGACGGGGACGTTCATGAAGAAGTTGATGTTGGGCACCAGGTCTCGCTTGCCGAGTCCCCACTTGGATCCCTCGATGAGGAAGTTCTCGACACACGCGTGTTGATGCTGGGTGTGGTGGCCGTAGCGGAGGGTGTTCGATTCCTTTGAGCACGCTCCGCCGACGGTGTCGTGGTTGCCGACCTCGTCCTCGACGATCGTCATGATCGGCGTCGAATCATCGCTGCGTAGAACGGTTCCGGTGGTCAGGAACAGGTTCCGCTGCGCGGCGACGGTGGCGGGGGCAGAGTATCGGATCGAGTGATCGTGTGCGCCGTACATCAGTGTGTCGACGGCCTGATTGCCGTACAGATCGACGATCGTCAGGATGTCACCGGCCTCGACGACGGCGGACCAGGGGCCGAATGCGGGGGCGATCTCGTCTTTCACAATCACTGCACTGGTAGTCACTGTGCTGCCTTCCATGCGTCCTCGGTGTTCTGCACTGCGCGCTGGTATTCCGGTTCGGTGTTGTCGAGAGCGAGTAGCTCTTCCGGGGCACGCCACGCCAGCACGTCGAGGGTGGTGGTGGGGTACTCGGTGCTGGGGTCCAGTGGGTGAGCGGTGTTGGCCAGCAACACGATCACCGGCAGGTGGATGAGCAGGTCCACCGAGCGGCCCGGTCCGGCCGAGCCGGTGCTGACGAGGCCCCCGTCCGCGGCGACGGTGACGCCGTGGAAGAACGACAGGGACGGCGCGACGTCGCGTGGTTCGAGCCCGTGCTTGGCTGCGGCGAGGGTGAACAGTTCGCGTCCGGCCGGAGCCGACGAATGTGGTCCGCTGACTCCGTATTTCGCGGTGTTGGTCGCCGAGGACGTCGTGCCGCACAGTGCGTCGTGGCGACCGGAGGTGTCGTCGACGATGGTCGCCAGCACGCGGCCCTGGTCCGAGAGCAGGGGGTGGCCTGCACTCAGGTAGGCCTGCCACGGAACCTTGACGGTGTCGGCGGTGTTGAGTCGCTCCCACGGGGCGTCGGCGCGGTAGAGCAGCAGATTGGCGCAGGCGGCACCGTCGACATCGACGAGGCGTAGCCGGGTTCCGCGAGCGAGCACCTTGGTGGTGTAGCTGCCGCCGGGTACCGACTCGGCCCACGTGAGCTCCGAGATGCCCGCCGGTGCAGTGGGTGCCGGCGCGACGGTCGCTTGAGATCGTGCGTGTTCCTTGGCGGAATACGTTGTTGCGGTGCTCATGGTTCAGGCTCCGATCGTCACGGGCTTGGGGTGGACTTTGCCGCGGGGAAGGCAGGCGATGCCGACCACGATCACGGCGAGGACGGTCAGTGGTGCGGCCCATCGCAGCAGTGGGAATTCGCCGGTGGGGTCGAAGATCTCGGCCCGCGGCCACGACAGGTTGATCACCATCAGGCCGCCGTAGAGAACAGCGGCGATGTTGACGGGCAGGCCGAGGCGTCCGAGGGTGAAGAGCTTCTCGCCGTCGCTGTCCTTCTGCACTCCGCCGTGCGGCCAGCCCTTGAGTCGCTGGATCAGCAGTGGGACGGTCACCATCATGTAGGCGAGGTAGATCAACACGATGCAGACGCTGGAGAGCGTGGTGAAGATCGCGGAGTTGCCGACGTTGACGGCCAGGATCGCCACGCAGGCCAGACCGATGAGCACCGACGGTGCGATGGGAGTTCCGGTGCGCGAGTTGACCTTCGCCAGCGCTGTCGAGGCGGGCAGGCGCCCGTCGCGGGCCATGGAGAACATCAACCGAGATGCCGCGGTCTGGATCGCGAGGGTGCAGATGAACACGGCGATCGCAACGTCGATGAGCAGGACCTTGCCCCACGGCGAGGTGAGGATCGAGTCGATGACGTACGGAAGTCCCTGCGTCGCAAGCTGACCGTCGGTGAGGCTGGGTGCGGCCATCAGAGCGCCGACGATCATCAGGCCACCGCCGAGTGCCGATGCCGAGAGGGCCAGGCGGATGGTGCGCGGCGCGACGCGTCGGGGATTGCGGGTCTCCTCGGCGAGTTCGCCTGCCGAGCCGAAGCCGACCATGACGTAGGCGGCCATCAGGCCCGAGACGATCCAGGCACCGATGTAGCCGGGATCTGCTCCGGCACTTCCGGTATCGAAGACGACCTGCGGTCCGCGCTCGGCGTGGGTGAAGAACACCAGCACGAGGGCGATGACGCCGACGATCTCGCAGGTCACGCCGATGCTGTTGATGCGCGACATCCAGTTGACGCCGATGCAGTTGATGGTGGTGGTGAGTACCAGCAGGATCGATCCGAGCACAACGGCATTCGCAGCTCCGCTCGACGAGGTGAGCGCGGTGTCCTCACCGATGAACTGGAATCCGCCCCAGATGCTGGGGAGTACGACCTGCAGTGCGATGGCGGCGGCGGAGGCGGTGACGATCTGCGCGATGATCATGAACCAGCCGGCGAACCACCCGACCAATTCTCCGCCCATACGCCGCGACCAGTGGTAGATCGCGCCCGAGATGGGATAGCGGGCAGCGAGTTCGGCGAAGTTGAGGGCCACCATGAACTGACCGAGAAACACCAGCGGCCAGGTGAGGAAGAAGGCCGGGCCGCCGAAGCTGAAGCCGAGGCCGAAGAGCTGGAAGATGGTGGTGAGGATCGAGACGAACGAGAAGCCGGCGGCGAACGACGCGTACTTGCCGAGGCTGCGGTGCAGTTGCTGGTCGTAGCCGAGGGCCGCGAGATCCGAATGGTCGGTGGTGGACGACGGTTCCGAACCCGCGCCGGGGGCCGGCAGTGTTGTCGAGCTCATGTTCTCTCCTACAGGCGAGGTGGGTGGTGAGTGACCGCCCGCTGCATCGCCGAGGCGGGTTTCTGTCAGTTGATAGTTTTCGGCACCGCCGTTCCCGGGCGGTGACCGTCGTGCAACAAGCTCGTTTCGTCTATTTCGATCAGATGACAGAAATCTCACCGACACGTCGACCTGACAAGATGAGGCCATGACCGGCGCAGGCAGACCCAGGCTGAGCACAAAGAAACGGCCCGGCGACACCGCTCGCGAGGAAATTCTGGACGCCTCGGCCGAGCTCTTCACCACCCGCGGCTTCACCAGTACGTCGACTCGCGTCATCGCCGACGCCGTCGGACTGCGTCAGGCCTCGCTCTATCACCACTTCGCCACCAAGGACGACATCCTCGACGCGCTCCTCAGCGGCACCGTCGATGCACCGCTGGCCGTCGCGCAGCGCATCCGCAGCGCCTCGGCCGATGCCGCAACCCAGATGTACGCGCTCGCCTTCTTCGACGCCGAGCAACTCGCCGCGTCCACCTGGAATCTGGGAGCGCTGTATCTACTGCCCGAGCTGCGCAGCGAGCGATTCGAGACTTTTCGCGACCATCGGTACACGCTGATGAGCCTGTATGCGGCTATCGCGTCGGACACTCTCGTTCAACTCGGTTCCGAGTGCCGACCTGGCACCGAGGACCTACCGTTTCGCCTGGTGGAGACCGTGGTGAATGCGCGGGCCGATCGTGAGAACGGGCGCGGTGACCCCACCGCCGACGCCGCGGGGATCGCCGCAGCCGCCGTGCGCGTGCTCGGTTGGGCCGGAGATGTCACTGCGCTGCACCGGAGTGCGGAGGCCCTGCTCGAGACGGTCGTCGGAATAGTCTTCGATCGTCGGTCCTTGCACGGGACATGACTTCCATAGCAATTGTCGGAGCAGGTGCAGGTCTCGGAGCGGCAGTGGCGCGCAAGTTCGGCGCGCAGGGCTTCTCGGTCGGCCTGATCTCCCGCAACCAGGCTCGTGTCGACGTCCTCGCAGATCAGCTCGCTGCCGACGGTATCTCCGCGAAGGGCTTCGTCGCCGATGTGCGCGACCCGGCCTCGATCGCCGCGGCCTTGGAGCAGGTCACCGAAACGCTCGGTCCCATCGAGGTGCTGCAGTACAGCCCGCTTCCGCAGAAGGACTTCATGCGGCCCGTGCTCCAGACCACCCCGGCAGACATGGTCGGCCCGGTCGAGTTCTCGATCTACGGACCCATCGCTGCCGTCCATCAGGTGCTACCGGGAATGAGATTCCTCGGCGAGAACAAAGGCACGATCCTGTTCGTCAACGGCGGCTCTGCCGTGAAGCCCGGTCGTACCGTCACCGGTACGTCCATCGCGTTCGCAGGCCAGGCAGCATATGCGCAGCTCCTCAACGAGGAGTTGGCCGAGGAGGGAATCCAGGTGTCGCAGTTGATCATCGGTGGTGCCATCGACGGCAAGGACCCGAAGAAGAGCCCCGAGGCTCTCGCCGAGCAGCTCTGGAGCCTGCACACCGAGCGCGACAGGTTCCGGGTTCAGGTCTCCACGGACTGACTAGGGTTGCGTGCATGACGTCGCTGCCCGACTGGGCTCTGAGCCTGGACCTTGCACCCCATCCCGAGGGTGGGTGGTTCCGCGAGACCTGGCGCAGCGAGGTCACGATTCCACAGACATCTCTGCCCGACGGTTATCCCGGTCCTCGGGCGGCAGGCACGGCGATCCTGTTCCTGCTCATGCCCGGTCAACAATCGGCGTGGCACACCGTCCGTGGCACCGAGATGTGGCTGTATCACCGCGGTAGTCCGGTGCAGCTCGACCTCGGTGGGGCCGGGGACGAGCCGGGCACCGTGACCTCGCTGCTGGTCGGACCGCAGTCGCCGCAGCAGATCGTGCCACCGTCGGTGTGGCAGCGGGCGCGTCCGATGGGCGACGAGCCGAGTCTGGTCAGCTGCACCGTCACCCCGGGATTCGATTTCGAGGACTTCCGGCTCGAGGACTCCCATGGGTAGGAAGCGGGAGTCCGCCGGGGGACTGAAGCCCGGTCTGTTCGAAATCGATTCGGGCACCTGTGAATTGGTCCGTGACACATTCTCCGACGACGGCTGGGTCGTCAACGTCAACGACGTCCCCAGTTCGCACATCGACATGAACGACCCCACCGTGCTCGAGTTCGAGTACATGCGGTGGATCTCGGGACTGGTTCGGGCGCAGTGGGATTCGAATTTTCCGCTGCGGGCGCTGCATCTCGGGGGCGGGGCCTGCACGCTGGCCCGCTCGTTCACCGCCGAATTCCCCGGTGCGCGTCAGGTGGTGGTGGAGCTCGACGGCAAGCTCTCGGAGCTGGTGCGCGAGTGGTTCGACCTACCACGTGCACCGTTGCTGCGCATCCGCGTCGGTGAGGCACGGGCCGTCACCGAGACGCTCAACGAGAACAGTCGGGACCTGATCGTGCGAGATGTGTTCGCGGGAGCGGTCACTCCGGAGCCGCTACTGACGGCCGAGTTCACCGCGCATGTTCGACGCGTCCTCTCGCCCGGCGGCATGTACGTCGTCAATTGCGGTGACCGACGCGATCTCTCGCTCGCGAAGCAGGAGGCGGCGACTCTTCGCAGTGTCTTCCCGCATCTGGCGATCGTCGCCGATCCGGCGATGCTCAAGGGCAGGCGCTACGGCAACATCATCATCGCCGGCAGCGACGTGCCGATCGGGGATTCCCCGTCGTTGGCCCGCGAGCTACTCGGCGGAGCGGTTCCGGCGCACGTGTGGTTGACCGAGCAGGTCGAGTCCTTCGCTCGCGACGCGCGAGTATTGAAGGATTAGGGCGCTGGAACGTTGCCCGCCAGGTCTTTCGCCAGTCGCTCGGCGGCCGAGATCAGCAGGGGTACGAACTGCTCGGCCGATTCCAGCGTGACCCGGGCGGTGGGCCCGGCGATGGACATCGCTGTGAGCGTCGGCGCACCGAGCACCGGTACGGCGAAGCAGCGCACTCCCACCTCCTGCTCACCGTCGTCGATGGCGTAGCCGCGTTCGCGGATCGTCGCGAGGTCCGCCAGCAGCGCGTCGAGGGTAGTGATGGTGTTGACGGTACGAGGGGCCATGCCGAGCCTGCCGACTATGGCGCGGACGGCGTCGTCGTCCAACTGCGACAGCAGTGCCTTGCCGACGCCGGTGGAATGCGGCAGGACGCGCTGGCCCACCTCGTTGAACATCCGCATCGCGTGTTCGGACGGCACCTGCGCGACGTAGACCGCCATGTCGTCCTCGAGGAAGGCCATGTTCGACGTCTCGTGGGTTATCCGGACCAGCTCGGCGAGGTACGGCTTCGCCCATCCGCCGATCAGCTTGCTTGCGCTGTCACCCAGGCGAATGAGTTTGGTGCCCAATGCGTATCGACGGGACGGCAGTCGCCTGACGTAGCCGAGAGACACCAGGGTCCCGATCAGTCGGTGCACTGTCGGCATCGGCAGATCGGTACCCTCGGCCAGTTCGCTGATCCCGATGGATCCTCCCGAGGCGGCCATGATGTCGAGCAGCTCGAACGCGCGCTCCACGGACTGCACCCCGCCACCTGCCGCCACAGTCCCACCTCGCATGCTCGTAGCTCCTACCGATCTCGATAGAACACTACTGGTGATGCCGCGTCGCCACCGGTGGTGCAGCGGTCACCACCGAGGGCGAGGGTTTCTGGCCGATCGTGACGACGTTGAACAGGATGTTCAGTACGACGGCAACGATGCTCGCGGCACTGATGCCCGAGTCGAGCACCACGTGTACCCAGTCGGGGAACGCGGCGTAGAAGCCCGGCACCGCGATGGGAATGACACCGAACCCGATCGCCACCGCCACGATGACGAGGTTGAGGTTGCCGTCGAACTCCACCTTGGAGAGCGTCCTGATGCCGCTGGCGGCCACCGAGCCGAACAGCACGATGCCTGCCCCGCCGAGCACCGGCAGCGGAACCGACGCCACCACCAGCCCGAGGATGGGAAAGAGGCCGAGGAACAGCAGCACCGAGCCGCCGGCCGCGACGACGTAGCGACTCTTGATTCCGGTGACGGCCACCAGGCCGACGTTCTGGGCGAACGCACTGGCCGGGAAGGTGCCGAACACGGGAGCGATGGTGGTGGCCACCATGTCTGCGCGCAGCCCGTCGCCGACGCGTCGCGCATCGACGTCGGTGCCGACGATCTCGCCGACGGCCAGGATGTCCGCGGTGGTCTCGGTCATGATCACCAGGATGACAACGACCATCGACATGATGGCCGCCACCTGGAACGTCGGCGCTCCGAATGCGAACGGCTCGGGGAAGCTGAAGATGGCACCGTCGCTCACACCGGAGAAGTCGGCCTTGCCGACGAGGACCGCGAACAGGGTTCCGACAATGATGCCGATCAGAATGGACAGGCGCGAGAGCGTGCCCTGCACCAGTCGACTGACGAGCAGCACCACCACGAGGCTGAACGCCGCGAGCCCGATGTTGGACATCGAGCCCCAGTCGGTGGCCTGCTGATCACCGCCCATCGCCCACCGAACCGCAACGGGCAGTAGCGAGATGCCGATGACGGTGATGATCGTGCCGGTAACCACCGGTGGGAAGAAGCGCACGATCTTGCTGAAGAACGGGGTGATGAGGATGCCGATGGCACCGGCGGCGATGATGGCACCGAACACCGAGTTCAGTCCACCCGGCCCGCTCGCGATGGCCACCATCGTCGACACCGACGCGAACGAAATACCCTGTACCAAGGGAAGTTTTGCACCGAAATACGGCACTCCCAACGTCTGCAGCAGGGTGGCCGCTCCACTGACGAACAATGCGGCCGAGACCAACAGGGCGATCTCGGTTCCGGTCAGTCCCGCTGCGCCACCGACGATCAGGGGTGGTGCGATGACGCCGCCGTACATCGTCAGGATGTGCTGCAATCCATAGAGATACGACCTGCCGATCGACAACCGCTCGTCCTCGGGACGGGCGGGATCGTGCGGCGCATGAGTGCGTTTCGTCAGCTTCGGGGTCGTCAGTTTCACGGCGGCGCTCCTAGCAGAATCCGGGAACGGTATCCCAGGCGCGGCCTGCGTCCGGGGCATCGTCGCGCTGCACCGTGGCCTCGATCAGACCGTAGGGACGATCCGCGACGTAGAAGACCTCACCGGGGTTGTCGAGTCCGAACGGCTCGAGGTCGACGAGGAAGTGGTGGATGTTGGGCATCGAGAACTTGATCTCGCCGATCTCCGGGTGCGCTTCGAGAACCTGCTTGCCCATCTGGAACAGACTCTGCTGCAACGCAAGAGAATGCGTGGAGGCGAACGCGTCGAGCATGATGGAGCGGACGTCGTCGAAGGTCTTGTCGAAATCCAGCTCGGTGGTGAGGTACCGCCAGCGGGCGCTGACCGAGGTGGCGAGGATTCGGTCGGTGGTCTCCTTCAGCGTGGTGTACCGGTCCTTCGGGTATCCCCAGAACTCCGACGCCGTCGAATTGAGGACCACGAGGTCGCTGATTCCGGAGACGATGGAGATGTTCTCGCCGTCGACGGTGACGATGGTGTTCCGCTTCTCGTCACTCGCCTTGACGAACGAGTGGTCGTAGCCGTCCTGACCGTTCGCGATCCGCGACCACTGGTACTGCTCGATTTCCCAGCGTCCGCCGGTGATCCAGTCGAAGTTGCCGGTGAAGTGCGCCCCGAGACGAAGTGCGAAGCTCTCGATCGCGCCGATACCGTCCCGCGCGAACGCGTACACGGTGTTCTTCTGAGTGTCGGTCGCGACGACGTGGGCGTTGTCGCCCTCGGTGTGGACGGCCTCGAGGTCGCCGCGCAGCTGCGAGGTGACGCTGACGTCGGTGATGCGGTGGCGAGGAGTCTCGCGGTCGATGCGGACGAGTCTGCATTCGGCTTTGCCGTACTGGTTTGCTCCGAGCACGATGGTCATGGGTTCTAGCTCCCTCGATAGGTGGTGAAAGCGAACGGGCTCAACAGAAGTGGGATGTGGTAGTGCTGGTCGGGTGCGGTGATCTCGAAGGTGACGACGACCTCGGGGTGAAAGCATTCGGTGTGCTGGGCCGCGAAGTAAGCACCGGTTGCGAAGGTGAGGCGGTAGGTGCCCGGTTCCAGTTCGGTGGGGCCGAGCGCTCCGACCCTGCCCTGCTCATCGGTGACGGCGTTGGCAACGTGGATACCGTGGTGATCGGCGAGGACGATCGAGACACCCTGCGCAGGAACGCCTCTCGCCGCATCGAGTACGTGGGCGGTCACATGGCTCCTTGGGTCAGACATCGCCGAGAGTTCCTGTTGCGCGAATCTCGGCGATCTCTCGCAGTTCGTGTTCGACGACGACGGCCTCGGTCTCGGCGTCGTTGGCGAGCCTGCTGTGCAGAGCATCGAGAACTGCGTGGGCATCCCGGCCGGCGGCCCTGATCAGAAACACCTGCCCGAACCGGTTCTCGTAGGCCAGATTTCCTGCCCTCAGCCGCTGTTCGACGGTCGTGTCGGAGATGTCGACGCCGGATTGCTCGTTGCTCGCGTGCCGAGCGCTTGCGTCGTCGCCGTCTGGTCTCTCGCCGATGCGCGGATGCACGGCAAGTGCGCGGTGCACTTCATCGGTTGTCAATGGTGCGGCAGCGCGATGAATGGCGTGGCGCAGAGCCTGCACGTCGGTGAACGGCCGGGCGCTCAGGACTCCCTCGACCCAGCGAGGCACGTCGAGGCAGAGCGAGAGCGTGCGTGCCGCTTCGGTCTCGGAGGCCGTGTTCAGATCGGCCACGACCCCGGCTGTCCCTAATTCCGCAATACGAAATGATAATTCCACCAAATGAGCGTGACACCGATCACATCCACTGTCAAGGGTTGATCCGAGGCTGCTCGCTTCGACCCCTGCGGCGTTGCTGCACTGCGATATTGGGCGTTCCGCTCGAGCGGTCCGGGTGCCCGGGTCTTGACAGACCCGCGTGGCGCACGCCACACTCGAACCACAAAACGGAATCGCAATTCCGTATGGCGGACTTTCAGTCCGGACCGTTCGAGCCCGAGAGGAACGACTTCATGACGGAGCTTTTCTGCAACGGTGGTGCGATGCGCGGCGGCAGCCTGCACCACAACGTCTCGTCCCACCCGTTCGTGGGGACAGTGCGCACCACCCCGAACTACCGCTTCTTCTCGGTGCGTGACGAGTTCCCGGCACTGTTGCTCGACCACACCGCAGGAGCGGCCATCGAGGGCGAGCTGTACGACATTCCTCTCGACGACATCCGAACCGCATTCCTGCCGGACGAACCGCCGGAACTCGAACTCACCGTGGTGGCGCTCGAGGATGGGCGCTCGGTCCTGGGCGTCGGCCTGCGCCCCGGGGTGCTCGATGCGCAACCGGACGAGCTGACCGACATCACCTACGCAGGCAGCTGGCGTAGATACCGCGGACTGCCGCAACCTCAGAACTGAAAGGCACTGTGCATGAATATCTTTGCTGAT
Organism: Rhodococcus sp. 15-2388-1-1a; assembly: GCF_002259145.1. Taxonomy (NCBI): domain Bacteria; kingdom Bacillati; phylum Actinomycetota; class Actinomycetes; order Mycobacteriales; family Nocardiaceae; genus Rhodococcus; species Rhodococcus sp. 15-2388-1-1a. The sequence continues at coordinate 116,111 of NZ_NPFP01000015.1, read as the reverse complement.
TCTCGACTCCGATACACCGTCAACTGTTCCATCCTCTTCACCGACGTGCCTCTGCTCGATCGACCGCAGCGCGCGCGAGATGCCGGATTCGACGCCGTCGAATTCTGGTGGCCGTTCGGGGGCCCGGTGCCCTCGGACGCCGATGTCACCGCATTCGTGTCCGCCATTCGCGATGCCGGGGTACAGCTGACCGGACTGAACTTCGCGGCCGGCGACATGCCCGCAGGCGATCGTGGGATTCTGTCCGATCCAGCGCAGAAGCGGGCCTTCCGAGACAACATCGCCGCCACCGTCGGCATCGGCGAACAACTCGGCACCACAGCGTTCAACGCCCTGTACGGAAACCGCATCGACGGCGTCGATCCGCTCGACCAGGACGAGGTCGCGATCGAGAACTTGGCCGCCGCCGGGAAGGCCGCGGCGAAAATCGGTGCGGTCGTGTTGATCGAGCCCGTGAGCGGCGCACCCGCCTACCCGTTGAAGTCTGCCGCCGGAGCCGTCGCGACCATTCGCCGCGTGGCCCGTGAACAGGACGTACACAACCTCCGCCTGCTCGCCGACCTCTACCACCTCGCCGTCAACGGAGAGGACGTTCCCGCAGCGCTCGAGGCACACCACGACCTGATCGCGCACGTACAGATCGCCGATTCCCCCGGCCGCGGAGAACCGGGCACCGGATCGCTCGACCTCGGCGGACAACTCGCCGGCCTCGCAGCGCGGGGTTACGACGGCTACGTCGGACTCGAATACAAAGCCACCCAGCCGGATCCGTTCGCGTGGCTCGAACTGGCCACCACTACCAAGTAGGGATTTCTCATGAGCACCATTGCATTCATCGGCCTCGGGATCATGGGCAGTCCCATGTCCGTTCATCTCGCCAAGGCAGGCCACCAGGTGGTCGGCTACAACCTGACGCCCGACCGCACCGGTCCCCTCGTCGACGCCGGCGGCACCGCAGCCGACTCGATCGCCAAGGCCGTCCACGACGCCGACATCGTCGCGATCATGGTCCCCGACTCCCCGGATGTGCAGGACGTTCTCGCCGGTGAAGGCGGTGTGTTCGACAATGCTCGACGCGACGCGCTGATCATCGACTTCTCCAGCATCCGCCCCGACGTCACCGCCACGTTGGCTGCCGACGCGTCCTCACGCGGATTCCGGATCCTCGACGCCCCGGTCTCCGGTGGCCAGGCCGGTGCCGAGAACGCGACTCTGTCGATCATGGTCGGTGGCAGCGCGGACGACTTCGCCACGGCCAAGCCGATTCTCGACGTCGTCGGCAAGACCGTCGTGCACGTGGGTCCGAGCGGATCCGGGCAGACGGTCAAGGCGGCCAACCAGTTGATCGTGGCCGGCAACATCCAGGTGCTCGCCGAGGCGATCGCGTTCCTCGAAGCCTACGGCGTCGATCTGGCCGCGTCGGTCGAGGTTCTCGGCGGAGGCCTCGCCGGTTCGGCCGTGCTGAACCAGAAGGCCCAGAAGATGCTCGACCGCTCGTTCGAGCCCGGGTTCCGCATCGACCTGCACCACAAGGATCTCGGCATCGTCACCTCGGCCGCTCGCGAGGCGGGCGTCGTAATTCCCATGGGCGCTGTGCTGGCGCAGCTGATGGCCTCGGCCCGAGCCAACGGCGATGGCGGCCTGGATCATTCGGCGCTGTACCGCGGTGTCGCTCGGCTCTCGGGATCCCCGATCACAAGCAAGGACAACTGACATGGCCAGGATGCGTGCGGCCGATGCCGCAGTGAAGATCCTCGAACTCGAAGGTGCAACAACCGCATTCGGTCTCCCCGGTGCGGCCATCAATCCCTTCTACGCGTCGATGCGCAGTCACGGTGGCATCCGCCACGTGCTGGCCCGCCACGTCGAAGGTGCCTCGCACATGGCGGAGGGCTTCACCCGGGCCGCACCGGGCAACATCGGCATCTGCATCGGTACCTCCGGTCCGGCCGGCACCGACATGATCACCGGGCTGTATTCGGCCATGGCCGACTCGATTCCGATCCTCGCCATCACCGGCCAGGCCCCGGTGGCGCGGCTGCACAAGGAGGACTTCCAGGCCGTCGACATCGCGTCGATCGCGGCACCCGTCACCAAGATGGCGATGACGGTGCTCGAGCCGGCTCAGGTTCCCGGTGCCTTCGCGCAGGCGTTCCATCTGATGCGCTCCGGTCGCCCCGGTCCGGTGCTGATCGATCTGCCCATCGACGTGCAGTTGGCCGAGATCGACTTCGATCCCGAGACGTACCAGTCGCTGCCCGTGCACAAGCCCGTCGCCTCGCGTGCTCAGGCCGAGAAGGCCATCGACATGCTCCTGGCTGCCGAGCGCCCGTTGATCGTGGCCGGCGGAGGCATCATCAACGCCGATGCCTCCGACTTGCTCGTGCAGCTCGCCGAGATCCTCGACGTGCCGGTCATCCCGACCCTGATGGGCTGGGGCACCATCCCGGACGATCACCGCCTCGCCGCAGGCATGGTCGGTTTGCAGACCGCACACCGGTACGGCAACGCAACCATGTTGGCCTCGGACTTCGTGCTCGGCATCGGAAACCGTTGGGCCAACAGGCATACCGGCGGCCTGGAGACCTACCGCAAGGGCCGGAAGTTCGTCCACGTCGACATCGAACCGACCCAGATCGGACGCGTCTTCGCACCCGACTACGGCATCATCTCCGACGCCAAAGCGGCTCTCGAGCAGTTCGTGGCCGTCGCCGAGGAGCGCCGTGCCGCAGGTACCCTCCGCGATCTCTCGGGTTGGGTCGAGGACTGTGCGACCCGCAAGCGCACGATGCATCGCCGCACTCACTTCGAGAACGTGCCGATCAAGCCGCAGCGTGTGTACGAGGAGATGAACAAGGTCTTCGATCGCGATACCCGCTACATCAGCACCATCGGGCTGTCCCAGATCGCGGGCGGTCAGTTCCTGCACGTCTACTCCCCGCGCAACTGGATCAACTGCGGGCAGGCCGGCCCGCTCGGCTGGACCATTCCCGCGGCGCTCGGTGCGGTGGCTGCCGATCCCAAGGCGAATGTCGTTGCACTGTCCGGGGATTACGACTTCCAGTTCATGATCGAAGAGCTGGCCGTCGGTGCGCAGTTCAATCTGCCCTACGTGCACGTGGTGGTGAACAACTCGTACCTCGGGCTGATCCGTCAGGCGCAGCGCGCGTTCGACATGGACTTCTGCGTGCAGTTGGGATTCGACAACATCAACCACCAGGACACCGTGGACACTCAGCCCGGTATCCCCAAGGGCTACGGCGTCGACCACGTGCAGGTGGCAGAAGGGCTGGGCTGCAAAGCGCTTCGCGTCACCGAACCCGAGCTCATCGGTGAGGCGCTCGTGCGGGCCAGGACTCTGGCCAACGAGCACAAGGTTCCCGTCGTCGTGGAAATCATCCTCGAGCGGGTCACCAACATCTCGATGGGCACCGAGATCGACAACGTCGGTGAATTCGAGGAACTGGCCAACACCTCGGCGGACGCACCCACCGCGCTGCTTCTGCTGGACTAGAGATGACACGAATTCTGCTCGCTCCGGACAAGTTCAAGGGCTCGCTGTCGGCAGCCGAGGTTGCTCGGGCATTGGCCGAGGGTCTGGTTGCGGTCGACCCGTCACTCGAGACGGTGTGCCTGCCCGTCGCCGACGGCGGTGACGGCACCGTCGATGCTGCCGTCGCCGCCGGGTGGGACCGAGTGGCAGTGACCTGCTCGGGACCGACCGGTGAACCGGTCGATACCTCGTACGCTCGCCGGGGTGATACCGCCGTCGTCGAACTGGCGTCGGCGGTCGGGCTCGAGCTCCTGCCCGACGGACGGATGGATGCTCTGGGATCCAGCACATTCGGGCTCGGCACCGTCATTGCACACGCACTCGAGGCAGGTGCAGGGTCTGTTTCAGGTGCGCGGCGAATCGTCGTCGGACTCGGGGGCAGCGCATCCACCGACGGCGGTGCCGGAATGCTCGTCGCACTCGGTGCGCGGATCCTCGATGCCGACGGCAACGACGTCGCGCTCGGCGGTGGTCCGCTGCGCGGTGCAGTCCACCTCGACTTGAGCGGCTTGTTGCCGTCGGCTCGGAATGCGGTGTTCGAGCTGGCCTGCGACGTCGACAATCCGTTGCTCGGTGTCACCGGAGCCGCGGCCGTCTACGGCCCGCAGAAAGGTGCCGGACCGCAGGAGTTGCTGTATCTGGAACACGGCATGCGGCAGTGGGCGCATCTGGTGCGCAACGCAATCGGCCGTGACCTCAGCGGTCTGGCGGGCACCGGGGCGGCCGGCGGAACCGCCTTCGGTGCCATGGCCGTACTCGGTGCTGCGGCCAAGCCGGGGATCGAGACCGTGCTCGAGTTGATCGACTTCGGCAGCGCTCTGGCGTCGGCCGATCTGGTCGTCACCGGCGAGGGGTCGCTGGACGAACAGAGCCTGCACGGCAAGGCACCGATCGGCGTCGCGCACGCTGCGCGTGCAGCCGGTGTTCCGGTGATCACCGTTGCGGGACGCAGCGTGGTCGGCATGGATCGATTGCGCCCCTACGGAATCACCGCCTCCTATGCACTGACCGACCTGGAGCCGGACGCGCAGATCTCGATGCGTGACGCGGCCAGGCTGTTGCACGAGGTCGGCCGAACGTTGGCCACCACACACATTTTGGAAGGAACTTCATGACCGGAACCGATTTCACCACGCTCACCGATCTGGCTTCTCGGGCGCTCGGCGGCAGCGTCTCGGCGGCGAACGACGAGCTGTTCGCCCAGCGCGAGAACCTGATCAAGCCCGATGCTCCGCTGTTCGATCCCGCGGACTTCGGCCACAAGGGAAAGGTGTACGACGGGTGGGAGACTCGGCGTCGTCGTGACGAAGGCGGTCACGACTGGGCGATCGTGCGACTGGGCTCCCCGGGCATCGTGCACGGCGTCGTCGTCGACACCGCTCACTTCACCGGCAACTACCCGCCGTTCGTCTCCATCGAGGCGGCGTCGATCGACGGCTATCCCTCCATCGAGGATGTGCAGAATGCGGAGTGGCACAGCATCGTCGACAAGTCCCCCGCAGTCGGTGACACTGCAAACACGTACGCGGTGGCCGATCGGCACCGGTGGACGCATGTGCGGCTGTCGATCTACCCCGACGGCGGCGTCGCCCGGTTCCGTGTGCACGGTCAGGTGGTGCAGGATCCGCGGTTCCTGACAGGCACCGTCGACCTGCTCGCCGCAGAGAACGGCGCTCGGCTCACCGATTGCTCCGATGCGTTCTACTCCTCGCCGGCCAACATCATCCTGCCCGGGCGGGCTCGTAATATGGGCGAAGGCTGGGAGAATTCCCGACGACGTAACGGCGGCAACGACTTCGCAGTGTTCGCTCTCGCATCACCCGGCACCCCGCGCCACGTCGAGGTCGATACGAGCTACTACGTCGGCAACGCACCGGGGTGGATCCGGCTCAGCGCCATCGATTCTCGTCGCCGGCACATCACGGACCCGACGGCGTGGAGCGAGATTCTGCCCCGCACCGCTGTTCAACCGGATACGCGCCACCGGTTCCTGCTGAACGAGGCCGCCGCGTACACGCACCTGCGACTGGACGTATACCCCGACGGCGGACTGTCCCGATTGCGATTGTTCGGGGAGCTCGACGCCGAAGCCCTCGATGCGGCAGATGTCGCATGGAAGTCGTCCGAGCTCCAGAGTGTCTCCAGTGCAGTCTGATCTGGTTGTTCGCGCTTCGCGGGCGGTGATCGGTGGACGGGAGGTTGCGGCCTCGATCTCCGTGTCCGACGGCCGCATCGTGGCAATCGACTCCTTGGATGCGCGCGTATCTGCGGCGGTGGTGGTCGAGCTCGGTCCGGATGAGGTGCTGCTGCCGGGTTTGGTGGACACCCACGTTCACGTCAACGAGCCAGGGCGTACCGAATGGGAAGGGTTCGCGAGCGCGACCCGGGCTGCCGCGGCTGGTGGCATCACGACCATCGTCGACATGCCGCTCAACAGCATCCCCCCGACGGTGGACGTCGCAGCGTTGGAGATCAAGCGTCGGGTGGCGGCGGATCAGTCGGTGGTGAACGTCGGATTCTGGGGCGGTGCCGTGCCGGGGAATGTCGATCAGCTGCGACCACTGCACGATGCGGGTGTCTTCGGCTTCAAGTGCTTCCTGCTCGCGTCGGGGGTGGACGAGTTTCCGCCGCTGACGATTCCGGAGCTCGAGAAGGCTCTGATCGAGATCGCGTCGTTCGACGGGCTGATGATCGTGCACGCCGAGAACGCCGAGGTGATCGCCGAGGCACCGTCGGCGGCGGGCCGTGAGTACTCGGGATTCCTCGAGTCGCGCCCACGTGCGGCCGAGAACCGGGCCATCGAGCAGGTGATCGAGTTGTCTCGTCGGACAGGGTGTCGGGTGCATATTCTGCACCTGTCGAGTGCCGATGCGTTGCCGATGATCGCGGCGGCCAAGCGCGAGGGGGTGCGGGTGACCGTCGAAACCTGTCCGCACTACCTGTGTTTCGACGCCGAGGCCGTACCGGCCGGGGCCACGCAGTTCAAGTGCTGCCCGCCGATCCGCGAAGCCGGTAACCGAGAGTTGTTGTGGCAGGGTTTGTCCGACGGCACCATCGACACCATCGTGACCGACCACTCCCCCTGTACTCCCGATCTGAAGAGGTTCGACACCGGAGACTTCGGTGATGCCTGGGGTGGGATCGCGTCGTTGCAGGTGTCGCTGGCTGCGGTGTGGACCGAGGCGCGTGCCCGTGGGTTCGCGCTGACCGACATCGTGCGGTGGATGGCCACCAACACCGCCGACCAGGTGGGGATGACGGATCGTGGGCGCATCGAAATCGGAAGCGCTGCAGACCTTGTGGCGTTCGCTCCCGACGAGAGGTTCACCGTCGACGTTGCGCAGCTGTACCACCGCAACCCGGTGACTGCCTACGATCGACTGGGTTTGTCGGGTGTGGTGCGACGGTCGTGGATCGCGGGGTCGGAATCCTCGACCGGGCGATTGCTGGCGCGCAACTAGAACGGCGGTGTTGCCGTGTCGTCTGGTTCGGGCTGTTGGTTGTCGGGTGGGTCGGGGTAGGCGATGACGCCTGATCGTGTCGGTCGGGTGGGGATGTGTGGTCTGAGGTCGTTGCCGAGGATGGGTACGGCTGTGCCGTTGGTGGGCAGGGTGATTCGGGTGGTCTTGGATGTGGATCTCCAGAGGATGGCTCCGCCGGGGAGCATGGTGGCGGTCCAGTAGCCGGCGGTTTTGACACTGTGGTGGTAGTCGCAGAGGCATTGGAGGTTGTTGACGGTGGTCCATCCTCCGCCGAGGGGGTTGGGGTGGTCGAAGGCGGTGATGTGGTCGAGTTGGCAGCGTGCGGCGGGTCGGTGGCAGCCGGGAAAGCGGCAGTGTTTGTCGCGTAGTCGGACGGCTGCGGTGGTGAGCGTGTCGGGTCGGTCGATCAGGGCGCGGTCGGTCAGTGGGTCGCGGGGTACGGATGTGCCGAGGGTGGGGTCGGCGGCGATCGCGGCTTCGAGTGCTGCGGCGAGGGAGGCGTTGCCGAGGTAGATGCCACTGGCTGTACAGCTACCGCGGTTGCCCGAAGGCCCGAGTCCCGACTGGTTCAGGGCAGCGTGGTTCAGGGCGGCGCGGTTCAGTGTCGGGAGATCGAGGGCGGAGCTGTGCCGTGTGCCCCGGCCGACGGGGGTGTGGGTGCAGAACAGGGCTGCGGCGGAGGCCAGCGATCCCAGGCGGCGTTGGCGTGGGTTGTCGCTGGCGGCAGCGGCAGCCGCAGCCGCAGCCGCAGCCGCGCCTGTTCCCGGTGCTGGGCCGTCGGCTGACGTTGGGCCGGATCTTGTGGAGCCGCATGCGGTTGTGGGCGAACCGGATTCCGGACAGTTCGGTGCGATACCTGGTACCGGCGATGTCTGTTCCGCAGGTGATCGTGAAGCTGACGCGGGTTCGGACGATGCAACTGCCTCAGGGCCGGTGGCCGACGTTGCCTCCGCCAGCGAGTCGGTCAGCGGTGCGGTAGCGCGTGTTGCTGTGTGCTTCTGGACAGGGTCGGTGGTGCCTGGGTCAGCAGTTGCCGACGGGTCGGTCGCAGGTGTGGGTGCGGACTCGTCGTTCTTCTCGGCATCGTCGCTCGCGTCGGTCTCATCTGCCGGTGCCTCGGGTGCTGCTGGTTCGGTTGCCGGGGTGCTCCCAGGTACAGCTGCAGGTGAAGGTGAACTGGCCGAATTACGTTCGGTCGAGGAATCAGCCTCCCTACCCGAGTCCGTGGCCGACTCAGTTCCCGCATCAGCACCCGCACTCGAGTCTCCAGCCATGCCCGGGCCCGAGCCCGCGTCTTTGTCGTCGTCCGTCGCTGTTCCTGTCTCGGGTTCTGTAGGGCTCCCGTCGTTTTCGCTGTCCGAGGTCTTTTCCCATTCCCCGGTCTCCGGGTTCTGGACTGCCAGTCCGAGTTTCTCCGCAAGGGTGACTGCTTCGGTGAGCAGGATCTGCCAATGGCTGTTGCGTGCCAGCTCCTGCGCGAGGTCGGGGTCGATGGAACCATGCCCGGCCAGGTAGGCGGGGTTGGCGAGCAGTCCGATGAGGGTGGCGATGTCGACGGTGATCATCGTCAACGGCACCCGCCGATCCGGCAGCACTGTGTCTTTCTTCGGGCAGTCGGGGCGGTGGCACAGGCATGCCAGTTGGGGTTCGCCGTGCATGCGGGCCATGAACGCATCACAGAGGCGTTCTTTCTTCCCGCGCGGGTCTTTGGGGCAGAGGGTGTCGGCCATCTCTTCGAGGAGTTGCCAGGCGGCGGCGGCTTCGGGTGCGGTCAACTCGGCTCGGATGCGGGCGAGTTCGCCGGCGGGACTGTAGGTGACGGTGCGGAATTTCTTCGCGAACTCCCGCAGTGCCGCTGCTTCCTCCGGAGCAATCCGCAGCAGGATGTCCCAGATCGCCTGCTCGAGCGGGCCCGGGGACGACCTCCGCGCCGCCTCGACCACCTCTTTCTCGACCGACGTGACGATGTCGTCGGAGAGGTTGTCGAGGATCCGGCATGCGGTCCGCACGCGGGGGAGGTCGATCTCCCCGGTCTCGAATGCTGCTCGTAGTAGTGGGAGTCGGGTGTGCAGGGCTACGCCGATGGATACATACGATTCGGCGACGGTCGCCGAGCAGCCCAACGCGACAGCCATTTCGGTGCGTCCGTATCGGCTGTAGTGCTTGTGTTCGGTGTCGCGGGTGATCCAGTCGCAGTGCACGGTGTAGCAGGCGGTGATCTTGCGGGCCGCGTGCCGATTCTCCTCACGCGCGGCAGCGGTCAACGCCTCCAGTGACACAGTCGGTATTGCACCCATTTTTTCACCCCCCGGTGAGCAACAATTCAGAACGTGCGTTCGAACTGAAAGGAGACTATCTCGGCCCACCGACAAGAACCGAAAGTGTCGATTCAGGCGACTCGTGCAGGCAATCTCGGGTGGAAGGGATAGTGCCGGGGGGATGACCCTTGATCGGCGGTCCAGGTGGATTCACTACCCACGTCTTGCGCGGGGAGTCGAAGCGCAGGGGGTATAGATGTGGCGATCCGGCCGGGGGTGCCGGGCAGAAGTCGAAGGTTGACGACGGGACGTTGTCTACATGGAAGGCTTACGCGTATTTCGCGTTCGCCTCGTCGTGGTGGATCGGGCCCGCCGTACGTGTCAAAGGCAGCGCGCTACCCCCACGTCGCACGGCCACGAATTCCGCCGCGATGGCCAGCGCAGTCTCCTCCGGAGTTCTCGCACCCAAGTCCAAGCCGATCGGCGACTTCAACCGTGCGAGCTCCTGCTCGGTCAACCCGACGTCACGCAACCGGGCCGCCCGATCGTCATGAGTTCTGCGCGATCCCATTGCCCCTACGAATGCGACGGGCAGTCTCAAAGCCACCTCGAGCAGCGGCACATCGAATTTGGCATCGTGCGTCAGTACGCAGATCACCGTCCGGGCATCGACCATAGTTCGCGCCAGGTAGCTGTGCGGCCATTCGGTGACGACCTCGTCGGCGTCGGGAAACCGTGCAGCAGTGGCGAACACGGGGCGAGCATCGCACACCGTCACGTGGAACCCGAGGAACTTGCCCACCCGCGCGAGTGCTCCTGCGTAGTCGATTGCCCCGAAGATCAGCAGCCGCGGTGCAGTGGCGTAGGACTGTACGAACACGTCGAGGTCAGGCCGGCACCGCACCGACCGGATGCCGGTACCGCCGGAGTCCAGCATCGCCAGCGCCTCACCGACGACCACCGCGTCGACGTCCGAAAAACCGGTCGTACCCATTGTGGCCGAGGACGAGACCGCGAGCGACTGCCCGGAGCCGTCGAGCATCGTGACCGTGGCCACCGCAGTATCCGACGCGATGGCCGCGAGCACGGCCCGCGGAGGACCGAGGCGCACGAACACCTCGATCACTCCCCCGCAGGTCAAGCCGACCGCGAAGGCATCGATGTCGCTGTAGCCGAACGACTCTCGCTTGGACTCGCCGGTCTCGAGAACCTCGCGGCACAGCTCGTACACTGCACCTTCGACGCAGCCACCGGAGACGCTGCCGACTGCTTCACCGTCGGCGCACACCGCCATCGCAGCACCCGGAAGCCGTGGAGCACTTCCGGATACCGCGATGACCGTCGCCACCGCGTAGGGAACGCCTGCGTGGTCCCAGGCGGACAGACGATCGACAATTTCTTTCACGTTACGAGATTCCCAACGCTTCTTCGATCGGGTGCAGGGCGAAGTAGACCAAGAAGATACCCGACATCAGGTACAGCAGCCAATGCGTCTGGCGTGCTTTGCCTTTGGCGAGACGAACCAGGGTGTACGAGATGACGCCTGCTGCAACACCGACGGTGATCGAGTAGGTGAAGGGCATCAGGACGATGGTGAGGAAGGCCGGGATCGCGATTTCGGTGTTCTCCCAGTCGATCTTGCGTACGTGCGTCATCATCAGCGCGCCCACCAGAACCAGTGCCGGTGCAGCGGCTCCAACGGGGACCACGCCGGCCAGCGGGGTGAAGAAGATCAGGCTCGTCAGCAATCCGCCGGTGACAACGCTGGCAAGGCCGGTCCGGGCACCTTCGGTGACGCCTGCCGCGGACTCCACGACGGCCGTGTTGGCCGATCCGTTGATCGCGCCTCCTACGATGGCACCGATGCCGTCGACGGTGAGGATGCGGCTCAATCCCGGCATCCTGCCCTGCTTGTCGACCAGACCTGCTTCCTCGCCGACACCGAGGATGGTGCCCATGGCGTCGAAGAAGCCCGAGAGAACGAGAGTGAACAGGACGACCGACGCCGTGACGATTCCGGCCCGTGCGAAGCCGCCGAACAGGTCGACGTTGAACAGTAGGTCGAATTGTGGTGTGGCGACGATGGAATCGGGCACCTTCGGAACGACCGGTCCCCACGCCTCCGGTTCGATGTCGAACACCGAGTTCAGGATGATCGCCAGGTTGGTGGCCACGAAGATGCCGATGAGCATCGCGCCCGGCACTTTCCGCACGAACAGCATGATCATCAGGACCAGGCCGACGCAGAAGACGAACACGGGCCAGCCGGCGAGCTTGCCGAACGTGCCGAGGGTGACTGCGGTTGCTGCTGACTCGTGGTGCCCGACGAACCCTGCGTCGACCAGGCCGATGAGCGCGATGAATGCACCGATCCCGACGCCGATCGCCTGCTTGAGAACCAGTGGTATGGCATCCATGATCAGTTGCCGAATGCCGGTGAGAGCGAAGACGACGATGACCACGCCTTCGAGAACCACCAGCCCCATCGCCTGTGGCCAGGTCATGTACGGGGCCGCCTGGAACACCACGATCGGTGTCACCCCGAGGCCGGCCGCCATGGCGAGGGGCGCGTTTCCGACGACCCCCATCAGGATGGTCGTCAGACCGGCGGACAACGCCACCATGGTCGACAGCTGCGCCGGATCGAGCGTTGCCCCGGTGACATCGCGGGCGTCACCGATGATCAGCGGGATGAGAACGATCAAGTAGGCCATGGCCACGAATGTGGTGACACCACCGCGAATCTCGCGGGAGAGCGTGGAGCCCCGGCCGGTGATGTCGAAGAACTTGTCGATCTGGGATCGACCTCGTCCACTTTGGCGAGTGCTGGATGTACGTACGTCGGTCATGATCGGCCCTCCCAGGGCGTGATCAACCTCGTCGAGCGTGGGGCCGGGCCGACGTGCCGGGGGAGTTGGCGTCGGTGCGGTTGTGCCGGAGAAGGTTTCGTCGAATGGGGATGGAACTCGGATCAGCTGTTGATGATGTGTTCGGGTCGGACGGGCACGCGGGTCAGCGCGAGCCCGGTGGCGTTGCGGATGGCCGCGACCACGGCGGGGGTCGAGGAGAGGGTGGGTGGCTCGCCCGCCCCGCGAAGACCGTACGGTGCAAGGGGATCCGGGTTCTCGAGGATGTCCAGCTTCATGGGCGGCATGTCGAGAATCGTCGGAATGAGGTAATCGGTGAACGACGGGTTCTTCACGAGACCGTCGACGACGACGATCTCTTCCATCACTGCAAGGCCGAGGCCCTGCGCTGTGCCGCCGTGGATCTGGCCTTCGAGCGACAGCCGGTTGAGGATCTTGCCGACGTCCTGCACGGCCGCCATCTCGACGACCTTGACCAGACCGAGTTCGACGTCGACGTCCACCACGGCGCGATGGACACACAGTGCGAGCTGGGTGTGGCTCGCTCCTTGTCCGGTGACCGGATCCATTCCGCTGGTGGGGCGATGGTGGAATTCACGCGTCTGCTCGATGACCCGCTCGCCGAGAACGTCCTCGATCGTCGCCAGCACACCGTCGGTGGCCGAGACGATCTTGCCGCCGTCGAGGCTCAGGTCGGCAACCGCGCGGCCGAGGTACAGGCCGGCCAGGACGAACACTGCCTCGCGGACAGCCTCGCACGCGGTCTTGACTGCGCCGCCGGTCATGTACGACTGCCGCGACGCGGACGAGGAGCCGGCATTACCGACCTTGGTGTCGGCGGGATGGATGACGACCTTGGTGACGCCGAGCTCGGTGCGTGCGATCTGCGCCTCCAGCGTCACCAGACCCTGTCCGACCTCGGCAGCGGCCGTGTGTACCAATGCTGTTGCCTCACCGCCGATCACCTCCAGTCGAACGCGCGCGGTGGAGTAGTCGTCGTAGTTCTCGGAGAAGCAGATGTTCTTGATGCCGACGCCGTATCCGATTCCGCGTACGACGCCTTCGCCGTGGGTGGTCTGCGACGCCCCGCCCGGCAGATTACGGATGTCCGACGCGTCCACGGGGGCAGGCATTTCCATCGCCTCGGCTCGGGCGAGCATCTCGGCCAGTGGGGCAGGTGCTTCGATGACCTGGCCGGTTGCGAGGATCGAACCCTGGCTGACGGCGTTGATCTGCCGGATGGCCACGGGACCGATACCGCAGGCCTCGCCGAGCTTGTCCATCATCGACTCGTATGCGAAACATGCTTGCACTGCGCCGAATCCACGCATCGCGCCGCAGGGTGGATTGTTCGTGTACACGCCGTAGGCGTCGATCTCGATGTTGGGAATGACGTACGGTCCGACGCCCAGTGAGGCTGCGTTGCCGACGACGTTGAGGGTGGCCGAGGTGTACGCGCCACCGTCGAGGATGATCTCGACATCGGCGAACACGAGCTTGCCGTCGCGGGTCGCGCCGTACTCGTAGTGCATCTGCGCGGGGTGGCGGTGAACGTGTCCGAAGAACGACTCGTAGCGGTTGTAGACGATCTTGACGGGCTTGCCGGTGTGCATGGCGAGCATCGCGGCGTGAATTTGCATCGACAGGTCTTCGCGGCCACCGAATGCCCCACCGACGCCGGCGAGCGTCATCCGGATCTTCTCCTCGGGCAGTCCGAGGCACGGTCCGATCTGGGCCAGATCGTTGTGCATCCACTGGGTTGCGACGTAGAGGTCGATGCCGCCGTCCTCGGCCGGAACAGCCAGACCCGATTCGGGTCCCAGGAATGCCTGATCCTGAATCCCGACGGCGAAGTCGCTGCTGACGATCACGTCAGCGGTCGCCCGGGCGGCGGCGACGTTGCCGACACGCACCGGCTGATGGCGCGCCACCCCGCCGCGTTCCTGCACCTTCGGGTAGTCCGGGTCCAGTGCTGCGCGTCGGGCGTCGGTCAGAGGCTCGAGAACGTCGTACACCACAACGATCTTTTCCATTGCGCGCCGGGCGGTCTCGGGATGATCGGCCGCGATCAGCGCGATCGGTTCACCTTCGTGCCGGACCTCGTCGAAGGCCAGTACCGGCTGATCCCACGTGTGGTCGAGCCCGAAGCACTTGCGTCCCGGCACGTCGTCGTGGGTGAGTACCGCCTCGACGCCGGGTGTCGCGAGAGCCTGCGAGATGTCGACCGAGACGATCTTGGCGCGCGGATGCGGACTTCGGAGCGTTGCGCCCCAGAGCATGCCGTCGATGAACAGGTCCGACGAATATGCGAACTCGCCCTTGACCTTCAGTGTTCCGTCGGGTCGCAGGGGACTGTCTCCGACGCGGCCGCGTCCCGGTGCGGGGATGTCGGCGGGAGCTTGCCGGGGTGTGGTGGTCGGGGCGCTCACAGCACGTCCTCCGCGAGTTTCATCAGGCGACGGTGCGCGTCGGCTCCGGCGCGGCCGATCTCGTCCTGGGGTGCGCTGGTCAACACATCGTTCTCGACGATCGTCCGTCCACCGACCATCAAGCGAGCCAGCGGCGGTGTCTGTCCGTACGCGAACGCGACGACGGGATCGTCCACCGCCGAATAGAAGCCGTCGGTGCGCCAGATCGCGATGTCGGCGAGCTTGCCGACTTCGAGCGAACCGATCTCGCTCTGTCGGCCCAGTACCGTTGCACCGCCGAGCGTTCCGATCTCGAGTGCCTGACGCGCCGTCAGTGCTGTCGGACCGTACTTGGCCCGCTGCATGTACATCGCCTGGCGGACCTCGCCTGCGAGCGGCACCATTTCGGCCGAGGCCGAGCCGTCGACTCCGAGGCCGACGGGTGCGCCGGCGGCGAGTAGATCGGAGATTCTGGCGATGCCTGCGCCCAACCGTGCATTGGAACTCGGGCAGTGCGCAGTGCCGGTGCCGGTGGCCGCCATCTTCGCGATGTCGGAATCGTGCAGGTGTACCGCGTGGGCGAACCACACGTCGTCACCGAGCCAGCCGACCTGCTCCATGTATTCGACCGGGGTGCAGTTCATCTGAGCGAGGCAGTGCTCTTCTTCGTCCAGCGTCTCGGCCAGATGAGTATGCAGCCGAACACCTTTGGCGCGAGCGAGGGTGGCGGACTCGACGAGCAGCTCCTTGCTGATCGAGAACGGGGAGCACGGTGCGACCGCGATGCGGAGCATCGAACCGAAGGAGGCGTCGTGATAGGTGTCGATTGCCTCGGCCGTGGCGGTGAGGATGTCGTCGAGCGATTCGACCACCTCGTCCGGTGGCAGACCGCCGTCGGACACACCCCGGTCCATCGAGCCGCGGCACGGTTGGAACCGCACGCCGATCCGCTGTGCGGCGTCGATCTCGGCCGCGAACAGGTCGCCTCGGCCCTTGGGGAAGATGTAGTGGTGATCGGTGCTGGTGGTACAGCCCGATTTCGCGAGCCAACCGAGACCGGCAGCGGCGGCACCGCCGACCACCTCGGCGTCCATCTTGGACCACGGCTTGTAGAGTGCGACAAGCCATTCGAAGAGCGTGTTGTCCTTGGCCAGGCCCTGGGACGCCCACTGGTACAGGTGGTGGTGGGTGTTCACCAGGCCTGGGATGACGAGGCAGCCGGACGCGTCGATCGTCTCGGCTCCGGCGATCACCGGTGCCGGGCCCGAACCGATGGCACTGATCGTGGTGCCCTCGACGACGAGGTATCCGGAGGGGATCTCGTCCCCGACGATGGGAGCGATGTAGGCGCCCGAGATCACCGTGGTCATTTGGCTTCGGCCTTTCGAGTTGCTGCGAGCCGTACGGCATCCAGGATCTTCTCGTATCCGGTGCAGCGGCAGAGGTTTCCGGCGAGAGATTCACGGATCTCGGCGTCGGACGGATCGGGAACACGTTCGATCAGATCGTGAGCCTGGACCACCAGTCCCGGCGTACAGAAGCCGCACTGGACGGCACCGCACTCGACGAACGCTTCTTGCATCGGGTCCAGCTTCTCGCCGTCGGCGAGGCCTTCGACGGTACGAATCTCGCGGCCCTCGACCTGACCGGCTGCCACCAGGCAAGCGCACGCCGGAATGCCGTCGAGATAGACGGTGCACGAACCGCATTCGCCTTGTTCGCACGCGTTCTTGGATCCGGGTAGTCCCATGCGTTCGCGCAACAGGTACAGCAGACTCTCGCCCTCCCAGACGTCGTCGGCTTCCATGTCTTTTCCGTTGATGGTGCAGTTGACTCGCATGTTCAGGCCACCTTCCGTGCGGCTGTGAGGTCTCGCCATGCCCAACCCAGTGTTCGCCGGGCCATAACGGACAGGGCGTGCTTGCGGTAATCGGCAGTGCCTCGTACGTCGTCGATGGGACTTGCTGCCGCACTGACCAATCGGCCGAATTCCTCCGACACCCCAGGATCGAGGGCACCGTCCCACTCGAGTTCGGCCGCGAGGTAGTTCTCGGCATCGTAAGCCCGGCGCGGCGTCGGCGCAGCGGAGCCGAGACCGGTACCGACGCGACCCTCCTGTGGAAACAGCGCGATCGAGAACGAGCAGACGGCGATGACCATGGCGTTGCGGGTGCCGATCTTCGAGAAGTACTGCGGTCCCGCTGCCGGTGCCACGTGGAAGGCGCGGATGAGTTCGTCCGGCCGGCAGGAATTGCGCTTGACGCCGAGGTAGAACTCGGTCGCGGGAATCATGCGTACACCGCGCTCGGCCGATTCGACCTCCACGGTTGCGCCCGCCGCGAGCAGAGGCGCGTGCAGATCACCTGCGGGTGACGCGCCACCGAGGTTGCCGCCGACGGTGCCGCGATTGCGGATCTGCGGTGAACCGACGGTGCGGGAGGCCTGGGCGATGCCGGGAAGCATGTCTCCGAGCTCGGCGATGATGCGAACGTAGGGCACGCCTGCGCCCACCCGTAGCGTCCCGTCGGGGAGCTGTTCCCATTCGGTGAGTTCGGTGATCGGGTTCAGATCCAGCAATGCGCCCGGCCGGTGCAGGTCGAAGTTCATCTCGACCATGACGTCGGTGCCGCCCTGGATGGGCACCGCGTCGACATCGTCGGCCTTCGCGGCCAACGCGTCGCCCCAGGTCTGTGGTCGCAGAAAATCCATATTCGGTACTCCGCTCGCTGTCTTCTTCATCGGGTCGTTCCTGCAGGCTCCACTCCTGCTTCGTGTTCACCCAGTACAGCGGCCTGAGGCGTTGGGAACGAGAGACAGGAACGACGAAGTATGACGCCGATCACAGTGTAGGTTTTGGAGGATCCTACGAAGAGGAGGTCGATGTCACCGTGAGGCTGCGTGATCTGGCTGGTCTCGCCGATCTGAAACTGCAGCCGATCGTCGCTCCCGAGCACTTCGATCCGACCATCCGATGGGTCGTGACCACCGACATGCTCGATCCGAGCCGCTACCTCAGCGGGGGCGAACTGGTCTTGACCGGCCTGATGTGGCGGACGGGCCCCGAGGACTCGAGGACGTTCGTACGGGCGGTGTCCAAGGCCGGGATCTCGGCGCTGGCGGCATCCGACGACGGCGTCGTGCCCGACGATCTGGTCGACGCCTGCCTCGAGCACGGGCTGCCGCTCTTTCGTGTACCCGCCGACATCGCTTTCGCCACGGTCACCGAGAGCGTGGTCCGGCAACTGTCGACGGCGAGAGCCTCGGACCTGAGTCTCGTGCTCGACCGGCATCGACGTCTCGTTGCAAGTGCCGGCCCGGGCGGCGGGCTGGGTCCGCTGCTGGAGATGGTCAGCTCCGATCTGGGCATGAACTGTTGGGTCGTCACTGCGTCGGGACGGGTACTCGCCGGATCCGACAATCCGCCGGACACCGAAGCCGTGGCGCAGGAATTCATGTCGTCGGTGCGGCTGCCGCGGTACTGCCGAGAGCAGAGAGTCTCGGTGTTCGCTGTCGATGGAGAGTCCGCACCGCGGGTCGTGGATTGGTTCGTGGCCTTCGAAAGTGATTGGCAGACATGGGATGCGCCGAGGCTCTCCCTGGCCGGGCAGCTGGCGTCGATCGTGGCCGTGGAGCGCAGTCGCGTCGACGATCGCCTGTCGGGCTCGGGAATACTGGCGCAGGAATTCGTGCGCACGATCGTCGGGGGCGCGACGGCCGCAGACATCCTCGCCCAGATGCACGTCATCGGACTCGATATCGAAACACGTTACGCTGCAGTGGCTGTGGCCACATCCGGCGAGACCCTGCGCCTCGGTGAGCTACGCCCGCTGCTGCGAGAAGTGCTGGCACCGTTGGAGATCACGGTCGGAATCGTCGACGACGAGGCCATCGCGCTGGTGGAGGCGAGAACCGATCGAACCGATTCGGTTCGGCGAGCCGTCCACACGTTGGCGCCGGGACTGATCGGTAGCGGCACCTCGATCGGTGTCAGCGCTCCGACCGCGCCCGCCGACATCCGAAGCGCGATCGAGGAAGCGCGCTACGCCCGCCGGCTCGCCGAGCGCCGTGGCTCGGACTGCAGCGTCGTCGGGCACGATGAATTGGCCACGTTGACAATACTTCTCGCCAACGTTCCCGATGACGTGCGACGCATGTTCACCTCGAGGCTGCTGACTCCCCTGGTCGACTACGACGACCTGCACAACAGTGATCTCGTGGAGACATTGTCGGTGTACCTCGACACCAACGGTGCCTGGACGCGATGTGCCGAACAACTGCACATGCACGTCAATTCCGTCCGATATCGCATCCAGCGCATCGAGGAACTCACCGGCCGCGATCTGTCGCGACTGGAGGACAGAATCGAGTTCTACTTGGCACTTCGGCTGAGATGACTAGTGTGAAGCCATGGCACTCATCGCTCTGTTGGATCTGACGTTCAAGCCCGAGTCCGTGGCCGATGCCCGCGCGTTGCTGCGGACGGTGCTCGCCGATACTCGCGCATTCGACGGTTGCCTCGGAGTCGAGGTGTGGGTCGACGAGGAGAACGAGGCACACGTGATCGCCTACGAGACGTGGGAGTCGGCCGAGGCCGATGCGAAGTACCGCGAGTTCCGCGCCGGACCGGGCAAGATCGCCGAGTTGCCGCCGCTGCTCGCCGCCGCGCCGACTCTGACGAAGTTCACCGTCGATTCGTCGATCTGATCGGGCGCTGAATCAGGTTCGTGTGATGCGCACGAGCAATCCCGCGACATGCGCCGAGGCCGCAATCCGGGCAGCTTCGGCGTCGCCGGTCTCGATGGCGTCCACGATGCGTTCGTGCTCGGACACCGCGAGTCGCCGAGCAGTCTCGCCCGACCACATGTCGGTGCGATACAGGTGCGCCTGACTGTCGAGTCGTAACAGCGCGTCACTGAGCGGACGGTTGCCGGCCACGTCGCGAATGCGCGTGTGGAAGCGAAGGTCCAGCAGCGCATCGCGCTGTGCGTCTGCCGGCTGATCGAGCAGCGCGCGTTGCTCGGCGACCATGACCCGGAGCTCGTCCACGACGTCGTTCGTGGCGTTCAGCGTTGCTCGATGTGCCGCCAGTCCGTCGAGAAGTTCTCGGACCTCGAACACGGATCGAATGGTGTTGGCATCGAGCGAATCCACCTTGGCACCGGCGTTGCGGGTGTGTACGGCGATCCCCTCGTAGATCAACTGCTGCACCGCCTCCCGCACCGGTGTGCGGCTGACGTTCAACTTGGCGGCCAACGCCGGGACGCTCAGCGGGGTGCCGGGAGGCAACTCTCCGGAAAATATCTGCTCTCGCAGAGTTGCATGAACCGACTCGGTGAGAAGTTCCCGTTCGGAAGTGGTCATGGATTCCATCCGTTACGTGCGTCGTATCGTGCCGATGGACATTCTCGCCTACACCGCGTGCGATACCCGAATCACGAGTCCGAGCCCGATGCGTGCCACGTGCCTACGAGAGCGCGAGAGAGGATTCCGAACAACGAGAAGACTGCGATTCCGAAGGCCGACGCGATGGCGATCGCCGCGATGAGGTCCTCGGACTGCAACCGGCTGCGATAGACGTCGAGCAGGGTCCCGATGCCTGGTTCTCCCTTCGCGAAGAACATGTCACCGATGATCGCGCCGACGACCACCAGTCCAGCGGCGGTGCGGATGCCGGTCAGGATCGAGGGAAGTGCCGCGCGCAGTTCGAGTTTGGTCAAGCGCTCCCACCGGCTCGCTCGGCCGAGAGTGAACAGTTCGTGCAGCCCGCGATCGACCGAGCGCAATCCGAAGTGGGTGTTGGTGATGATCGGGAACGCCGCGATCATCACGCAGACGATAGTACGGGCGACCATGCCGTAGCCGAACCACAGCCCGATCAGTGGCACGATTGCGAGGATGGGAATGACCTGCAGGGCAACGGCATACGGATACACCGCACGCTCGATCCAGCGTGCCTGATTCATCAGGACGCCGACGGTCACACCGAACAGGACGGCGATGACGAACCCGATTGCAGTCACCCGAGCCGTGACGGCAAGGGCCTCGAGCATCGGCATCAGGTGTGCGGAGTCGAGGAGTGACAGCGTCAGGACGCGATGGGGTGCCGGGAGCAGAAAACGTCGCTGTGGCTCGAGGACGAGGTACGTCACGGCGTACCAGGCCGCCAGTGCCACGGCGAAGGACGCCAGGGGTACGCCGATCATGCTCAGCGAGGTCTTCGGCTTTCTCGCCAGGATCGCGCCGCGGTCCCCGACCGCTCCGGCTGCACGAATACGCGGCACGAGGACCGACAGCGTCTGAGTCATCACGCAACTCCCCGCAGGCTCGCGGAGATCTGTGCGACGTACTCGGTGAAGGTCCGGTCGAATCGCAGGCTCTCGGTGCGGGGCCTGTCGAACTCGATGTTCACCACCGAGTGAATCCTGCCGGGTCGGGGCGTCATGACGACGACGCGATCGGCGAGAAAGACGGCCTCGGACACCGAGTGTGTGATGAACATGGCGGTGAACTTCTTCTTGTTGCAGAGGCGGTGTAGAAGGGCTTGCATGTCGTATCGCGTCATCTCGTCGAGGGCACCGAACGGCTCGTCCAGCAGCAGAACCTCGGGCAGGGACGTGAGCGCCCTGGCCAGCGACACTCGCATCTTCATGCCACCGGACAGCGCACTCGGCAGTTGGTCGGCGAAGCCGGTCAATCCCACCGCGTCGATGGCCGCGCTTGCGCGTTCGCGACGAGTTTTCTTGTCGACGCCTCCGAGCTCCGCTGAGAGTTCGATGTTGCTCTGCACGTTGCGCCACGGCAACAACGTGGGTTCCTGGAAGATGAACCCGACGGAATATGTTGCAACACAAACATTGCCGCTCGTGCACCGATCCAGACCGGCGGCCATGCGCAGCAGAGTGGACTTCCCGCAGCCCGACGGACCGACCACGGCAACGAACTCGCCTCTGCGGACGTCGAGGTCGATACCGTCGAGTGCTGTCGTGCCGGTCGGGAATCGTTTGACCGCCTTGTCGAAGGTGATCTGTGAGTTCTTCATCAATGACGTCGCGTCGACATCGAGCACGGTATCGATCAGATCCATCGGGGCTCCAGGCGTTGATTGCATGTAATTTGGTAGTTGGAAGGATGTATTGCATGCATTACGTACGAGTTTCTGCTCGTAAATTCTGGGTGACCTGTCGTCGGACGGACGGCTATGAACAGGACTTGGATGGCGACAATCGAGTCGGAACCGCATGCAGGGCTGCTTTCCTCTTTACATGTAATCATCGCTCGTGCACACTGTGCTCAGCCGCTCGTCGCCTCCTCGGCCGAATGCCGGTTTCCCACAACGTGTCTCACACCCCCACCAGAAGAGAGTTACTCGCTATGGTCACCAAGAAGACTCGGGCCGCCGCTGCGGCGGTTGCAGTTGCGTTATCGGTCTGCGTGAGCGCGTGCAGCGCAGGCGACACCGAACCGACCGGCTCGGAGCCCCTGGAAGCCGTTGCAGCCCAGGACAGTCTGGCCGGACTGTGTCCGTCGACGCTCACTGTTCAGCTCCAGTGGCAGCCGCAGTCCGACATGGGCGCGCTGTTTGGCATGCTCGGTCCCGGCTACTCCGTGAACACGGACGAGAAGTCCGTCACCGGCCCACTGGTGACAGGCGGCAGGGACACCGGCATCGACCTCTCGCTCCGAGCGGGTGGGCCGGCGATCGGATTCCAATCGGTGACGTCGCAGATGTACGTGGACGATTCGATCGACCTCGGCATCGTGCACGGCGACCAAGTGATTGCCGCTGCGGCAGATCAACCGGTCGTCGGAGTGACGCCACTGTTGAAGTACAGCCCCGCGATCCTGATGTGGGACCCGGAAAGCCACCCGGACTGGACGTCGATCGCCGACATCGGACGATCCGACGCCACCGTCGTGGTGTCCAAGGAGCAGATATTTCCGCAATGGCTCGTGGAGAAGGGGCTGCTGAAGTCCTCGCAACTCGACACCGGGTACGACGGAGCTCCGGCCAGATTCGTCGGTGATCCGCAGATCGCCCAGCAGGGTTTCGCCAATTCGGAGCCCTACACCTACGAATCGGACACACCGGCCTGGGGCAAGCCGGTCTCGTATCAGCTCGTCAAGGACACCGGATTCGACATCTACGCATCGAACCTCTCGGTACGAGCCGACAAACTCGACGCGATGGCACCTTGCTTGGACAAGCTCGTTCCGTTGGTCCAGCAGGCGACCGCCGACTACATCACCGCGCCTGAGGAGACCGACTCCACCATCGTCGACATCGTCGCGCAGGACACGTCGTTCACTCCGTACACCGACGGTGAAGCAGCGTTCAGTTCGGCGCTGCTGAAGGAGCGAGGGCTGATCGCCAACGAAGCCGACGGGTCGGTGGGAACGTACGACGCGGCGCGCACACAGAACAACCTCGCCGAACTCGGGCCCGTCCTCGCCGCCGACGGTGCCCGTCTTCCGGCAGACCTGACTGCCGAGCAACTCTTCACCAATCGCTTCACCGATCCCTCCATCGGCATCTCTTGATCGACACCGCTCGATCGGCGCACCACCCACCACGAACGCCCACCTGTAGGAGAATGACGACCGATGAACCACCCATTGACCGAACTGGACCGCGAAGCCCGCATGGGCGGCATCGGCACCGAGACGACGGCTCGTGAGATCCGTCGAATCGATCTGTCGAACTTCGACTCTCGTCGTGAGGACATCACCGAACAACTGTGGAGTGCCGCTACCGATATCGGCTTCTTTCAGGTGGTCGAACACGGAATCGACCTGGATGAGGTTCGACGCGCTTTCGCAGCGGCCGAAGAATTCTTCGCACTGCCGGAGGAGGTCAAGGCGCAGTACCCGCTGAAGAAGGGCTTCAACTCCGGTTGGGAGTACAAGTCGCAGGTGCGGCCGTCGATCGGAACACCCGATCAGAAGGAGTCCTATCAGGTCACACGTCCGCACATGGACGATCTCTGGCCGACGGAGGACGAGGTCGCCGGTTTTCGCGAGACCATCCTGTCGTTCGAGGCGAAATGCTGGGAACTCGCGATGAAATTGCTCTCGTGTTTCGCCGTCCGACTTGGGTTCGATCAGAACTTCTTCACCCTGGCCCATGATCCGTCGGCCGACAGCTACCAGAGCACGCTGCGCATGTTGCACTACTTCGCCATCGACGAGGCAGCAGACACCTGGCGCGCAGGTGCGCACACCGACTTCGATTGCCTCACACTGCTGTTCCAACGCAATGGACAGGGCGGTCTGCAGGTGTGCCCAGGTCGCGAGATGGACGCGCAGGAGTGGACCCCGATCGAACCCTCGGACGACGCGATCACGTGCAACATCGGCGACATGCTGATGCGATGGAGCGACGACCTGTTGCCGTCCAATTTTCACCGCGTCAAGAACCCCGGCCCCGAGGAGTATCAGGGCGCTCGCTACAGCCTCGCGTTCTTCGCTCAGGCCAATCGAGACGCGGTGATCGAGGGTCCGTCCGGCAAGTATGCGCCCATCATTGCGGAGGACTACCTCTACCAACGGATCAACGCCAATTTCACCGGGTCCACCTCTGCAGGATGACGACGACACGATACGAGGGGGCAACAACCATGCACGACACGATCGTTCGTGACGTCACCGTGTACTCCGGCAGATCCTGGCAGCCGCACCGCGATGTCGTGATCGAGGCAGGCGTCGTGACGGACATCCGCGACGCGTCGTTGTCGGGTGGCGGCGGAACGGACGGCAGCGGTGCCTATCTCGTTCCCGGGTTCGTCAACACCCACACCCATATGCAGCAGTCGCTGATGCGTGGGATCGCCGAGGGGACTCCCTTGCTCGAGTGGCTTCTCGCCGTCGCGGAGGACTCGGTGGACATCACCCCCGAGCGTGCGTACACCGCGACGGTCGCGGCGTCACTCGAAGCTTTACGGAGTGGCACAACGACTCTCGTCGAGCACATGTGGCCCCACCCGTCCACCGAGGTGCACGACGCAGTGATCAGAGGGCTGCGCGACACGGGAATCCGAGCGGTGCTGGGCCGCGGAACCGCCGACCGTGCCGATCCGACCCGGCGGTGGGGATTCGATCCCCGCCTGATGCAGCCGTTGGCCGATGTTCTCGAGCACCTGGACGAGCTCGTGAAAGTGACTGCGGGGAGTCGTATCTCGCCCGCAGTTGCGGTGCCGAACCCTCGTTCGCTGACACCGGACGGCATGGCTGCCGTCAGTGAGTTCGCCCGTTGCCGCGACATGACGGTGATGATCCACCTGCTCGAAACGCAGACCGACGACACGATGTGCCGCGAGCACACCGGCGTCGGCGCGGTGGATTACCTCGATCGACACGGATTTCTCGACGGTCGTGTGCTGGCTGTGCACTGCGTCGAACTCGATGCCGAGGGCCGCGCGAGGTTGGCGCAGCGCGGAGTCGGAATTTCGTACAATCCGTTGAGCAACATGCGCCTGGGATCGGGGGTCGCTGCCGTCCCGGACATGTTGGCGGCGGGATTGCACGTCGGACTCGGGGTGGACGGTGCGGCCAGCAACGACACCCAGGACATGCTCGAAACGATGCGCGTCGGCGCGTACGTGCAGCGGGCCGTGAACAAGAAGGCGGACCTGTTGGGCTTCGAGGCAATGATCGACATGGCGTCCGGTGGGGCGAATACGGCTCTGGGACTACCGCTGCGGTCGGGCGGGGTGGCGGCCGGCGATGTCGCGGATCTGACGATGGTGCGGTTCGAGCGCGATTTCGCATGTCTACCCGTGCGCGATCCGGGTGCATCGTTGTTGACGACCGGTACCCGCCAGGTCGTCGACACGGTCTGGGTGGACGGTGAGGTCGTGATTCGAGACGGCCGAAGCACCCGCGTCGAGGAGGAGGAGTTGGTGGCGGCGCTGCGCGAGATCCGTTGACCGGACCGGTGGGACGCAGCCGGGTTCGACTACCTCGTCACTTGTCGGTGGGAGTGCGCGGACGCCGGTTCCGGTCGGCCGGTGAGGAACCCCTGGACCATCTGGGCACCGAGTTCGCTCGCCACCCGCAGTTCCGCTTCGGTCTCGACGCCTTCCATGATGACGGTGGCGTCGATCTGCCGAGCGAAGTCGATGATCGCGGTCGCGGCTGCTCGCCGCAGGGGGTCACGGTCGATCCCGTGCACCAGCGCATAGTCCACTTTGAGGATGTCCGGCCGCAGTTCGACGACGTGGCGTAGACCGGCGAATCCGGCACCGACGTCGTCGATGGAAATCTGCACTCCCGCAGCACGCAGAGTGTCGATGGCTCGGGTGAGCGCGAGGTAGTCGTCGACACGCTCGTGCTCGGTGATCTCGAGGTGGAACGTCCGCGACGCCAGGTGTGGGCGCAGTCGATCGAGCAGGTTCGTCGTGCGAATGGTGTCGGCGGACGCGTTGAGCGAAACGAACGATCCCGGCGGCAGCGCGCACATAGCGTCGAGCGCTCGGTCGAGTGCGGCACGTTCGAGGCGGGGACCGATGCCGGCCTCGGTAGCGTCGCGGTACCACGACAACGGAGATCCGGCACCGAAGGGAAAGCGCGAGAGCGCCTCGAAACCGAGGACGGATCCGGTGACCGTGTCGCAGATGGGCTGGAAGAAGATGTCGGGTCCGCCGGATGCGATCAGTTCGTCGATCCGGCTCCGTGTCCGCTCGTGCGAGTTCGTTTCGGGAAGACGATCGGACGCCGCGCTCCCGGAGGTGCGTGCCTTGAATCGGTACATCTCGATGTCGGCCAGCGCGATCAACTGTCGAACCAGGACGTGAATGCTGGTATCGGAATCGAGTGCTTCGACCGCCGATCCGAGGCTGGTGGTGAACCGAGGCCCGTCGAACGTCTCCTCGAGGGCCGCCCGAATCCTGTTGTCCGACTCGGTGATCTCCTCGCGAGTTCCGGTTGTGACGACCACGAACTCGTCGCCGCCCAGTCGTGCGACCGCCGACCGATCGGCCACTGCCGTGGACAGGCGTCGGGCGACCTCGATGAGAACGGCGTCGCCGGAGGGGTGCCCGAATCTGTCGTTGATCTGCTTGAACCGGTCGATATCGAGAACCGTCACCCCCACCGCGTCGCCGGCCTCGGAAGGTGAGACGCCCAGGGTGTCCATGGTGTCCAGCAAGCCGCGTCTGTTCCACAGGCCGGTCAGCGGGTCGCGCAGCGCCCGCGCGGCCTTGAGTCGGAGTTGCCCGATGTAGGCCTTGATCATGAAGGGGGCCGCATAGAGAGAACCGATGGTGACGATGCGGGACGCGGCCGACCACGGGTCGGCGCCATCGGCCACGGCCAGGACCCCGAGCATCAGCAGCGTGACGGTCGCGACGCCGAGGTGAATCAACATCACCCGATAGGAACTTCCGATGACGATGAATGCGGCGACGATCGCGAACATCGCGCAACCGGGCATCGCGTCGAAGGGGGTCTGGAACGAGAACAGAACCGAGACGATGCCGACATCGGCGTACAGGACGTAGGCAGCCGCCAGCCGAGGAGATGTCCAGGGACGGAGGTACCAGGCGATGGCCACGGGCAACGTGGTGGCAGACGCGAGGAACACCGCGATCGAGACCGACTCGGAGAACTGCCCCGCCGGGATCATCAGCACACCGGCCAATCCGAACGTCAGCGTCATTCCGCTGATGAACAGCCGAACCCATCGCTCCTCGGCGGTGGGGATGAAGTCTCCCGGATCGGAAATCGCAACGCCCTCCGTCGAATAAGGCCCCTACCTGCATGAAAGCTAGCACCCACGGTATTGGCGCACCCTGAATCGGACGAATCAGACCATGTCTCGCTTGGTGAGCCACCGCAATGTCGGCCACCCGAGAAACACCGGCAACCAGCAGGTCAGGACACGGTAGAGCAACACCGACGGTACGGCGATGGAGGCGGGCACGCCGAAGGCGGCCAGACCGCCGATGAGTGCGGCCTCCACGGCACCCACACCGCCCGGCGTCGGCGCGGCGGAGGCAAGAGTTCCGCCGATCATCGTCACCACCGTCACGGTGACGAACGTGGTGCCGCCGCCGAAGGCCTCGATGCTGGCCCACAGTGCAAGCGCGGCACCCAACGTCGTCGCCGCGCAGCCGAGAATGATGATCGAGAAGCGTTTGGGGTCGCGGGCGAGTTCGCCCAGTTCGCCGAGGACCTCCTTGATCTGCGGCCGGACGGCGACCCGCAGCCAGCGGCGCAGCTTCGGGACGAACATGAACGTCCCGACGACGCCGAAAGCAGCACCGGCGATGAGATACAGAACAGTGTTGCCCGGCACCATGTTCGACAGTCCGGACGAGGTGCCCGCGACGACGCTGAAGAAGATCAGCAGGCTCACGTGGGTGATCACCTGGACGGATTGTTGCAGCGCCACAGCGGCCGTCGCGCGAACCGTTCCCAGCCCACCCTTCTGCAGGAAGCGCACGCTCAGGGCAAGTCCGCCGACGCCCGCTGGTGTCGTCGTCGCCGCGAAGGTGTTGGCGACCTGCATCACCGTCAGATTCCAGAAGCTGACCTTGCCCAGCGCGCACGCCCACAACGCAGCTCCGGCACCGATGTACGTCAGTGCGGACACCGCGAGACCGAGCAGAGCCCACCACCAGTTGGCCGAACCGAGTTCGGTGACGAATGCGGGCACCGCACTGATGAACGGGTATGCGACATAGACCAATCCGATCAACAGCACGAGCGAGATGATCTGGTTACGGCTGAATCGGGTGACCTGTTCGGCCTCGATCTTGGCGGTGCCGGTCTGCTCGAGAACTTCGAGCCGGACGGCCTTCATCGTCTTGTCGGCGTCGCGCACCGACTGGCGAATGCGAGGCGGGATGGCGGACTTGGTCAATCGACCCGAGGCCGCGACCACGGTCTCGAAGCCGAGCACGTCGATGGCGGTCGCGACGGCGCGCTGGGAGCCGAACAGATCCGCCGTGGTGAGCAACAACTGCGCGACGTCGGATTGCATCTGGGAAGCCGAGGCACCGAGTTCGGCATGGCCGAAACCGCAGAAGAGGGCATTGCCGTCGTGGATCCTCAGTTCTCCGCGGTGCAGATCGCCGTGGGAGATCTGGTTCTCGTGCAGAGTGTTCAGGGCCGTCCACAGGGCACCGAGGGTGGCGTCGTCGTGCTCCGCCTCGACCGGATCACCGATGGGCAGGCTGTGCGCGTACAGGGTCCATCCCCTGTCCAGCGCTGCCACCGCCAGCGGATGACTGCCCGCCGCACCCAACCCCTTGATGGCCAGACCCATCAGGGCGCGATGCTCGACGGCCCTGCGCATCGACGCGTGCAGTGGCGCAGTTTCGCTGCCACGCAGCGTGAACCACCGCCAGGACTGGCGCAGTGCGCCGCCGCTGCGCTGATTCTGCCCGTACAACTCGACCACCACATCGGCGTCGGGAGTGTGCGCGTTCAACACCAACGGGCCGGGGCCGGCCGGACGGACGACGGTGAAGCTGCGAACGGTGACACCGCGACTGTGGAACAGGCGAACCGCCGCGTCGAGTGGAACCTCCAGTGCCGGTGTACCGACGAGCAACACGATGACGGCTCCGACGAGCCAGCCGACCGCCAGTCCGAGCATCGAGCGAGCCGGGACCACGGTGGAGACGACCAGATGTATCGGCACGAACGCGAGCAACAGCGTCCACCATGCCCGACGCCATCGTGCGGGCAGGCCGGGGCCGGACACCGTCAGGGCCGCGGCCAACATGGCGATCCAGCGCGAATCGTCGAGGAATTGCGAGAGGAAGGTGTCGAGTCGCTCGGGAACGTCGAGGTCCCAGGTGGGAGTGGAGATCCCGGTTCCGGTGATCGACAGCGCCAGGGCGGCCAGCAGTGCCGCCGCCGCGTACCCGGCGAGCAGTTTCCATTTGCGGCCGGCGATCAGTCCGATCAGGACGCCGAACGGGAGCGCGAGAATGGCGACGCCGTAGACGATGTAGACGGCATTGGACTGGTCGGGACTGAGCACGCCGACGATGTTCGAGACCGATTGCTCGAGCGCATCCCACTGATTTCTGGTGATCAGCGAACCGGCGATCACCACGCCCAGCAGTGCCGCGGCCGATACGACCCGAATGATGTCGCTGGTTCTCCGCACCAGCGGCTGAAGCAGGTTTCCCGCTACGGGAATGTCCCGCCCATCCACACGCATGGGGTCAACCTACCGTGAGGTACGCCTGCGAAGTTCGTTGCGGACGGTGGGCCATTCGGATTCTATGATCGAGAACACGACGGTGTCGCGCAACGAACCGTCGGACATGCGTTGATGATTGCGCAGAATTCCGTCCTGCTTCGCACCCAGTTTCGCGATCGCCGTCCGCGACTGCAGGTTCATCCAGTGGGTACGAAATTCGACGGCGATGCATCCCAGTTCCTCGAATGCATGCGTCAACAGCAGCAGTTTGCTCGCGGGATTGGTGCCGGTTCCATGCGCGGAGCGGGCATTCCAGGTGTATCCGATTTCGACGCGACGGTTGGTGGCGTCGGCGTTGCAGAATGTCGTCGCTCCGATGATCTGCCCGGTGTCGTTGCGGCGCAGCGTGAACGGAAGCATGGTGCCTGCGTCGAGCAGTCCGAGTCGACGATCGATCTCGGCGGCCATCTCCTCGGGCTTCGGCACGCTGGTGTACCAGAGATTCCACAGCTCGCCGTCGCGGGCGGCGTCGCACAGACCTTCGAGATGATCGTGGCTCAGCGGCTCGAGGGTCACGAGATCGTCAGTGAGGGTCACCGGTTGTAGAAAGGACATTCGCCGACGATACGTCGGACCTGCCCGTCCGGGAAAGCACGACGATCAGCGCTGCGGTGACGGCCACGGCGACCACCACCAGGGCGATGACTTCGGTGAAGGCGTGGGCGTAGGCGTCGGCGAACCCCGGTTGCCCGGCCGCCGCTGCCTCGGCGTCGGCCTCGCCGGGCACACGTCCGCGGACGAGGATCGTCAGCAGCCAGGCGTAGCCGGCGACCATCACGGCCTCGCTACCGATGCGGAAGAGATTGAGTACTCCTGCTGCGGTGCCGCTGCTGTGCGGCGGAACTGCAGCGAGTGCTTCGCCGTCGACCAGCCCGATCGGGAGCCCGAATCCGAGCCCCAACAGAATCATCGGGACCACGACGGCGGCGAGCGAGACACCTGGTTGCAGGGCCAGCATGCCGAGATTCCCGAGAACCAGGAAGCCGAGACTCGTGCCGATCACACGGTTCGGGGTGACGGCTTGGAAGGCGGTGATCGCTCTGGCGACCGTCAACGGAGCGATCAGTACCGGAATCGTCATCGCCAGCATGAACAGTCCGGCCCGTCCCGGCGTCAGAGACGCGACGGCGCTGAGCGCAGCAGGCAGATAGGTGAGCAGGGTGACGAATCCGATGGCTCCGGCGACCGGGACCAGGCACAGCGCGAGGAAACGACGGTTGCGCAGTAGGCCGAAGTCCAGCAGTGTCGATGGTGTGGTGGGGGTGCGTAGTGCCGGCAGGGCCAGGGTGCCGACGGCCGCGACGACAAGGACGAGAGCCTGAGCGGCGAACACTTCACGCCAATCGAGCACGGCGATCAGCAGTCCGGAGATGGTCGGCCCGAGTGCCAAACCCAGTCCGTTCACGGTGCCGAACAGGGCGAACGCCGTCGCTCGTTCGGTCCCCTCGAAATGCAGCGAAAGAATGGACGTCGAGCCCACCAGTACTGCTGCGGCACCGATGCCGGCGAGGACTCTCGCGGCGTCGAGCAGGAGCAAGGAGGGTGCCAGTGCACTGGCCAGGCTGGCGACAGCCGTGAGCACGACGCCGATGCGGAACGACGTCCGGTGGCCGATGCGATCCGAGACCGCACCCCAGACGACGGTGAACAACGCGAAGGCAACGTTGAAGCCGTTGACGACCCATTGCAGCGGTGTCGGATCGGAGCCGAGATCTGCGGCGATCACCGGGAGCGCGATGGCGGTGCCCGAGATGGACATCGGTACGACGAACTGTGCTGCGAGTACGACCGGCAGAACTGCTCTCATGGATCCCCCTTGGCTTAGGTACGATGGTTTTCGTACTAGACCAGGTTTGAAGGTACGGCGCAAGTCGTACCTTGTTGTGGGGAGGAGCTCATGGCAGACGAGAACGGGCATCCGGAGCCCGAGGAAATGCAACTCGGCGCGGTGATGTCTGCACTGGCGGATCCACTGCGGCGCAAAGTGGTCACCGAACTCGTCGGCGACGACGACGGTGCCGAGCGAACCTGCATGTCGTTCGAGCTCGGCGTCACCAAATCGACTCTGACGCATCACTTTCGAGTGCTACGGGAAGCCGGACTGGTGTTTCAGGTCGATCGCGGAAACAGCCGCAAAGTGACGCTGCGACGCCAGGAGCTGAACGATCGATTTCCCGGCTTGCTGGATCTGATCGCCAACGAAATCCACTAGCTCTCCGCACGCGATGCGCCTTACGGTGGGCACCATGCACATCGCCATGATCGGCACGACGGCCCCGAGTCATATCTATCCATCGCTGGCCGTGATAGCCGAGCTGGTCCGGCGCGGGCATCGCGTCACCTATGCCGTCGGTGATTCTCTGCGACACGTGGTCGAACCCGCAGGAGTCGAAGTGGTGCCGTTCACCTCGATACTTCCCGACGGAGAGGCGTCGTGGCCGGACGATCCGGCGGCGGCGATGCAGGTCTTCCTCGACGAGGCAATTGCGTCGTTACCCGTGCTCACGGCGTTCTACGACGACGATCAGCCGGATCTGTTCCTGTACGACATCGGCGGAATGACGGCACCCGTCCTCGGTGTGCGATACGGCGTTCCTGCGGTGCAACTGTCGCCGACGTACGTGGCGTGGGATGGATACGCCGAGGATCTCGGTGATGGGATGACCTCCATCCGAGAGTCGCCGACCGGCGTTGCGTATCGCGAAACCTATGCAGCCTGGTTGCGAGAGAACGACATCGACGCCGATCCGTGGGAGTGGATCACCTACCCGCAACACTGTCTGTCGCTGATCCCGAAAGTGATGCAGCCCCATGCGGATCGGGTACCGGATTCGGTGCAGTTCGTCGGGCCGTGCCTCGATCCGGTACGCCTGCAGGACCGAAGCTGGACGGCACCCGACGCGCCTGTCCTGTACATCTCCCTCGGCACCGGATTCAACGAGCGACCGGAGTTCTACCGCCTGTGCATCGAGACGTTCGCGAACACAGACTGGCACGTGGTGATCTCCATCGGCCGACGCGTCGACCCGGCTGCACTAGGTCAGCTACCTGCCAATGTGGAACTGCACGAGCATGTTCCACAACTGGTAGTGCTCGATGCTGCCACGGTGTTCATCACCCACGCCGGTATGGGTGGCTGCACCGAGGCACTGTGGTTCGGTGTGCCGACCGTCGCGGTCCCGCAGGCCGTCGATCAATTCGGCAACGCCGCGATGCTCGCCGAACTCGGGGTAGGAGTGCACCTGGACTTCGAGAAGGTCACGGCTGCGGTCCTGGCCGACGCCGTTGCCGAAGCTCGCGAATTCGCACCGCGCGCAACCGGGATCAGTGCAGAGGTGCGGGCGCACGGTGGCGTCGACCAGGCAGCGGATGCGGTAGTCGCGTTTCTTGCGTGATTCAGTTGGCGGCGCTACCGCTGTCCAGTATGGATCCGAGATCGGGGGCCGGCGTACTCGGCTCGACGGTGACGACAGTGGAGGACTGCTCCACCTTGTATGAAGTCCAGGGAAGCCCGTTCAGAAATTCGTCGAGTCCGGGGTAATCCGAGATCCATGCGGTGGTGGTGTCCCCGTCGACGGAAGTGCACGACGCCAGCGCGACATAGGAGCCGGCCGGAACGTCGGTAATCGTCTGGACCGTCGAACCCGGCTGGGTGTCTCCGTTGGTGTACAGGGACTGCCCGTTGCCGATCACCTCGAGGACCGGAGGAAGAACGCCGTTCGGCGCAGGTGCGAGCGATGTTCCACAGCCGATAACCGTGCCCGAGGAATTGGTGATCGTATTGGTCACGCTGGTTCCGTCGACCGCGAACGAGAATGTGATGTCCCCGGGTTCGGCCGCGAGGGCCGACGCGGGTGCAACGAGGGCGAGGGTGGTGCAAGCCGAGGCAATGGTCAAGGTGCGCAATGTCGTTCGCATGAAGGTTCCTCGTCGTCGAGTGGCATCGTTCGCATCAGAGTCTGCCTCAAAATAGACCGTTTGGCACTTTTCGGGCGCGGCGCAGCAAAGCCATCGTGAAACCCGCGAATCTTCTGTTCGAGACCGACTCGCACTCCTACATCGCGGTTTGCGGCACCGATCGGTACCCGTGAGGTCCGGGTATCGCCGCAGTCCGAGTCGAGCATGCACGAATCCGGTGCAGCCAGCCGCGCTGAGCGCGGTCCAGTGCACCCGATTCAGTCCTCCAGAACGCTGACGCTCACGCCGTAGGGCAGGAAGCGGACGCGTCGACGCGGGTCGGTGTTGTCCTTGTGTGCACGGAGAGCATCGAGTTCGGTGGCGTAGAGCTGGTCGATCTGGGGTGATCCGGCGTCGTCGACGCTGTAGATCGCCCAGACTCCGTCACCCTTCTGACCTGTGGTTTCGGGCTCAGGCGGAGCTTTGGGTGCCCCGGCGTTGGATGCGAACAGTGAGCCGACCACCTCACGTAGTCCCTCGGTTGCCTCACGAGCGAACTTGTCGAAGTCGTCGGATCCGAATCCGAAGGGTCCTTGGTTGGCCATGACGGTACCTCCTCAGGTGAAACTCCAGTATGCGCGTTTTCTCCGAACAGCCGCCGCGCATACCGTCGAGGTGCTGCGAGCCGCGCTACTGCTGTAGTCGGGCACCGATGGTGTTGTGCAGCGCTCGCAAGGAGTTCTGGCCCAGCGAGACCGTCTGCGATTCGATGTAGCGCAACAGGTGTGAATCGTTGAGCACCTTTTCGCTGGACTGGATCAGCACTGTGCCGGCACCGGTGAAGTCGAACTGCCGCTCCTCGCCGCTGTTGGCTCCGAGAAATCCGCGGGCCGCACCGAGGAAGTTCTGCATCCAGTCGGCGTCGAAGTGATGCGACGGTGACGGGCAATCTGCCCATCCCACAAGGGCTTCCGGGTCGATGCGCAGCGGTGGCTCGGCGAACATGACGGGGCCGTTGGACGAGGCCAGGAACTTGCCCGTACCGAGCAGAGTCAGGAATCCCGGGACGATGGACTGCTTGAGATCCAGAGTCGGCTCGAACGCGAGCAGGTT
This sequence comes from Rhodococcus sp. 15-2388-1-1a, assembly GCF_002259145.1. Lineage (NCBI taxonomy): Bacteria > Bacillati > Actinomycetota > Actinomycetes > Mycobacteriales > Nocardiaceae > Rhodococcus > Rhodococcus sp. 15-2388-1-1a. The sequence continues at coordinate 81,322 of NZ_NPFP01000015.1, read as the reverse complement.
CGCGGCCCGGATGGTGAGGTTGCCGTCGTCGAGGTCGTAGCTGTTGATGTTGAACCCGCGATCGCCGAGGATCAGCTTGCCCTGGCCCTGCGCGAGTACCCAGTCGTTCGAGTACAGCGGCGACGAGAACCGTGCCGCGACGATGGCGGGCATCGACGTCTGCCCGAGCGGTTCGAAGCGGACATTGCCGTAGTACGCGATCATCGCGCCCTTCGACGTGAACCACGGCTGGCCGGCGAGTTCGACGCAGAACGCGTAGTCGTTGCCGGGGACGTTGTCGTTGACCGGCAGCGTGTACGGGGTGTGAATGTCCAGACCCATGGGGTGTCCCTCCTAGAACTTCTGCTCGGACGCCTGCACCCACACGGTGCCCATGCCGGTCATCTTCAACTGGATCGCCTCGCCGCTGCCCTTGCCGACGGCGTCGCGCCATCCGACGTTCGCGGAGATGTCGACGTTGATGTTGCCGATGTGGCAGACGTACGCCTGCGGATCCACCACGACCTGGGGGTGATCGGGCCCGACCTGCAGCGGAGTCGCGCCGCCGTGCGAGAGAACCGCAACGCTGCCCTGGCCGGTGAGCTGCGTCGTGAACAGGCCCTGCCCGGTCATCGCGCCGCGCACTGCTCCCCGGACGCCGCCCTGCGAGGTCAGGGCAACGATGGAACTCTGGAGGTAGCCGTCGTGCACCAGGAGTCGATCGGCTTCGACGGTGAGCATCGACGAACCGTCGAGGTGGATCACCTCGATGTACAACCCGGCATGACCGTAGAAGACCTCGCCCTGCCCCTCGGCTGCCATCATCGCCACGTGCTCGCCTGCCATCATCCGCCCGGCCATGCCTGCAACGCCGCCCATGCCCGGCATGGCACCGGCCGAGCCGCCCATCGAATGCGGAACGAACCGGACGTCGCCGGTGTAGTAGAGCATCGCTCCACGACGCGCGAGCACGTTCTGATTCGGTGCCAGAACGGATTTCACGACTTTGCTGTTGACGAGTTCGAGCGGCACGTCAGCGCTCCTCTGGTTGGATGTAGACGACGCCCTGGCCGTCGAAGCGGAGGGAGAACGCCTCGCCGCTACCGCCGCCGATGGCGGAACGCCACGTGACGTCGGTGACGAAGCTCTGATTCAACTGGCCGCGATGGGCGACGAAGGCGTCGGGATCGACGACGAGTGGGTACTGCGGATCGACGGCGAGGGCGATGATCGGCCCACCCTTGGACAGCAATGCCACCGTGCCGGATCCGCTGACGACGGTGGTGAACAGTCCCTGGCCGGAACTCGCGCCGCGTAGACCGGAGAATTTGATGTCCGTCTTCAATTGCCCTGTGAGAGCGAGTAATTGGGACGACTCGACGTGAAGGTTGTCGCCCTGGACCTCGACGAGAGTGATGTCTTGAGCGTCGACGGCGAAGTACACAGTGCCCTTGCCGGACACGTCCATCAGAGACAGCGACTCGCCGGTCACCTTCTGTTTGAGTGCGGCGCGAAGTCCGCCGCCACCACCCATGCCGGCACTCTTGAAGGCGACATCACCCTCGTAGGCCACCATCGAGCCCGACATTGCGCGCAGGGAGTCGCCGGTCAGGTCGGCGACCAAGACGCGGTGCCCGTTCATCCTCAGCTGAGCCACGGGGGAACTATGCCACTGCACGCGCCCCCGCGGCTACTGCTGGAGAAAATATCTAGACGAGCTGCTTCAGGGCTTTACCTGCCAGTTCGACGGCTCCCGGCTGGTGTCCGTTGGTGATCAGGTTGATGATGATGCCGTCGACGCCCTGATCGAGGACGCGCTTCTGCACCTGCTCGGCAACGTCGTCGGGGGTTCCGCAGAAGTGGCGATCGGTGGCCTTCGCCGCGTCCTCCTCCGACAGGTTCGTCAGATCGAGGCCCTGCTTCAGTACGAACTCGCGCTGCAACTCCTTGGCCTTGTCGCCGTCCTCGTCGACGATGACGAAGGCGAGGAAGCTCGTTTCGAGGTCCTTGGGGTCGCGGTCGACCTCCTCGCATCGGGCCTGCACGGCAGCCATTTTCCGCGGCAGTTCGTTTGCGTCGCAGATGATGTTGAGATGGTCGGCGAACTGGGCAGCCAAGCCGAAGGTCTTCTTCTCGCCGCCACCGCCGAGCATGATCGGCAGATCGTCGCGGATGCGCGGCTCGTTCATCGCGTTCTCGACCTGGTACCAGAGGCCGTCGAACGTCGGACGCTGGCCGCGCAGCATGGGTTCGATGATCTGCAGTGCCTCGTCGAGCCGCTCGAAACGGTCGGTGAAGGTACCGAACTCGAGTCCGAAGCTCTGGTGCTCGAGTTCGTACCAGCCGGCACCGATGCCGAGGATCGCGCGACCGCCGCTCACGACGTCGAGCGTGGTGACAGTCTTGGCCAGGATCGCCGGATTGCGGTAGGTGTTGCCGGTGACCAGGGCAGAGAGCTGAATGGTGTCGGTGGCCGTCGCAAGGGCGGACAGCGCGGAGTAGGCCTCGAGCATCGGCTCGTCGGGCTTGCCGATTCCGGGAAGTTGGTAGAAGTGATCCATCACGAATGCGGTGTCGAACCCGGCCGCTTCGGCCTCGCGCGCCTGCGCGATGACCTGGGGAAAGAGCTCTGCGACCGAACCGTCGTAGCTGAAGTTGGGCATCTGGTAACCGAGGCGAATAGTCACGAGATCCACGCTACTCGGATATCCGCCCGCGGCACGTGCGAGAGCGCGATAATTCGACGATGACAATTCTGGAGCTGACCAGGCAACCGTTCTCGGGGTTCGCCGTCGACGACCTGCAGGCGGCGCGCGCGTTCTACGCCGAGACGCTCGGACTGACGGTCACCGAGAACGAGATGGGCATGCTCGAGCTGCACCTCGGGACCGGGGCGATCGTGCTGATCTATCCGCGTCCCGGGCACGTGCCCGCGCAATACACCATCCTGAACTTCCCGGTGACCGATATCGAGAGCGCAGTCGACGCACTGACTGCGAAAGGGGTTGTGTTCGCACAGTATCCGGAGATGGGCACCGACGAGAAGGGGATCTTTCGACACGGTGGACCGCTGATCGCCTGGTTCACGGACCCGGCGGGCAATGTGATGTCGGTGCTGCAGGATTGACGACCCCTATGCAGTCGGTGTTCCGGCGGCGAGTGTGACTGTGCCGGAGCTGGTTACACCGGCGTCATCGACCCATTCGACGACGGCGGATTCGCCCGGGCGACGTCCGAGCAGCGCCTCCGCCAGGTCCGATGAGGATCCGATCTCGGTGCCGTCGAACGTCACGATCACGTCCCCCGCAGACAATCCCAGCACCTCCGCCGGGGAATCGAACGTCACCGTCACGACGGCCGCCCCGATCGCCGGCTTGTTCTCGAAGACCGACACATCGCGCACCGAGACTCCGAAATACGGTGTGGGGCCGACATGTACGGTGCCACCCGACCGGCCGGCGAGCACCTGATCGAGGACCGAGACCGCCTCGGCGATGGGAACGGCATACGCCTCGGGCGCCTGTGGGGGTGAGAACTCGGTGCCGTTGCGTGCCTCGTCGGACAGCCCCGCGGTGTTCACGCCCACCACACGACCCCAGGCGTCGAAGAGAGGTCCGCCCGAATCCCCCGCTCGCACATCGGCATCGACGCGAATCATTCGTTCCAACGTATTTCCCGATCCGTCCACCGAACTGCGCGTACGCACCTGCTGATCGAGGGCGGTCACCGCACCGGGAGCAGGAACCAATACCCCCGCCCCCGAGGCATTCCCGACGGCGGTCACCGCATCACCCACCTCGGGAAGTGGGTCCGGGGCCAGCTCGACCACCGGCAGGTCGGCCGCGGTGATCAACTGCACGACCGCCACGTCACGAGATTTGTCGTAACCCAACACGGTGGCGTCGTAGATCAGTCCGTTCCCCATGTGTACTGCGCTGATCTCGGTGGCGTTCTCGACGACGTGGAAGTTGGTGAGCACGATTCCGTCGGGCGCGACGACGAAGCCGGTGCCCGCGACCCCCGAGAATCCTGCGGACGCCGAGAGGGTGACGACGGTGGGGTCGACGCGAGTCGACAGCTCGTCGAGTGTCAGCGGTGGCGGTTCGACGACGGGTGCGACGGGTGCCGGGGTCGCGACGAAATCTGCGGTTCCGGGATCGAGCGGTGGCGTCGCGAAGAGCCACACGCCGGCAGCGACCAGCGTCAACACCACCGCTCGTCCACCCGACCGCATAGAGACCGATTATGGTCCGGTGGCGATGGTGGTGCCAGCTAGTTGGCGATCACGGCCTGGCGGTACCTCTCCGTGCGTCCGTCTACAGTCTGTCCATGCCCGCGTCGCATCGACCCCGAGTCCTGATCGGCATCTCCGGTTGGACGTACGCGCCGTGGCGAGGTGATTTCTATCCGGCGGGCTTGGCCCACCGCAAGGAGCTCGGGTACGCGTCGGAACATCTGACGTCGATCGAGATCAACGGCACCTTCTACGCGATGCAGAAGCCGTCGAGCTTCACCAAGTGGCACGACGAGACGCCGGACGACTTCGTGTTCTCCATCAAAGGCGGTCGCTACGTCACCCACATCAAGCGGCTCGTCGGTGTCGAGGCAGCCCTCGCGAACTTCTTCGCCACCGGGGTCTTGACGCTGGGCGACAAGCTCGGACCGTTCCTGTGGCAGTTGCCTCCGAACCTCGAATTCGACGCGCAGAAGATGTCGGACTTCTTCGCCGTGTTGCCCCGAACAGTCTCCGCTGCAGTCGCTCTGGCGCAGTCTCGCGACGACAAGCTGACCGAGGATCGGGTGTTGTTGCCGCCTCCGTCGTCTCGTGTCCTGCGGCACTGCGTGGAGGCCCGGCATCAGAGCTTCGCGACCGACGAGGCCGTGCACTTGTTGCGAGAGAACGACATTGCGTTCGTGGTTGCCGACACCGCCGGCAAGTATCCGTACGTCGACACTCCGACAGCCGATTTCATGTATGCCCGCCTGCACGGTGACGAGGAGCTGTATGCCAGCGGCTACACGGATGCGGCGCTCGATCGGTGGGCGGCGAAGATCTCGGACTGGACGGCCACGGGCCGAGACGTCCACGTGTACTTCGACAACGACGTCAAAGGATATGCACCTTTCGACGCCATGAAACTGATCGAGCGAATCGGTAGGTGAGTATTCGGCTCTCTAGCCCACCTGGTAGATGTACGTATAGTTCAATGTTCTCGCCCCGGCGCAGGTAGCGCCTCTGCCACACGGGACAGGCCCTTTGCGGAGGCAAGAATCGTGGACACCTTCTCTCTCAGGGCATCGCCCTCGAATGTCTCCGCTCGGCCGCCCACGCTGATCGATGCAACGACCGCGCCGCCTCGCCCGAGGATCGGTGCTCCGACCGCCGCGACGCCGGTGAGGTAGTCCGAGTTGCTCAATGCGTACCCCTGCGCTCGGATCTGTTCGAGACGTGTCAGCAACTCGTCCGGCGCGGTCGGCGTTCGATCCGTGAACGCAGGTAGGTCTTCGGTGAGCCATCGGTCGCGAATCCGAGCGGAGAACGCCAGCATGGCCATCGGGCCTGCGGTGGCGTGATACGGGAGAACCGAACCGATCGAAATGCCAGCGACCACAAGAGGATTGCTTCCTTCATGGCGATCGATGCAGACGGCGCCCTCGTCCGCAGGTACCATGAGATACGCAGTGTCACCGAACTTTTCGGCTATCTCCGACAGGTACGGTTGCGCGGCACCGCGGATGTCGAGTTGCGTCAGTGCCGACGATCCGATCTCGAAAACGGGCATGGCAATTCGGTACGAGCCCTCGGGCGTTCGGTCCACCCAGCCGGCGTGGATCATCGTGGTCATCAACCGGTGCACGGTGGTCTTGTTCATTCGACTTGCTGTCGTCAAGTCGTTCAGTGTCCATACCGGATGCAAGGTGTCGAAGTGCTCGAGCAGCCTGCACGCCTTGACCACCGCTCCGACGATGTCGCGGCCGGCGTTGGCGTCGGACTCGATGGGCGATGCCACGTGTGCTCCTTCGATCGGACTGGGAAGTGCTGCCGCCATCCTACGAACCCCCCTTGACTTGTGATCGCCACCACTCTAGTTTCGGAATGCGTTCCGCAATACGAAATGGATGGTGTGTATGACTGCGACACTCAGAGAACTGACCGAACAGGGACTCGTGTACGCCCCCGGCGTGTGGGACGGGCTGACCGCCAAGCTCGCCGAGCAGGCCGGATTCTCGGCCCTGTGCGCCTCCGGATTCGCAGTGTCGGCTGCCCTCGGACTCCCCGACGCCGAGCTGTACACGATGACCGAGAACCTTCAGGCGGTACGCACCATCGGCGAAGCGTCTTCCCTCCCCCTCGTGGCGGACATCGATACCGGCTACGGCAACGCCGTCAACGCGGCGCGGACAGCAGCCCGGTTCGCCGCCGCAGGTGTTCAGGGCGTCTTCATGGAAGACCAGCTCTCGCCCAAGAAGTGCCCCATCTGCGTGGGCGAGCCGGTGGACCTCATCAGCATCGAGGAAGCGTCGGGCAAGGTGCGCGCGGTACGGGATTCGCTTCCGGACCACGTCCTGATGATCGCCCGCACCGATGCGCGTGGCGACGACGCGATCCGACGCGCCACCGCATACGTCGACGCCGGTGCCGACATGATCATGCCGGTCACGAAGACTTTCGAGACCGCCGACGAGTGGGCTCGCTGTCACGACGCCGTAGGCGTCCCGCTGATGGCGACGTTGACCGCGTCGACCTGGACCGAGCGCGAGTTCACCCCGGACGTGTTGCAGCAGATCGGCGTTCGACTCGCTCTCCTGCCCACACAGGTGCTGATGGCCGCCACCGGAGCCGCTCGTGAGGCTCTGCGCCGACTCGCCGGCGGCGAAGCGCCGGCCGACGTGAGCGCCGACGCGTTGCAGCACCACGAGTTCGTCGATCTGATCGGCTTTCCGGAAGTGGAAGCAGCGCAACGCAAGTACCTTCCCGCCGACGCGAAGGTGTGATCGGCATGAGCTCCGACGCACTGACGATGGTCGAGAAGATCCTCGGCCGAACCTGTGATGCCGATGTGGTGCATGCCGGAGAGAATCACGCCGTCAGGCCCGCTCGCATGATCGCGTACGACTTCCCCGGCTACACCGACGTGATGTTCCGGCAGATGCGCGAGGACTTCGGCATCACCGAACTCGTCGACCCCTCCCGGTACGTCGTCTTCATCGACCACATGCTCACCAAGAAGAATGCCAAAGAGCAAGAGGTGCATCAGGTCACGCGAGACTGGTGCGAGTTCTACGGCATCGAGCTGCACGAGGGGCGGGGCATCGGCCACCAGCTCACTGCCGAACTCGGGCTCGCGACGCCAGGAGACTTCCTTGTCCACTTCGACGGGCACATCAGTGGAATCGGTGCTTTCGGCGCACTGGGTTGGGGCATCCGCCGCGATCTGATCGAGGCCTGGGTGACGGGTCAGCTGTACGTCGACATCCCGGCCACCACGCGGTTCGACCTCGTGGGTGAGTTCGGCGCCGGCGTCGACAGTCGCGATCTCGTTCACACGATCATCGACCTGGTCGGTGCCGACGGATGCGCCCACCAGGTCATGGAGTTCGGTGGCCCCGGAGCGCGGTCGATGAAGATCGACCACCGCCAGGGGCTGTGCGGAATGGCGATGTTCACCGGAGCGGTCTCGGCGATCTTCGAGCCCGACGAGCTGTCGCTCGCCTACGCCCATGACGTCGCCCGGCGGACGTTCACCCCCGTGCTTCCCGATGGGGGTGCCACCTACGCGGCGCACCACACCATCGACCTGTCGACCATCGTGCCGCAGGTGGTGCAGCCCGGTTCGGCCCGTGCTGCCAACACGCACACCGCTGCCGATCTGGCCGGAATCCCGATCACGAAGGCGTTCATCGGCTCCTGCGCCAGCGGCCGCATCGAGGACCTACGCGCCGCGGCTCTGGTGCTCGACGGGCGAACCGTCGCTCCCGGCGTCGAGCTGAACGTCGTGCCGACCTCCCAGAAGGTGCACGATCAGGCCGAAAGCGAAGGGCTGCTGGACATCTTGCGATCGGCGGGCGCACACATCGCGGTGTCGAGCTGCGACTTCTGCTTCGGCTACCAGAAGCCCCTCGCGGCCGGCGAGAACTGCATTTCCACCGGGGTGCTCAACATCTCCGGGCGAATGGGTAGCTCCGACGCCAACATCTACATGGGTTCGCCCTTCACCGTCGCGGCCAGCGCCCTCGCCGGGACGATCGCGCAGGTGGGGTCATGAGCGCGTACCCGCCCCCGCCCGACGTCATCGACGGCGCGGTCGCGTGGATATTCGGTGACGACTTCGACATCGATCTCGTCGTGGGAGTGGCCAACATCAAGTCCTACGACCCCGACCACCTGCGGTCGGTCTGCATGACGGCGTACGACCCGGGCTTCGTCGATCGAGTCCGCCCCGGAGACATCATCGTCGGAGGACGCAACTTCGGTTATGGACATCCGCACTATCCGCCGATGGTGGCGCTTCGCAACTTGGGCATCAGAGCCGTTGTGGCGGAATCCTTCTCACCGGGATTCTGGCGTGGCGAGACCTTCAACGGTATGCCCTTGATCACCGTTCCCGGAATATCCGACGCGGTGGCCGTCGGTGACGATGTCAGACTCGACTGGCGGCGTGCGGAGGTGTCGAAGCAGGACGGCACCACGATCGCCGGCCGTCCACCGAACGCCCGAACCGTCGCTGTCATCGAAGCAGGCGGTTCGTACGAACTTCTTCTCTCCGAACACCGAAGCACGCAACCACTCACAGAAGGATCAGCGCGATGACGAACACCGAACACTCCCGCGTAGGAGTCGCTCCGCCCAAGGCGGACACCACGACTGCGCGTCGAGCTGCGATTGCCGGAGGTGTCGGTACGCTCATCGAGTACTACGACTTCGCGGTCTACGGCTTTCTCGCGGTGATCATCGCGCCGCTGTTCTTCCCATCCACCAGTCCCGGCGTGTCGATTCTCGCGACCTTGGCCGTATTCGGCGTCGCCTATGTCGCCCGTCCGCTCGGCGGAATTTTCTTCGGTCGGCTCGGGGACCGCAAGGGTCGTCGGCACGCTCTCGTCATCACCGTGGTGTGCATGGGTGTCGCGTGCGGAATTCTCGGCCTGCTGCCGACACACTCGAGTGTCGGGGTGCTGGCCCCCGTTCTGCTGGTCATCATCAGGCTCGCCCAGGGATTCTCTGCGGGCGGTGAGATCGGAGGTGCCGCAACGTACATCGCGGAGTCGGCACCGCCGAACCGTCGGGGATTCTTCGGGTCCTTCACGCCGGTGGGATCGACTCTCGGCTTTGCCGTCGCTGCGGCCGTCGTTGGGCTCGTGGCTCTGATCACGACCGACGAACAGATGTCGTCGTGGGGATGGCGCATCCCGTTCCTGCTGGCCCTGCCCCTGGCGTTCGTATGTCTCCGTGTGCGACTCAAGCTCGAGGACAGCCCGGAGTTCGAGGAAATGGCAGCCAAGAACGAGGTCGCCAAGAGCCCGTTGAGTGACGTGGTGAAGAAGCAACCGTGGTCGGTGCTCCGCGTCGTCGGCATCGCGATCGCCATGAACGGATCCGGATACATCGGACTGACCTACTTCAGCGTGTATCTGATCAACGACCTCGGCTTCTCGAAAGACTCGGTGTACTGGACGTCGGCCGTGGCAATTGCATTGGCCTGCGCCACATTCCCGCTGAGCGGGATGCTCACCGACAGGTTCGGCCGCAAACCCGTGCTGCTGTTCGGCTACGTGGCCTACGTGATCATCGCGCTGCCGGTGTTCATGATTCTCGGTGCGACGTCGAGCATTCTGATCGTCGGCGTCGTCTACTTCGTCTACATGGTGCTCAACGGTGTGGTGCAGGTCCCGGCTTTCCCGCTGTTCACCGAACTCTTTCCTCGGGCAGTTCGCTACACCGGAGTGTCGTTGGGCTTCAACATCGGAACGATCGCGGCCGGTGGAACGGCCCCCTACGTAGCGGCCCAGTTGGTCGAATCGACGGGCAATGCCATGTCACCGGCGTATTGGGTCATGGGCGTGTGCGTCATCGGTGTAGCGACGGTACTGACCATCAAGGAGACGGGACACAGCAAGCTTCCTGTGTAGCTCGAGCCGCGCTGCTGTCAGCAGAGATCCGAACCCGGCGTTCGGCAGAACAGACGGACTGCTCACCGGCACACTGGATGCATGAAGCTATTGGTCCTCGGCGGCAGCGACTTCGTGGGGCGAACTGCCGTCGAACATGCTCTCCAGCTGGAGTGGGATGTCGCGGTCCTGAACCGCGGCACAACCGCGTCGGATCCTCGTGTCACGCAACTTCGGGGCGACAGGCGCTCGTCCGACGGATTGGATGAGACCCGAGAAGGATACTGGGACATAGTCTTCGACACCTGGTCGTGGGAACCGGACGTGGTGGCGCAGTCGGCGACGATGCTCGACGGCCGAGTCGGCAGCTACGTCTACGTTTCGAGCCGATCGGTGTACGACGCGCCGCGAGCGGGAGCGGCCGAGACCTGGCCGACGGTGCAGGGACCTGGCGAGGACTACGCCCGATTCAAGCTCGGCGGTGAGCAGGCTGCCGCCGCAACATTCGGCGATCGAACGCTGCTGGTCCGCGCCGGGCTGATTCTCGGGCCGTACGAGAACATCGGCCGACTTTCGTGGTGGCTGAACAGAATTGAGCGCGCCGGTGAGGTGCTGGCACCCGGTCCGGTCGATCTGGCGCTGCAGTACATCGACGTCCGCGATCTTGTTGCGTGGAGCCTTGATGCTGCCGCGCGAGGGCTGGGCGGTGCGTACGACGTGGTGAGCCGGCCCGGTCACGCGACCATCGGCGAGCTGTTGCAGTGCTGCCTCGCCGCCACCCGGTCCGACGCTCGCCTGTGTTGGGTGGAGCCGGACGTCCTCAGCGCTGCGGGGGTGCAGCCGTGGACGGAGCTCCCGATCTGGATTCCGCCCGGCGCGGATCATGATTCGCTGCATGCATCCGACGTTTCGAAGGCATGTGCCGCAGGTCTTCGGACGCGTCCGATTCAGGAGACGGTCGCGGATACGTGGACGTGGTTGCAGTCCCTGGGCGGGCGGACGCCGATGAGGGGTGATCGGCCGCCCGTCGGACTCCCGGCAGAGCGTGAGGCGGCAATTCTGGCGGGCCGCGGGCTCACGTGAGTCTGCGAGGTGCGCGAAGGGAACAGACGCGCGCGGAATCGTCAGACGCGTTCGGAATTGCCAACGGATCGGTGTCGAATTCGCGCGCGTATGGCAAACGCGCGCGCGTCTGCGGGGAAGCCGGCCCCGCTACCCCGCTACCCCACTATTCGCAACTCTTGCCCGAAAGCTAGAGAGTGATAGACAACGCTACGGAGTGCAGAGCCGCCGCACCGCACCCTCGATGATCGACGCCCGACGCTGGTGTTCCGCGTCGTCGACGGGTCCGCAGTCGCTGCCGGGAGCCGTCATCCAGGACGAGGTGATGCCGAAGATCATGGTGAACAGGTCGTCGACGGTGAAGGCGTCGGATATCAGGCCGTCCTGCTGTGCAGCTGCCATAGCGCGTCGCCGTTCGGCGATCACTGTGTGGATGTCGTCGGCACCCGCGACCACCATGCCGCCTTGAAGCTGTGTCCACAGCAGCAGTCGGTGTTCCTCGGGATTGGCGGCGAGGTGCAGGTACTCGCGCGCGGCGTATCCGCCGAGATCGTCGACAGTGAACGGGACCGACTCCAGGAAGCGCGCGAATCCGTCTTCCACTACTGCCCGGAAGAGTGCTTCCTTGTCTCCGAAGTACGCGTACAGGCGTTCCTTGCTCGCCTTTGCCGAGACCGCGATGCGATCCACCCGTGCTCCGGCCAGTCCGTGCTCGGAGAACTCCGTGCGTGCGGCGACGACGATGCGGGCGCGGGTTGCGCTGGCGTCTGGCTTCATGTCGGCCACCCTACCGCCAACCAACTAGTTCGTTTGACACGGCCGATCGAGTGGCCTACCTTTTCGGTCGGGACATTTTTCGTGCCCAGAATCAACGAGTACGAGTGGGGTAGAAACATGTCGCAGGACTCCGAACACGGGGCGCTGGCCGAGAATCCGAACTACGAGCGCCGTTGGTTGGTGCTCTGCATCGTCGCCATCACACAGCTCACGATCGTGCTGGACGGCACCATCGTCAACATCGCCCTGCCGCAGGCGCAGATCGACCTCGGCATCAGCGACACCAGCCGCACCTGGGTGATCACCGCCTACGCGTTGGCGTTCGGTGCACTGCTGCTGCTCGGTGGCCGCATCGCCGACTACTGGGGACGCAAGCGGTCGTTCATCGTCGGCATGGCCGGCTTCGCCGTTGCCTCCGCAGTCGGCGGACTCGCCCAAGAGGGCTGGCAGCTGTTCATCGCACGCGCAGGTCAGGGCGTCTTCGCTGCATTGCTCGCGCCTGCAGCACTGGCCATCCTGACGGTCACCTTCACCGACACCAAGGAACGAGCCAAGGCATTCGGCGTGTTCGGAGCGATCGCCGGTGGCGGCGCAGCCGTCGGCCTGCTCCTCGGCGGCGTGCTCACCGAATATGCGAACTGGCGCTGGTGCCTGCTCGTCAACATCCCCGTTGCCGTCATTGCCATCGCCGCCGCAGTCCCGCTGGTCAAGGAAAGCAAGGCGCACGGAGACACCCGCTACGACCTGCCCGGCGCGATCCTCGTCGCACTCGGACTGGCCTCACTGGTCTACGGCTTCACCGAAGCCGAAAACGGCTGGGCGACGGTACCCACCATCTCCTTCATCGCACTCGGCCTCGCGTTGCTCGCCGCGTTCGTCGTGGTCGAATCCAAGTCCGCCAACCCGCTGCTCCCCCTGAGTGTGTTGCTCGACCGCGACCGCGGTGCCGCATACATCGGGTCGGCCGTCATCGGTGCGGCATTGCTCGGTGGCACGTTGTACCTGACCTTCTACTTCCAGATCGTGCTCGAGATGAGCCCGGTGATCGCCGGTGTCGCGTCACTGCCCATGACCGGCGGCATCCTGATCACCGCTGCGATCGCGTCGGCTCTCGTTCCGAAGATCGGGCCCAAGCCGATGATGGCCGTCGGCCCGGTGGTTTCCGCGATCGGCCTGCTGCTGCTCACGCAGATCGGCGTCGACACCTCGTACTGGACGCACGTGCTTCCCGGCGTCGTGCTGCTCGGACTCGGCCTCGGTCTGCTGATGGTGCCGATGCAGAACGTTGCGCTCATCGGCGTCCCCGATCACGACGCGGGTGCGGCATCCGCTCTGATCAACGCCACTCTGCAGGTCGGCGGCGCACTCGGCGCCGCGGTGTTCACCACGGTCTACACCTCGTCCAAGACGTCGTACCTGGCCGACAACCCGGCCCCGACTCCGCCCGCAGGAGTGCCGGCCGAGGCCCTCGCCGGCCAGGAAATTCCCAGCGACGAGGTACTGGCCGCGCTGCCGGAACCGATCCGCGACTTCGTGCTGGCCACCATCGATCACGCCTTCGCAGCCGAGGTATCGGGCTATGCGTGGGCCTTCGGAACCGCTGCGATCCTGGTCGCACTGGTGTGCCCGGTCGTGCTGGTGCTGGTCCGCGCGAAGAAGGACGACCTGCCCGTCGGCGACACTCCGGTCCACATCGGCTAGACGCACACGAGAAAGGAACCCCGCTGCTCACCGTCGAGCAGCGGGGTTCTTCGTTGTGGGTGACTTTCAAGCCCGGTCTGGGTCGATCGCCTCGGCCTGTGCAGTGAGAAGCATGTGCAGTAGCTCGGGAGGCAAGGCCATGGGAGGCAGAGCGCCGAGAGCGATGGAGTTCTCCGCCTCGCCGCCCAGCTCGACCACCTCGTCGTGCAGGCTTTCCATCTTCTCGTCGAGCTTGTTGGCGCTCTCGGCTGCCTCGGTCAGCTCCGCCAGCAGAGTGTCCGGGATCTGCCCGCGGTACTTGTAGAAGATCTTGTGCTCGAGGCTCGCCCAGAAATCCATCGCGATGGTTCTGATCTGCAGTTCGACGAGCACCGGCTGGACGCGGTCGGACATGAACACCGGGATCTCCACCAGCAGGTGCAAGCTCTTGTAGCCGTTGGGTTTCGGGTTCGCGATGTAGTCCTTGACCTCGACGACCCGAATGTCGGTCTGGCTACTGAGCATGTCCGCGATGCGGTAGGTGTCGGAAATGAAGCTGCAGGTGATGCGCACTCCGGCGACGTCGAAAATGTTCTCGCGAATCGCATCGAGAGTGAGGGCGCACTTCTTCCGTTGCGCCTTGTCGAAAATACTTTCCGGGGTCTTCAACCTCGACGAGACGTGCTCGATGGGGCTGTACCGGTGAATATGGGTGAATTCCTGCTTCAAGATGTTGATCTTCGTGATCAACTCGTCGATCCCGAACTTGTAGCTCATCATGAATCGCGTGAAATCTTGTCTCAGTCGACCCAGGTCGACCGCAGTCTCACCGTTCTTCATGACCTCGCTCATGACTCCGATTGTCCACGACGGCAGGCCGAGCGCGCGCGGCGCGGGAGTCGAAGCTCGCATCACTGCACGACGGGCCCAGCTCCGGTGTGAATCTCACGACGCCACAGGACTGGCACTGATGCGTGCGGTGATGCCCCAGCTCGCACGAACAGGCTCGTGACCCGACGAGAACCGAACCGGCGACGAGCCGATGACCGTTGCCACATCGCGTCGGTGCTCTCTCGGCCCACCGATCCCCGACGCGGTACAGAGAGCCGGCCGCGGGCTCGGGTTCGAGTGCCATCGCGCGCGCCCACTTTCGACGAATCCGCCGCATCCGATATGGACCGCCCGAAGTGGCTCCGCTGGCCGCATCGCCAACTCCGGGGGCGCGTTCACACTAGCAGGAATCGAACGTATGTTCTAGCTCGTATGTCAGAACCACGTCTTGCGGCCACCGACTGCGCGCCCCATCGAACCGAGCACCGTCAGAACCGCGCCGACGACCACCAGAATGATGCCGACAGTCGTCAAGATCGAAATGCCGGCGAAATAGCCGATGAGGGCGAGGATGATTCCGAGAACGATCATGACTACTCCTGGTGCCACTGTGAGCCCGTTACCGGCGAATGCCGATGGGACCGAAGCTACGCCACCGAGATGGAGGAATGGTCACATTTGTCGCTATTTACCGGCATCCACTTTCGCTGCGAGGAATGCCTCGGGGTCGATCAGATCTGCCTGCCCCACGATCGACCCGAGATCCGCGATGCGTTCGATGCCGGTGAGCACCATCTCTTCTTCCACCGTGCCCTCGGCGTAACCGTAGTAACAGGTCGACGTCGTGTGGTTGTGGTCCTTGTCTATTCGGTTCGCCCGACCCTCGATCTGCCGGATGTCTATGGGTGTCCACCGAGGATCGTGGATCAGCGTCACGCGTGGTGCGAGGGTGGAGACCGTGCCCTCCGGGAGCAGTAACTCGTTGGTGTGCAGGTTGATCGCACTGGTGGTTGTCGAGACGATGACCGACGCGTCGCCGGTCTGGAACCGTCTGATCGACGCCTCCTGATCGGGGCTGCTCATACTGCCGTCGACGACTGCGACGTCGAGGCCCTCGTCGCGCAGTGTCTGCGCCAGCGCCGCGACGGACTCGCGGTAGAACATCGAGACGAACACCTGATTGCCGGCCTTGACCCACGTCCGTACCTGATCGGCCGACGCGGGAATGCGCAAGTACGAACACTTCTGGCGGAATCGCAGGGTCGCGGCACGGGTGCTCGGGTTCTTCTGCAGTACTCGCTTACCGCCGACGGCCTTCCAGATCGGTAGCCCGACTTCCTTGCGATAGTCCACCCATGCCGAGTTGTACAGGCGCTTCTGCGCGGCGGTGAGTTCCTGCCCGAGCGGCTCGCGGGGAGTCGGCGGCGAGGGACGCGAAATCGACCACGGCACAGCACCTCCCGACAACCAGCCGTGCACGGACGCGATATCGCGGGCGCGTCGGGCAGAGTCCTCGGGCTCCCACCGCCACGTCGTCAGCCCCGTCGTCGCCTTGCCTGCCTTGACGGCGAACCCGGATTCGATGAGGAACTCGGCCCACTTCATCGTCACCGCGTAGCCGAGATACTCCTCGTCACCGAGGATCTCGACCCCGCGGCTGCGCTCGACCGCACGAGCCATGTACGCGAAGTGCAGGGGCTGATAACCGGGCGTGGCGGACATCCACACCACCGAGCGCGCCGCCTCCTGATATCGCCAGAGGATCTGCGACTGCTGCGATTCGATGTTCATCAGCGCATGCGATTCGTCGGCGATCACCACATCGATGTCGAATCGAAGCTCGCCGAGCGAGATGGTCCGCTTGTTCTGTGTCCGTTTGCGTTTGCCCAGGTCGGTCTCGGGAGGAACCGACAGCAGCTTCTTCGTCGACTGGTAGGTGATCAACAGCCAACGCTTGCGCTCGGACGGCTCGATGTCCGCCTCGCTGTCTGCAATGGTGCGACGCCACCCCGGCAACGCACCCTTGGGGGCCACCACCAGCACCGTGCCGATCTCGGCCGCCGACATCTGCCGGACGGCCTCGCACACCGCCAACGTCTTGCCCAGACCCGTCGAATCCATCTGCGCGAAGTAGGGGAACCCGGCCTCGAGCGCGGCGAGATGGCGTCGAACGGATTCGAGTTGAGTCTCACGCGGCTGCATCGCGCGCTCGCGCACCACCTCGTCACGCCAGTTCTCGTTGGCATCGTCCTCGAGCCACCGCTGCAGGCTGTACGGCATCGACTCGTACGGCTGCAGATACTCCGGCAGTTCGGTGCCGTAGTACGCGAACACCCGAGGCCCGGGATACCAGCGCGCCCCGGCCGCGCCCGCCGCCGACCGATCCTCGAACGGCACGTCCAGCACCCAGACGCGCTCACCGGGATCGGGAACCCGCAGATCAGGGGCAGCAGTCTTACGAGGCGACGTCTTGCGCGGCGCTGCCCGCTTGCGTGGTGCGGCCTTCTTCGGGGCAGCTTTCGTCGTTGCAGGCTCACCGTTCTTGGCGGCCGCGAACTTTCGGGCAGCGCTGCTCTGCCCGGCCTTGACGGTGCGGGCAGTGGTGGATCTGGCTGTGCGTCTACGAGGTGGCATCGGATCCAGTCTGTCGTACGGTGTGCACGAACACCGTAAAGGAGCCCTGTGACATACACGAACGACCCGCGCGCCGTAGTACTCGTCCACGATCAGGACCCGGCTCTCGCGCGACGCGACATCGGCACCCTCGACGCCGAATTGCGCACCAGGGGTTTCCAGTTGGACGTGCACTCGTTCGACCACAGCCCCGACCTCGCGCCGCCGCCGCTGTCCGACGCGAAGCTGCTGCTCGTCATGGGCTCGCCCGACGCCGCGTACGACGACACGCTGACCTGGCTCGCGCCGGAGATCGCCTACGTTCAGGACGCGGTCGACGCGCAGGTCCCGATCCTGGGTGTCTGCTTCGGTGGGCAGTTGCTCGCTCGGGTACTCGGCGGCACCGTTCGCAGGTCCGAGCGTCCCGAGTACGGATTCGTCGACGTCGAGACGTCCGACCCCGAGCTCATCGCCCCCGGACCGTGGATGGAGTTCCACGGCGATACCTTCACCGCTCCTCCGCAGGCCACGGTGATCGCCCGCAACGAGGCCGCGCAACAGGCCTTCGTCCTCGGACCTCACCTCGGACTGCAGTTCCACCCCGAGATCGACCTCGACACCTACGACGCGTGGGCTGCTGCCTGGGACCGCGACGGCGTCGAACACGGTGTGGACGTGCACGAGATTCGCCGGGCCATCGCCGACGCCGAACCTGCCGCTCGGGTGCGTTGCTCGGCTCTGCTCGACGCATTTCTCGCCCGATCCTCGGCGGTGCCCCGGTAGGGTCGAACGATGACCGAGGCCAGGCCCAGCAACTTCAGCGATCACCAACTCGGCATCTACGCCGCCGGGATGTTCGCCCAGCAGACACCGTCGATCACCACCAACCTGGCGAGGCTGGAGGACCAGGCTGCCGAGAAGCTCTCACCCGAGGCTCTCGGCTACATCGTCGCCAGCGCGGGCAGTGGCTCGACGGCCCGTGCGAACCGTGCGGCTTTCGACAGATGGGCCATCACGCCGCGGATGCTGCGCAGCTCGGCTGCCCGCGACCACGCGTGCACCGTGCTCGGCACCGACATGCCTGCACCGCTGCTGATCGCTCCGGTGGGTATTCAGACTCTCGCGCACCCCGACGGAGAGCTCGCCACCGTCCGTGCAGCCGCGGAACTCGGTGTGCCGTACATCCATTCGACGCAGGCCTCGCACTCGTTCGAGCAGATCGCCGAGGCGGGCGGCGACGCGCCCCGCTGGTATCAGTTGTACTGGCCGACGGACGAATCGGTCCTACTGAGCTTCCTGCAGCGCGCGAAGGACACCGGGTTCACCACACTGGTGCTGACGCTCGACACGACCTTGCTGGGCTGGCGGCCCGCCGATCTCGACCGCGGCTACCTTCCCTTCCTGGCCAACCTCGGCATCGAGAACTACCTGACCGATCCGGCGTTCCAGGCCGGCCTGGGGCAGCCGGTCGAGGAGAATCCTGTTGCAGCGGCCATGCATTGGGCGCAGATGTTCCCCAACCCCGGTCTCTCGTGGAAGAACCTGGCGTTCCTACGGGAGCACTGGAGCGGCCCGATCGTGCTCAAGGGAATCTGCACCGTGGGCGACGCCAGGGAGGCGGCCGCACACGGAGTCGACGGCATCGTCGTCTCCAATCACGGCGGTCGTCAGATCGACGGGGCCAGAGCATCACTCGACGCGTTGCCGTCCATCGTCGAGGCTGTGGGCGACGAATTGACGATCCTGTTCGACTCCGGTGTGCGCACCGGTGCCGACATGGCCAAAGCGCTGGCGCTCGGGGCCGATGCGGTTCTGCTCGGCCGACCGTTCCTCTACGGCCTGGCACTCGGCGGGCAAGAGGGCGTTGCACACGTATTACGTTGCCTGCTCGCCGAATTCGATCTGGTGACGAGCCTCTCGGGTCACACCGGTGCGGGCGAACTGGGCCTCGACTCGATCATGGAGTCCTGATGGAGTGGACGAAGCACGCCATCTGGTGGCACCTGTACCCGCTCGGCTTCACCGGAGCGCCGGTGCACGGCTGGGACGGCGAATCCCAGTCGGATCTGCACCGGCTGAACAGAATCGAGAAGTGGCTCGACTACGCACTCGAGCTCGGTGCGTCGGGCATCGCCCTCGGTCCGATCTTCGAGTCCGAGAAGCACGGCTACGACACCGTCGACTACTACCATGTCGACGGCAGGCTCGGCACCGACGAGGACATCGACTCGCTGATCGCCGCTGCGCATTCGCGCGGCCTGAAGGTCATGTTCGACGGCGTCTTCAACCATGTGGCGCAGAGCTTTCCGAAGTTCCGACAGGCTCTGGCCGAGGGCCCGGACTCCGAGGCCGCGCAGTGGTTCCACCTCGACTGGTCCGGTGAAGAGCCGACGCATCGCAACTTCGAGGGCCACGACGAACTGGTGGCACTCAATCACGAGAGCCCGCATGTGCAGCAGTACGTCGTGGATGTGCTCTCGCACTGGCTCGGCCGTGGTGTCGACGCCTGGCGGCTCGACGCTGCCTACGCGGTACCGCCGCGCTTCTGGGCCGCGGTACTGCCGAAGGTCCGCGAGAAGCATTCGGACGCTTACTTTCTCGGTGAGGTCATTCACGGCGACTACGACAGGATCGTCTCGGCGTCCACACTGGACTCGGTCACCCAGTACGAGCTGTGGAAGGCGATCTGGAGCGGTCTGAGCGAGAAGAACTTCTTCGAGCTCTCCCATGCTCTGGAGCGTCACAACGGGTGGCTCGACGCCTTCGTGCCCGCCACGTTCGTCGGAAATCACGACGTCAATCGCATCGCCAGCGTCATCGAGGACGAGCGACATCTGGTGCATGCGTTGGTGGTTCTGTTCACCGTGGGCGGTATGCCCATGGTCTACTACGGCGACGAGCAGGCCTTCCGCGGTATCAAGGAGGATCGAGTCGGCGGCGACGACGAGGTGCGTCCGGAGTACCCCGACACGTCCGACGATCTCGCCCCGTACGGCTGGCCGGTCTTCCGTATTCATCAGGAGCTGATCGGTGTACGGCGTCGAAACCCGTGGTTGTACTCCGCGCGCACCGAAACGCTCGAACTGACGAACACCGCACTCGTCTTCCGAGCGTCTGCCGACGACGAATCCATCACCGTGGCACTGAATCTCGGTGACGACACCATCGACTACGCGGTCGAGGGTAGCGACGTGATCGCCGGCGAGGCACATCTGGACGGCGGCAGGATCACGGTGCCCGCGCACGGCTGGGCGATCGTCAGCTGAGTGCTCTGGCCGCCTTGGCGCGGTCGAAGAACGCCAGCAGGTGCGGCAGCTGCTCGTCGGTGACGGTGAACTTCATTCGGTCGCCCGCGTAGCCGATGCTGCCGTCGGATGCTCGCAGACCGAGGACGATCTTGGTGCCGTCCCGGGTCGGCTTCGCGTCCACACCCAGATGATCGACGTGCCAGCGACAGCGCCCGGCCGATGCGATCCTCACTGCGGCGTCGAACACCTCGACGGTGCGGTGGTCGAGAACGAAGATGACGTTCTCGTCGAGGCGATACTCCAGGTAGACGCGTTCGGCCATGGCGGCACAGTAACTTGTCATCGTCGTATTCGGATATCTATCGACTGA
This sequence comes from Rhodococcus sp. 15-2388-1-1a, assembly GCF_002259145.1. NCBI lineage: Bacteria > Bacillati > Actinomycetota > Actinomycetes > Mycobacteriales > Nocardiaceae > Rhodococcus > Rhodococcus sp. 15-2388-1-1a. Next base: position 60,655 of record NZ_NPFP01000015.1, on the reverse strand, counting down.
GCTAGAGAGCCGTATCGACGGCAATGCAGCGCCATATCGAGGCCTGTGGGTACAGTCGAGCGCGACACGGGGTGCCCCCAGGGGCTGAGAACACACCCGTCGAACCTGATCTGGTTAGGACCAGCGAAGGGAATGTCGTGACGTTCGGTATTCCTGTCCCCTCGTGACGGTCCCGACCTCGAACGAGAGGCGAGGCGCATGAAATTCGACGAGCAGACAGTGTTGATCACCGGCGGTGGACGCGGACTTGGGGCATCGATCGCCGCGGCGTTCGCCGGTCAGGGTGCACGTGTGGTGATCGATTACCGCAACAGCAAAGATGCTGCCGAGGCGCTGGCAGACCGGCTCGGCGAGAACGTGATCGCAGTACAGGGTGACGTCACCGACGAGTCGGCCGTCGCCGCGCTGTTCGGCACTGCGCGTGAACACTTCGGCACCCCGATCACCACCGTCGTCAACAACGCGCTGGCCGATTTCTCGTTCGACGGAGATGCGCGGCCCAAGGCCGACACCATCACCTGGGAGCGCTTCGACGCCCAGTTGCGTGGCAGCGTCCGCGCGGCGTTGCTCACCACCCAGGCCGCGCTGCCGGGTATGCGCGAGGCGGGCTTCGGCCGAATCATCAACGTGGGCACCAACTTGTTCCAGAATCCAGTGGTGCCGTACCACGACTACACGGCCTCCAAGGCGGCGCTGCTCTCGCTGACCCGCACTCTGTCCGCGGACCTGGGCGCAGACAACATCACCGTCAACATGGTCTCGGGTGGACTGCTGCGCACCACCGACGCCAGCTCCGCGACCCCGGCCGAGGTATTCGACTTCATCGCCGCCTCGACCCCGTTGCAGCGCGTCACCACCCCCGAGGAATTCGCCGACGCACTGCTGTTCTTCGCTTCGCCGTGGGCGCGGTCGGTGACCGGCCAGAATCTCGTCGTCGACGGCGGCCTGGTCAAGGACTGACATGCACCTCAACGCTTTTCTCTACGGTTGTGGCCACCACAGTGCGGCGTGGCGGCATCCCGATTCGCGAGTGGAGGACCTGGGCGATATCTCGTACTACGAGGAACTCGCCCAGCTCGCCGAACGGGGAAAGTTCGACGCGGTGTTCTTCGCCGACGGACATTCGGTGCGCGACCCCGCCGGAGCCGGAACCTGGTTCCTCGAGCCGATCACCGCGCTGTCGGCCATGGCCAGGGCCACCACGCATATCGGTCTCGTCACCACGGTGTCGTCCACGTTCTACACCCCGTTCCATGCCGCGCGCATGCTGGCGTCGCTCGATCACATCAGCGGCGGCCGAGCCGGCTGGAATGTCGTCACCTCCATGTTCGACGCCGAGGCACGCAACCACGGGATGGATGTCATCCCGGCTCGCGAGGAGCGCTATGCCCGCGCCGAGGAGTTCGTCGATACTGCACTGGCGCTGTGGGATTCGTGGGACGCCGACGCGTTGACGCTCGATCGCGCCGGAGCCTATGCGGACCCGGCCAAGGTGCATGCCATCGACCACGACGGCAAGCACTTTCGGGTCGACGGCCCGCTGACGGTGCCTCGTTCACCGCAGGGGAGGCCGGTGCTCTTCCAGGCCGGGGCGTCGGGGCCGGGTCGTGATCTCGCTGCCGCGTACGCCGAGGCAATCTATGCCGTCGCCTACGATCTTGTTGCCGCGCAGAGCTATTACGAGGACGTGAAGACGCGAATCTGCCATGCGGGCCGCGACAGCGCGGCAGTGGGAATCATGCCGGGTCTGGTGACGTACATCGGGTCGACGATGGATGAGGCCCGACGCAAGAAGGCCGAACTCGATGAGCTGCTGCCTACCGAGCAGTCGCTGGCGATGCTGTCGACGTTCACCGGACAGGACTGCGCTGCATGGGAACTCGATGAACTGGTACCCACGCTACCGCCGGCAGAAGAGTTCAGCGGACCGCAGGGCCGCTACGAGACGATTCTGCGCATCGTCGAGAAGGACGCCCCCACCGTGCGGGAGTTGCTCGGCACCCTGGCGGCCGGCGGCGGGCACGCCACGATGATCGGCACACCGGAGTCCATCGCAGACGAGATGCAGTCGTGGATCGGCCGCGGTGCCGACGGATTCAACCTGATGTGTCCGCGTTACCCGGACTCATTGGAGGACTTCGTGGACCAGGTGGTTCCGATCCTGCAGCGGCGCGGTGTCTTTCGCGCCGAGTACACCGAGTCGACGCTACGCGGGCACCTGGCGGGGTGATCGGGTCTAGCGTCGGTCCAACGAGTCGATGAACTCCCTCGTCAATCGAGCGATGTCGTCGGCATGGGAGATCGGCGACCAGTGTCCGGCCGGAATATCGTTGCGTGTCAAGTCTTTCACCCACTTGCCGGTGTCGTCGTAGTGATACGGACGCACTGCGACGTCCTCGGTGTTGACGATGAGGTGCACCGGGATGTCGATGTACCGCTCGCGTGGATTGCCCAGGAGCGGAATGATGTTCGCGCGGTACAGTTTGGTGCCGTTGGTGGCATCCGACCACAGCGTGGGGTTCTGAGTGACGAGCTTCGGGTCGACTCCCGAGAACTCCTGGAGGAACGCAGGCCAGCCCTTGGCGAACTGCCGCTTGATCCGCAGCGTGGACAGACCGGGGATATGGAAGGTGACGGTGTACCACGACGCGCGGACCTGGGCGAGCACCTGCTTGATACCGGTGAGCGTGGGTTTGCGAAGCCGCGACTGCGACCACTTACCGAGGTGATCGAGGTTGGGTCCCGAAAGCGATGTGTACGAGCGGATTCGGTCCTTCGCCTGCGGTTGAGCCGCGGCTTCCCAGACCTCCACGGCACCCCAGTCGTGGGCGAGCACGTGAACCGGGGCGTCGGGGCTGACGGCGTCGGCGACAGCGTAGAAATCCGAGGCCAGACGCGCCAACTTGTACGCCGACTGCTCGGCGGGAACCGAGCTTTCGCCTGCACCGCGGGAGTCGTAACTGATCACCCGGAAGCGGTCCTCGAGCTGGGGCACGATGTGGCTCCACAGCTCGTGGGTATCGGGCCACCCGTGGACGAGGACGATCGGGTCACCCTCGGGGTTGCCGCTCTCGAACACCGCCAGTCGGATTCCCTCGTTGACGACCGTCGTACGAACCGCATTGCTGCTCAACAGTTTTCCGTTCTATAGATCGAGTACGAGGCGTGCGCTGCGTGCGCGGGAGACGCAGATGAGCATGTGATCGCGTTGCTCCTCCGGCGTCAACCGTGTTTCGAGGTGCTCGGGTTCGCCCGAGAGCACGCGAACCTTGCAGGTGCCACAGAAGCCCTGCTGGCACGAGTACGCGATGTTGGGCTTCTGCTGCTTGACCGCCGTCAGCACGGAGGCGTCGGCGGCGACGTCGAGCACGGCACCCGTGCTGATCAGTTGCACCTCGAACGGCGTGCCGTCGAGAATCGGCGGCGGCCCGAAACGCTCGAAATGCAGTGCGGTGGCGGGACACTGGCGGAAGTCGCGGCGGACGGCGTCGAGCATGGGGGTGGGGCCGCAGCAATAGACGGCACCGCCTGCCGGGGCGCGCTCGAGCAGTTCGCCCTCGGTCGGGTAGCCGTACACGTCGTCGGTGCGGACGAACACGCGGTCCGATTCCCAGCTCTCGATTTCCTCGAGGAAGGGCATCGTGTCGCGGGAGCGACCGCAGTACACGAACTGCCAGTCCATACCGAGAATCCGTGCCGCACGGACCATTGCAATGATGGGGGTGATACCGATTCCGCCCGCGATGAACAGGGCGCTGCCCTCGCCGACGAAGGGAAACCCGTTGCGCGGTCCGCGGACGGTGACCTCGGTGCCCGGCTGCAGCCCGTGCATCTCGATGGATCCGCCTGCGCCGGTCGGGATTCGGCGCACGGCGATGCGGTACGAGCTGCGGTCGGACGGATTGCCGCACAGTGAGTACTGCCGGCGGCGGCCCGAGGGCAGGTGTAGATCGAGGTGACAGCCCGGATGCCAGATCGGCAGCTGCTCCCCCATCGGCGACGCGAGGGTGAGAGCGGCGACATCGTTGTCCTCGGCGACGATCTTGCGTTCGGTGACGACCAACTTCAGTGCGGAATCGGGATTGTGTCCTGCGACGGCATCGTTGTACTCCGCACCGGCAGCCGCCTGCATGTACCCGTTGAGGAACGTACCGAGCAGCTGCATCGAGCGGTCGGGACGTGCTCGTCCGCGCAGGTCGGGCGGTGCATCCTTGGGAAGCAGCCGCGGGACGCGTCGTGCGTTGAGCTTCACCGTGCCGCAGCCTGCGCGGCAGGCGAGGACGCGAGGTACCGGACTGCCTGTGCGGTGGAGCCTTCCTGGCTGGGGTGGTACGACTTCTTGAGGTAGCGCGACATGCTGCGGCCGACGTGCGTCAGCGCGGGAAGGGTGCCGCGTTTGACCGACTTCCGCCACAGAGCCGACCGAGGCTTGCGCACGGACTTGGGTGCAGACTGCAGCTCCGGATCGTTCTTCATGAGGAAGATGATCCCGCGCATCCAGATGTAGGCCATCAACGGCACGACCACCACGAAGGTGCGCAGGCGACGGACCTCGCGCTTGTCGAAGTACCGCAACGTGTCGTACGCGACCGAACGGTGCTCGACTTCTTCGGCACCGTGCCAGCGCAGCAGATCGAGCATGGTGGGGTGAATGCCCGCGCGATCGAGACCGTCGGCGTTGAGCACCCAGTCGCCGAGAAACGCCGTCACGTGTTCGATGGCGGCGATCAGAGCCAGTCGCTCGACCAGGTTGTTCTTCGAGCGCAGGCTCGTCACCGAGTCGGATCCGAGGACCTTGCCGAAGGCCCACTCCATCTGATCGGTGAACGGTGTCGGGTCCAGGCCCTTGGTCTGGAGGTGCACGAGCACGCCGGTGTGCGCCTCGGCGTGAACGGCTTCCTGCCCGATGAAACCGATGACGTCGTCGCGCAGCTTCTCGTCGTCGATGTACGGCAGAGCTTCCTTGAAGGTGTCGACGAACCAGTGCTCGCCGGCCGGAAGGATCAGGTGCAGCACATTGAGTACGTGCGTGGTGTACGGATCGCCCGGCACCCAGTGCATCGGCAGGTCGGTCCAGTCGAACTTCACGTTCCTGGCCTGCAGCATCACTTCGCCGGGATCCGACGCGACGGTGTTCCGTTCGGTCATCGAGCCCACCTCCTCCACATCCGCATGTGTGGCCGATGCCACAGTGCGCGCTTTAGTATAAACACCAGTTACAGGTAAAAGGAACCGTGTCGGCGTCGAGTGAGAGACTGCTGTGATGACCGACCCCTCCCCAGCGGCTGTTCCCCCGAGCACCGTCCCCATCACCTGGCCTGCCGAATGGCCCGCCGAGGTGCGACGGATCGCCGATGCCACGAACGATGCCCTCGCCGCTGTGGCGGCGCGGGCTCCGATCGCGTTCGACGACGCCGTCGAACTTCTGGGCCGCTCGGACTCGGCACAGGCCGGTCGAGTGCATGCCGAAATGGTACGCACGTTGCTCGAAGAGGTATACAGCGATGGATTGACCGGCGAGAACGTCCAGGAGGTGCTGGGCCGAACCGTGCGCGCCGCGGACTGGCTGCCGAATCTGGACATCGCCGGGTTCGTCGAGGTGCTCACCGGGGCCCTGGGGGTTTCCGACGTCGAAGAGCAGTCGCGCATGAGGCCGCGTCCGGCGCATGCGTTGCTGGTGGTCGCGGACCTACTTGCGGTGCGCCGCGGCCGCGCCGAGACCTATCTGCGGTACGCACTGGCCGAAGTGCGCCGCGCCGAGACGATCGAAATGCCCTAGCGAGATCTGTACCTGTCTTGCGCACGTGCTGGACGGGCGAAGAAAGCGCTACCCATGCAGGAGATTGTGCGCGTCGAGTTCGCAGTTGTGCGGACAACGAGGGTCTTTATTGCCGCACAACTGCGAACTCGGAGTTTTGGCTACCGATGCAGGATGTTCGCCCCGGCGAGGATGGCCCTGATCGACGACAGGTGGGCGTCGGCATCCATGCCCATCGACCATTCGCGGCGACCGTCGTGCTCGGCCAGGACGAAGGTGGCGGTCTCGTCGCCGATGATCTGCTGGTGGAACGAGAGGATCTCGATGCGGAATCCGGCGTCGTGGAGCATCGACGTCAAAGCCTCGATCGGCCCGTAAGTCGTTGCCGCACAAGCGATGATCGTGTCGCCGACGCCGAAGGTCGCGTCGAAAGCAGTCCGACCGCCAGTTGCGCTGTCGGCAGTCCATGACCCCAGTCGAAGCGGTCCGGTGGTGGGCGAGAAGCGGTCGGCGAAGTGTGCCCACGACATGTGTTGCCAGGTGATCTCGTCGCGCATCGTGCGTGGAAGGGCACAGCCGAAGCGGGCATGGAACGGATCGGTGGCAAAGGTGGAAGCAAGTGAATTCATGAGGGTGGTCTTCCGAATGTGAAGGGAGGACCGATAGAGCACGACGACCCGCAGCGAGGGGTCGGTCCGAATCAGACCCCGCTACGGCGGCGTACTACGAGAATTCGCTTCACACCCCAGAAAGTAGCCCTTCGCCGCAGCCGCGCGCAAGTATCGAGTGAATTCCGATCTCTAGGACACGAACTAGATGTCCGCATATATCGCACGATTCGTTGTAACTTTGGCCCCATGGACCCCGTGCGTAACCCCTACGCTCCCGGCGCCGGCCAGCGCCCACCCGAGCTCGCAGGCCGAAAGAAGCAGCTCGACGCCTTCGACGTCGTGCTCGAACGCATCACCCGCGGCAGACCGGAGCGCAGTGTCGTACTCACCGGGCTGCGAGGCGTCGGGAAGACGGTATTGCTCAACCAACTCCGATCCGCGGCCATCGCCCGCGGATGGGGCACCGGCAAGATCGAGGCTCGGCCGGACCAGGAACTGCGTCGACCGCTGTCGTCGGCGCTGCACATGGCGGTCCGCGGCATCGCGGCCTCGCATCGCGATCCCGAACGCGTCGACGAATTCCTCGGTGTGCTCAAGGCCTTCGCCCTGCGCTCCACGGCCGACAAGGGCATGCGGGAGCGGTGGCAGCCCGGCATCGACGTCCCGGCGAAGACCGGCCGCGCCGACTCCGGCGACATCGAGATCGACCTCGTGGAACTGCTGCTCGACGCCTCCGCGCTGGCCGGCGACGTGGGCGTGGGCATCGCCATCTTCATCGACGAGATGCAGGACCTGGGTGCCGCGGACATCTCCGCACTGTGCGCCGCCTGCCACGAGCTCAGTCAGGACACCGCGCCGCTGATCATCCTCGGGGCGGGGCTGCCGCACCTGCCTGCGGTGCTGTCGGCGTCCAAGAGCTACTCCGAGCGCCTCTTCAGCTACCACCGGATCGGCCGACTCGAACGAGCCGCGGCCGACCTGGCCCTGATCGCCCCGGCCGATCGCGAGGACGTCGAATTCACCCCCGACGCGCTCGACGCGCTGTATGCGGCCGCCGACGGCTACCCGTACTTCGTGCAGGCCTACGGCAAGGCGACATGGGATCTCGCGGCCGACACCCCGATCACCGTCGAGGACGTGCGTGTCGCCGCTCCGACGGCGGAAGAGGAACTGGCCGTCGGATTCTTCGGTTCTCGCTACGAGCGTGCGACGCCTGCCGAGCGCGAATACATGCGTGCGATGGCCGAACTGTCGGTGGACGACGGCTCGGTGCCGACCTCTGCCGTGGCGACCGAACTGAAGCGCAAGCCGGCGTCACTGTCTCCCGCCAGGGACGGACTGATCAAGAAGGGCCTGATCTATTCGGCCGAGCGGGGCACCATCGCGTTCACGGTGCCGCACTTCGGTCGCTACCTGCGGGCACAGACCGACGAACCTGCTGGGTGAGTCAATGATGAATGCCGAGCCAGCAAACAACTAAGAGGTGGGAAATGGCCTTGCAAGGTCATTTCTCAGATTGACTGCTGGGATGGGATGTACTGCCGCAGGTATTCACGTAAGCCAGCGTCGACCGCGTAAACGTATGTACCCAGCATCCCTCGTGTCAGCAGCACGCCGTAAATATTGACAATGAACTGCTTGAGATCGTCATCGCTGTACCTGATTCCAAGAATTGCATTGTTCTCCTTGCCTTTCGAGTCGAAGTAGGAAGCGCGATCGATGAACAGGCCACGGCCTGCCTCGTAACGTAAATCGGCACCGATGATGACTCCGGCGTAGTTGAGGTCGTACCCTTGCACGGTGTGGATCGAGCCGACCTCGTCCAACGACTCTGGCGATGCAATCCAATCAACCGCAGTTCCGTTCCAACGAAACTGTTCCCCCTCGATTTCAATATCCCATGCTTGTTTGTCCTTCTTGGACTTCCATTGCCACGCGTAGCCGGCAAGGAGTCGGGCAAGGCCGACGTCGGCGTCTCGGCGGAAGATCTCATCGCGCATGTCGGCTACGTTGTCGAAAAGGCGAAAATCGTAGTCTCGGAAGGTCTCTCGACGTAGCGGCTGGGCGACTATTTCTGCACCGACGACGCGGCGGACATATGAGACGTAATTCTCTTCCGCTCGAATTCGCATCTGTGTAGTCAAGGGGTAGTGGCGCTCGTTGCTCGCCGCCCGTCGCACCACGCTGCGCAGCCGCTCCGCAGTGAGGTCGGCCGGGCGGACGCGTTGCGCACCATCGAGGAGGAGAAGCTGGTGATGGCTCTTTTCTTCTATCCAATCGAGTTGTGTTTTTGAAAGGTCATCGGATCCGAAGATTTTCGATGTGATCTCGGCGAACCGCTTGTTCTGAGAGCCAGATGGTTGGTTGGCACGCTGGTTCAGTCGGTGCGCTTCGTCGACTATGAGCAGATCGTAGGTTTCCGCGGACTCGCCGACTTCGAAGGGCGTGAGCACCATGTCGGGCCTGAGGCCCGGAGTCTTCCTGAAAACTCGTTGGATGGAGGTGCGCAGCGATTGCTGCGGGACGACCAGGCCGATGCGTTTGTCTTTCAGGAGTTCGCGATAGCCATCGACGAAAAATTCGGCAAATATAGAGTTACTTTCGACTGTGTCGTCCTGATTCGAACTTGCTATGTCCATCAACAGCTTCAGCAGGTAGATGGCGATTACGGTCTTGCCGGTTCCGGGGGAACCCTGAACAACGCTCGTGCTTGGGGTTTCGAATTCGAAATCCTGGAGCAAACCCTCGACGATTCCCTCGACGGCTACAGCCTGATCCTGGCTGAGCGCCTTGAATGGAGACAGCTTGAAGAGGTCGCTGTTCTCGATCTCTTCAACCGACCGCGTGAACATGCCGTCCGCGCGTAGGGAGTCAAAAACATCCTGAAAGCTCTCGCGGTACGAGGCGCGCTCAAAATAGTCTGATTCGACAATGCCGTCGTTTCGGTTGAGAACACGAAAGGTTCCATCGCCAGCCAACAAGCGAATGAGGTACGACTCAAGATCCAAACAGGCAGACTTATTGAACCGGTCATTCAAGATTACGCGGATTTCGCTGAGGTGCCGCTTGTCGGAGCTCTCCAAGTGTTGCTTCATGCGATTCGCAGCGTTGATGGTCTCGCCCACATAGACATTGCGAAGAACTTCACCGCGACCTGGTAACGGAGCACCGTCGAGAACGTACACGACTGGCCAGTTTCTGTTGCGCGAACTGAGTGGCGCCCATTTCGCTACAGCGGAAGACGAGAACTCCAGGTGCTCGATCTCAAAGAGTGTCATACTTCTCGCTGCGGCCGAAAGACTTCTCTATCGGATACTTTTCACGAGTCAACGCGAGCTTGTTCTGGACGATCCGATCTGGATCGAGTCCGAGTTTGTCGGCTAGCAGGAGGCAATACGTCAATACATCTGCGAGCTCGTCGCGGACGTCAGCATCGTTGGCGTTGGAGGTCCATTGGAAGCACTCGAGTAACTCGCCGGCCTCGATCGAGATACTTTTCGCGAGGTTTTCGGGGCTGTGAAATTGGGACCAGTTTCGCTCCGCGACGAATGCCGCGATCTGCTCACGCGTAGTAGCCTCAACCATGGCTTCACGTTAGCACCGGCTGCTGACGAAACGTCGTCGGAGCCGCTACCTACGCGCACAGACCGACGAGCCTGCAGCGGTGTGACTGTCGCCTAGTGTGCCTCGGCTCGCTCGACGCACAGTCGCTCGAGTTTCCGAACTGCCTTGGGGTCGGAACGGTCGACGTTGACGAGCTCCGGGTCACCGTCGTAGAAGTCGATCAGTCGCTGATCCATCACCTTGCGCCACAGTGGCGGTACCAGCGCGCAGAAGATCATCACCGCATAACCGGCCGGTAGCTGTGGGGACTCGTCGACGGTGCGCAGAGCCTGGTAGCGGCGCACCGGATTCGCGTGATGATCGCTGTGACGTTGCAGGTGATAGAGGAACAGGTTGCTCCAGAGGTGATCGCTGTTCCAGCTGTCCCGGTGGGTCGGCTTTCCGTATCGACCGCTGGGGCGCTTCTGTCGCAGCAATCCGTAGTGCTCGAGGTAGTTGGCCGCCTCGTACAGGACGATGGCGATCGCGGCCTGAATCAACAGATACGGCACGATCACCGTGCCGAAGACGGCGATCAGGACGCCGAACAGCAATACGCTCATGGCACCGGCATTGAACAGGTGATTCTTGTGGGTCCACCTCGACATGCCCTGCCGAGCGAGGCGTCGGGACTCGAGGTCCCAGGCCGAGTGCAACCCGTGGACGATCGTGCGCGGCAGAAACTTCCAGAACGACTCGCCGAACTTCGCCGATGCCGGATCGTCCGGGGTGGCAACGCGGAGGTGGTGGCCGTGGTTGTGCTCGACGTAGAAGTGGCCGTAGAGCGTCTGCGCCAGCGTCACCTTCGAGAGCCAACGCTCGCGGAGCTCGCGCTTGTGCCCCAGTTCGTGGGCGGCATTGATGCCGACGCCGCCGACGATGCCCACCGTGATGGCCAGGCCGATTCGCTCGGGAACGCCCAACGGCCCGTGCGCCCACAGATAACAGGCGGCGACGAGGCCCGCGTACTGCAGCGGCAGGAACAGGTACACGCACCAGCGGTAGTACGGATCCTTCTCCAGTGCGGCGATCGCCTCGTCCGGGGGATTGCTGCGGTCCACTCCGGCGAACTTGTCCACCAGTGGCAGTGCGACGCCCATGATCATCAGGCCGAGGGTCCAGAACGCGCCGGGGCCGAGGAGCGACACCAGACCCCAGGCCAGGAACGGGCTCAGGGGAATGATCAACCCCAGCGGCCACAGGTAGCGCTTCGGGTCGCGCCACCGCGGCGACGTTCTAGTGGCGGACTCATCACGCATTCTGGATTCTTCACTCCTGGTCGGTGCCGTGTCCCGATGCACGAGGACAATCGGTAGTGGGGTGTCACAACTACATCGCCCGTCCCACCAGGATAGTTACCCAAGCAAATATTTGTAGGTTGTCCGATGGGCCGTCGCACGACCCGCTGCCCTTGTACGGTGACCGAATGAAGCATGTCGAGTCGTCGTTCGTCGGAGTCCACGGAACCCGAATCGTCTACGACGTCTGGACCCCCGAAACCACGTCGACCGGGATCGTGGTGCTGGCCCACGGCCTGGCCGAGCACGCAGGCCGGTACCGGCACGTCGTCGAAAGGCTGGGCTCGCTCGGTCTCGTCGTCTACGCGCCCGACCACCGCGGACACGGGCGATCCGGGGGCAAACGGGTGTCGCTGGAGAAATGGTCCGACTTCACCGACGACCTGCACACGCTGTTCGGCATCGCAGCTGCTGAGCATCCCGATCAGCGCACCTTCCTGCTCGGCCACAGCATGGGCGGTGCTATCGCACTGTCGTACGCACTGGACCATCAGTGCGACCTCGACGGTCTGATGCTGTCCGGGCCCGCGGTGGCTCCCAGCGTGGGACAGCCGAAAGCCCTGGTGGCGGTCGGCAAGGTCCTCGGACGATTCCTACCGGCAGTGCCCGTACTGAAACTCGACCCCAAGCTCGTCTCGCGCGACAAGACCGTAGTCGACGCCTACGTCGCCGATCCGCTGGGCTACCACGGCACCGTTCCTGCGGGCCTGGCCGCAGCGATGCTCGGCGTCGGGGAGACCTTCCCCGCGCGGTTGCCGTCGCTGAAGATTCCCGTGCTGCTCCAGCACGGGACGGCAGACGGATTGGCCGATGTTTCGGGCAGCGAACTCGTCGCCGAACTTGCCGGATCCGACGACCTGACCCTGAAAACGTACGACGGGCTGTTCCACGAAGTGTTCAACGAACCGGAGAAGGAGCGCGTACTCGACGATCTCATCGACTGGCTGCGTCCACGTGTACACACCGGCGCTGTAAGTTCCTGACGGATCTTTTCGAAGAAGGAGTACGACCATGACCAGGCGAGCACTCGTATTGGGCGGCGGCGGAGTCGCAGGTATTGCGTGGCAGACGGGTGTCCTACTGGGATTGGCAGAATCCGGAGCCGACGTCACAGATGCCGAGATGCTGCTGGGAACATCGGCAGGCTCCTCGGTGGCAGCGCAGATCTCGAGCGGAACCGCGTTGGCCGAACTGTTCGAGCGTCAGGCAGACGAGGCGAAGCAGGACCACGAACCGCATGCCGAGGCGACCATCGACGAACTGGTCTCGATGTTGGCTCGAGCGGCTCAGAACTCGGACGGCAGTGCCATCGACACTCGCAGGCGCATCGGTGCCGAGGCACTGGCGGCCTCGACGATCACCGAGCGTGAGCGCAGGGCCATCATCGAACGACGGCTGCCGTCGCACTCGTGGCCGAGCCGCGATCTGCGGATCGTCACCGTCGACGCGCTGACGGGCCGGCATCGAGTTCTCGATCGTGGCTCGGGCGTTCAACTGGTCGACGCGGTGGCCGCGAGCTGCGCCATCCCGGGAATGTGGCCCCCGGTGACGATCGGCGATCATCGTTACGTCGACGGAGGTATCCGCGCGAGCGAAAACGCCGATCTGGCAGTCGGTTTCGAGAAGGTGCTGGTGTTCAGAGTGGGCGCACTCGACCTGGAGCACGATCCCTTCGACATCGAACGAGAGCGGCTGGTCAAGGGTGGCTCGAAGGTGGAAGTGATTGCACCCGACGCCGATTCGTCGGCTGCCATCGGACCCGACGCCACCGACATCGCCGTCCGATCGGCCGCGGCCGTGGCCGGACGTGCGCAGGGCAATGCCATCGCCGAGGGTATTGCCGAGTTCTGGGTCGGCTAGAGAACTGCTCTAGCCGAACAGTGCAGCCCCGTTTTCCCAGCACACTGCGCGAACCCAGTCGTCTCCCAGGTCGAGTCGGCGCACTGCCTGCAGGGCGTGCAGATACGGGTACGGGATGTTCGGGTAGTCGCTGCCGAACAGAATGCGATTCTGCAGATCGAGCAGTCGTGGCAGCTCGTGTCTCGGAAATGGTGCGCCCGCCTCCGAGAAGTCGGTGAACGACATCGTGGTGTCCAGTCGAACGTTCTCGTAGCGATCGGCCAGGTCGAGGAAGTCGACGTACTCGGGCATGCCCATGTGCGCGATGATCAACGGGAGCTGGGGGAACCGTTGCAGCAGTGCGGCAATCGGTTCCGGTCCGGTGTGGGTGCCGGGTGCCGGCCCGGATCCGCAATGGATCACCACGGGTACCTGCGCGTCCGAGAGTGCGCCCCAGACGCCGTCGAGCAGGGGATCGTTGGGCGCATAATTGCCGACCTGTATGTGCGACTTGAAGATTCGGGCACCGTTCGTCAATGCCTGCTCGACGTACTCGGTGGCCCCGTCCTCGGGGTAGAACGTGGCGGTCTGCAGGCAGTCGGGGGTGCGCGCCGCGAAGTCGGCACCCCACGAGTTGAGCCACGCCGCCATCGACGGCTTGTGGGGGTAGATCATCGAGGTGAAATGCCGTACACCGAATCCTCGAATGACCTGCAGCCGTCGGTCTTCGGCGAAACGATACGAAATGGGCCAGACGCTGCCAGTCAGCGGCCCTGCGCTGTCGAAGTAATTCCACACCTTGTCCATCACGTTCTTCGGCATGAAGTGCGTGTGGACGTCGAACAGTCCGGGCAGCGACAGCTCGGTCCAGAAGGCGACGATACGTTCCGTCTCCTCCGCGAGTTCGGCGTCGGAACGGGGTGGCTCAGCGTGCGACATGGGCGTCGAACCACTCGAGAGTCTTGCCCCAGGCGTCGGCCGCCGCATCGGCGTCGAACACCGCGGGGCGGTCATTGCAGTGAAATCCGTGCTTGCCGTGGGCGTAACGGGTGATCTCGGTCTCGACCGGGGACGTTGCGGTGATCTCGCGCAGCGTTTCCACCTCCTGGAAGGGGATGCCCTCGTCCAGGTCTCCGAAGAAGCCGTGCCAGGGTGTCGCGAGGGCGTCACCCACCGACGCCATCGCGGGGTAACCGAAGCGGCCCTGGGTGATTCCGCCGCCGTAGAACGTCGCTGCCGCACCGAGTTGCCGTCGGACAGCGATGTGGAACGCAACGGTGCCGCCCATGCAGAAACCGACGATGGCAATGGACGAGGGCTCGAATCCGAGCTCGGCGAGCGCACCCGCCGCCGCGTCGACGTCGGAATCGACCTCGTCCGCCTGCAGCCGCCCGATTGCCGCCATCGCCGAGTCCATGTCCGAGTACGACAACACGGTCACGCCCTCCTGCCGGTGGAACAGATGCGGTGCGACCGCGACCCAACCGGCGGCCGCGAGGCGGTTGCAGACGTCGACGATGTGATCGGTGACCCCGAAGGCCTCCTGAATGACGATGACGCCGCCGCGGGCGTCACCGTCGGGACGGACGACGGTGAGGGGAGTGTTCATCCGTCGATTGGAGCACACCCCTGTTCGCGCATGCCGGTAGCCACGGTGAGTTCTGTTGTTTTGTACGGTGGCGTGCAGGGAACGATCCCGACCGAGAGGACCATTCATGCGCGCGGTACAGATCTCCAGCCTCGACGGACCCGACTCGGTGAGTGTGGTGGACATCGACGAACCCGCCCCGCGTGACGGGTCGGTGGTCATCGAGGTCCATGCTGCGGGCGTCGCCTTTCCCGACGCGTTGCTCACCCGCGGGCTCTACCAGTACAAGCCCGAGTTGCCGTTCGTACCCGGCAGCGAGATCGCCGGCATCGTTCGGTCGGCACCGCCGGAGTCCGGCTTCTCCGCAGGTGATCGAGTAGCCGCACTGACGGGGCTGAGCGACGGTATGGCCGAGGTCGCCGTCGTATCCCCGGACACGGTGTTCGCGCTGCCCGAGTCGGTGTCCCTCTCCGCAGGCGCTGGGCTGTTGTTCAACGACCTGACGGTGCACTTCGCGCTCCGGGAACGTGGCCGTTTGGCGCCGGGCGAGACGGTTCTGGTGCACGGCGCAGCAGGGGGCATCGGAACCTCCGCGCTGCGAATGGCTCCGGTGCTCGGCGCATCTCGCGTCATCGCCGTCGTGAGCACGGAGGCCAAGGCCGACATCGCGCGATCCGCCGGAGCCACCGACGTGGTGCTGGTCGACGGTTGGAAGGACGCGGTCAAGGAACTGACCGGCGGCCGTGGCGTCGACGTCGTCGTCGATCCGGTGGGTGGTGATCGGTTCACCGACAGCATCCGCTCGCTTGCACCGTCGGGCCGAATCCTGGTGCTGGGCTTCACCGGTGGCGAGATCCCGACGGTCAAGGTCAACCGATTGCTGCTCAACAACGTCGATGTCGTCGGCGTCGGTTGGGGTGCATGGTGGATGACGCGCCCGGGCTACCTCGCCACCCAGTGGGCCGAGATCGAACCGCTCCTCGCCGACGGATCGCTCAGTGCGCCGGAGCCGTCGGTGTTCCCGGCCGCCGATGCGGCTGCCGCCATCGCATCTCTGGAAAACCGCACTGCGGCAGGCAAAGTGGTGCTCGACTTCACTCACTGACTCAGCACCCGTTGACGCTGTGTCGAGCTGCCGGTTCACTCCGGCAGCTCGACGCCCCTCGCCTCGGCCAGTGCCGCGATCTCGGCGGGGAAGACGTTCTTGAACACGAACGGATCGGTCCCGAGCGCCCAGTTCGGGGCGAGTTCGATGGCGTATCGCTCGAAGTAGCCGAGTTGTTTGGCCACCAGGATCAATTCCTCCGGGCTCGATGTCTTGTACTGCTTGCCCATGTTCACCAGCGCTCGGATGAAGTCCGCCAGGCTGAAGTGCGCGAGAGTTGCCGAGAGCATCGGAGCGAACACCGACTGCAGGATCGCGCCGACCTCGGCGTCCGAACCCATCTGCGGGGCAACGATTCCCAGTCGTTTGACGGTACCGGCGAGCCGGGTGAAGTCGCCGTCGATCACGGTGGCGTGAAACAGATCGAGCAGAAGCGCGCGCCACTGCTCGTCCACCTCGCCCATGACTCCGAAGTCGAGGAATGCCACTCTGCCGTCGTCGAGGACCCACACGTTGCCCGCATGCACGTCGCCGTGGAAGAGGCCGTGCAGCACAAGGGCTTCCATCCAGACCTTGGCGGCGCGGCGGACGATGAGCTCGGACTGCTCTCCTGGCTCGTAGCGGTCGAGTGGGGAGCCGTGCATGCGTTCCATGCAGATGACGCGCCCACCGCAGTAGTCGAGAAACACCTCGGGGGCGGTGACGTGGGCGTTGTCGTCGAACGCGCCGATGGCCGCGCGAAAGCTGTCCTGGCGCTTGGCTTCCACGGCGCTGTCGAGTTCGGCGAAGGTGGCAGCGTGCAGGTCGACGATGATCGCCGACGCGTTGGCCGTGGCGAAGAACGGAATGAACTTCTCGAGTCCGCGGGCGATGAGGTACGCGATGCGCAGGTCGATCTTCATGCGGTGGTAGATGCCTCGCCGCTGTACCTTCATGACCACTTCACGGCCGTTGTCGCGGCGAACGCACAGATGCACCTGAGCGACCGAGGCGGACGAGAGCGGTACGTCGTCGAACGAGGAGAACAGGTCGTCGATTCCGCGACCCAGATCGGCCTCGATCACCGCGCGCGCCTGCGAACCGGGGAACGGTGGCACCTCGTCGAGGCAGCGCAGACAGGTATCGGCGAGAACCTTGGGAAACAGTCCGGGCGAGGAGCCCATCAACTGACCGACCTTGACGAAGGTGGGTCCGAGTACGAAGAAGGCGTCGACGACGGCCTCCGAGGCGTGCAGTGGCCACCCGCGCCGTGGCGCGCGCACCCAACGGCCGATCGCGACGAGCTGGAAGTACGCCAACACCGATCCGATGACGATGAGCCGCAGCAGTTCTCGTATTCCGAAAGTCTTCAGCTCGGGTGCGGGCTTCGGTGTCATGGGCTCGGGTGTCACGGCCTCGGGGGTCATACGTGCACCCCCGCAGGCACGCGTGCTGCCGAGGCTTCCAGGCGTGCCAGCAGTCGATCGAACCGCGTTGCATCGTCCGAGGCGCGTGAGAGCACCAACGCGCCCTGAATCCCGGCCACGATCTCCTCGGCCAGTTCGGCTGCCGATTCGCCGTGTCCCAGCCGGCGCAGTACCGGAGTGAGGGCGTCGATCCAGTGGGTGAAATGCGCTGCGACGCGGCCCGAGAACACCGCACGTTCGAGACCGAGCGTGAACGCTCCGAACAGGCACACCAGACGATTGGACCGGAAGTATCGCGCGGTCTGCTCGAACATCTCGTGGGTGGTCGACGCGGCATCGGTGCCGTGTCGCAACGGCTCGAACACGTTGTGGTGGAACCACTGCTCGACGTCGTCGAGGACGGCCTCGGCCATCTCCTGCTTTCCACGCGGAAAGTAGTGGTAGAGGCTGCCTTTCCCCAGGCCGGTCTGTTTGCTGATGACCGCGAGGGTTGACCCGTCGAATCCGTGGTCGCGGAACACCCCTGCGAGTACCGGCACCACGTCGTGGCGATCGCTCATGAGCCGGTACTGTACCAATCGGTACACGACGGGTGTATCGGGGCTCCGGGAGTGGAGCCTGCGAAATGACCCATCGGGGTCGAGCCGAGATGGGTCATGCAGCTGTGAAGAGAACTACCGTCCTGGCAGCCGGAGCCTTCCTCGTCGGCGGGGTGACGTATCTGGCCGCCGAAGCCGTGGCCGCGCTCGGGTGGACGGACCGGCCGTACAGCTACGCCCGCAACAACATCAGCGACCTCGGAATCCCCGACATCTCGCCGCTGCACGCGGTGATGAACACCGGCTTCGTCGTCGACGGCACGTTGTTCCTCTTGGCGGGGCTGGGACTGTCCGTGCTCTTCGAAGGCCGGGCGCGGTGGATCGTGGCCGGCACCTCCGTTGTGCACGGTGTCGGCAGCATCGTCGTCGGGCTCGCCCACGCCTCGGTCGACGGGGCATCGACGCCCCATGCGGTGGGTGCAGGCATGGCGATCGTCGGCGGCAATCTGGTGCTGCTGGCCGCGGGACGATACGGCGGCCGCGTCGGTGCGCCGCGTTGGTACACCGTGGGCAGTGCGACTGCAGGAGTGGCAGGACTGGTGGGGCTGGCGCTGTTTCTCGCCGACACCGGAATCCTCGGCGGCGGAACATTCGAGCGCATCTCGGTCTACACCATCATCGGATGGGAGATCGTCACCGGCGCAACGATTCTGGTCAAGCGTCGCCTATCCGAACTCGGGTGACTCCTTGGCGAGAAAGGCGCGCACGCCTTCCTTGCCGTCGGCCGACTCGAACGCCTCCTCGAACACCGGCAATGCCCGTCGTGCGGGCAGGCCTGGGGACTCGCCGAACGTGAGCGCGAGGGCGCGCTTGTTCGCCCGAAAAGCAGAGCGGGATTTTCGCGCCAGTGCCTGCGCCAATCCCAGAGCCACCGACAAGGACTGTCCGCGCGGAGCGACTCGATTGATCAGGCCCCACTCCAGAGCGGTCTCGGCCGGGATGGGCTCGCCGAGCAACACCAGTTCGGCGGCGCGCGCCTGACCGACCCGCCGCAGCGCACGCATGGACCCGCCGCTGCTGGGGATCACACCGAGGTCGATTTCCGGGAGTCCGAGTCGAGCCCCCTCGTCGGCGACGACGAGATCGCAGCACAGCGCCAGTTCGAGGCCGCCGCCCAACGCGAATCCGTCGATTGCCGCGACCGTGGGCAGCGGTAGATCGTCGAGCATCTCGAGGGTGGCGTTCTCGAGAATGCTCTTGCGGGCGAGTACGTCACCGCCGTCCTGCATCTCGGGCATCTCGGAGATGTCCGAGCCGGCACTGAACACCCGGTCGCCGGTGAGAACGACCGCCCGGACCGCAGCATCGTCGATCAACTCGAGAAGGAGGGCGCGCAGTCGCCGCGTCGCCGGACGGGTCAGTGCATTGACCGGTGGGTTGCTCAGCGTGATCTGCGCGACGCCGGCGTGCGGAAAGGTCAGGACGGGAGAAAGCGCGGTGGTCATACTTCGGAACCGTAGAGCCTGCGGCTGACCTGGCGATTGGGAGACTGCCGAGATGGCATGTAGCGTGGTGAACACCCGACGCGGGGTGGAGCAGCTCGGTAGCTCGCTGGGCTCATAACCCAGAGGTCGCAGGTTCAAATCCTGTCCCCGCTACTACGCACGTCAGGCCCGACATCGATGATGTCGGGCCTGACGTGTTTCTGTCTCAGGGTTGCAATCGGAATTGCACGACGGCGGTGACATTCTCGATGGCGTCGTCGAGAGCGGTCATGCGTGCTCTGGCGTCCGGCGCGGACAGGATGTCGAGTCGATCGGACTGACCCATCGGAATCAGTGCTGCCAGCGACCAGATCTTCTCGGCGGCCGAGATCGGCAGGCCCAGGAAGTCCGGAACACCCGGTGTGGCAACGTTCTCCGCCGATTCGAGTCGGCCGATCAGTTCGTAGAGATCCTCGATCCGCGCCCAGGTGGCGTCGAATTCGGTGTCGGCGATCACCGCGTCCGTGTCTTCGTCCGGCCATGCTCGAACGTCGGCCAGTGGGTACGGGTCGTCCGGCAGCCAGGCGTCGATCCTGATCCGTTCACCGCCGACGCATTCGAGTAGATAGCGGCCGTCGCCGATGGACTCGTGACCGATGATGTGTGCGGTCGTGGCCACATCGTGCCGGACGTCGCCGCCGCCGGCTTCGTGCCCGCGCGCGATGAGTACCACGCCGAAGCTCGGATCGTCCTGCTTCAGGCAATCGTGCACCAGGGCTTGGTAGCGCGGCTCGAAGATGTGCAGTGGTAGTCGTTCACCGGGGAGCAGCACGCTGCCGAGCGGGAACATCGGTGTCACGCTCACGGGTGCTGCGACGGAACAGCCGCCGGGGTGATCGCCGCAGGCGCGCTCTTCTCGGTCCGGTTGGAGTCCAGGAATTCGTCGAGCAGTCGGAAGAAGAAGTCCGGCTCGTCGAGCTGGGGAAAGTGGCCGGCGTCGGGAAAGATCTCGACGCGACTGTTCGGAACCTCGCGTCGAATGTTGTCGGCGTGCTTGGCGGGAATCATCCGGTCCTTGCCGCCCCAGACCAGCAGCGACGGAATGGACTCGAACTTCTCGAAATGTTGCTTCGCGCTGACGGTCTGCCCCCGCGGGCCCACCACGGCCCGCGTCGACGCCAGGAACGCCCCACGGGTGGAGCGGTCTGCGACCGACCGGAACGACCGCCAGGTCTCGGCCATGCTGGGTCCCGGCGCGACCGGCAGACCCAATTTGCCCAACTGCGCCAGCGCGCTTTCGGTATTCCTACGGAACCAGTCCGATGCGAGCAGCGGCAACACCAGCTCACTGCCGGGCAGCGTCGCTGCCTTGAGCACCAGGCTCACCTCCGGACCGAGGCCGCCACTGCTGACCAGCGCCAGGCGATCGACTCGCTCGGGAAAGAGATACGTCAGCTGCATGACGATGCCGCCGCCGAGAGAATGACCGACCATCGGTGCGGAGTCGATGTTCAGGTGGTCCATCAGGTCGCGAATGGTGGCCGCGTGCGAACTCAGCGAGTAGTCGCCGGTCGGCTTGTCGGAGTCTCCGTGCCCGAACAGGTCGGGCGCGATGACCCGAAATTTGTGCGACAGACGTTCCAGCTGCGGGCCCCAGGACCGGTGCGACCCGAGCAGGCCGTGCACCAGAATCACGGGCGGGCCGTCGCCCATGTCCACGTATCGCAGGACGTCCTTGTGTAGTTCTACCGACTGCAATTCGTACGATGAACTCATGGTCGACCTCCTCGTCGTGTGATTCCCGGGTCGTCGCGCGGCTCGGTGAGCCTCGGTCACAAACGTACAAGCTGAGCCGACACTGCGACAGACCGTCGGTCAGCGTGCGAGGCCCGCGTCGTCGAAGGTGTTCGTGATCGTCTCGGCCAAGTGCGCGGCCATCGGTTCACGCAACATGTCGACGTGATCCCCGGAGATGTCGACGAAGGTCAACTCACCACGACCGACCGTCTGCCACGACCTGAGTTCCTTGACGTTCTCTGCCGTGCGAACCACGGTCATCGAACCCGACCATGGTGTCGGAACGTGCTTGTTCAACGCCACGTACCCGATGCTTGCGAAAACCAACCATTCCATCGTCGTCGGGTACCGCAGCAACCCGGCGAACTGCATCCGTAGCCAGAGGGCAGCGGTGCCGATGCGGCCGAGGTGGAAGCCTGCGTCTTCGCGCGTCTGAGCCGGCGGAGCAGCCGGAACTTCGCGACCCCCGGGCAACCTGTCCAGCAGATGCCGAAACAGTCGCGTGTCGAGGAGCAGCAGGTGGGGAGTTCCGAGGCCGGAGTCTCGGATCTCCTCCGCCATCGCGATGGCAATCCAGCCACCGAGCGAATGACCGACCAGATGGAACGGGCCTTCGGGCTGGACTGTGCGAACAGCGTCGACGTAGCGCTTCGCGGTTCGCCGAATCGTGCGGTCCGGGCGTCCGCGCTTGCCGCGGCCGTGCGCCTGCAACGCATACACGGGGCGGTCGTCGTCGATGTGTTTGACGAGATTCAGAAACGCCATCGCACCGACGCCTGCTCCGCCGACCAGGAAGATCGGTGCCTTGCTTCCCTCCGTGCGCAGCGGCACGAGCACATCGTGTTCGCCGGTCGTGCGCCGACGCGCAGTTGCCGCGTCCTCGAGCCGGGCATCGACTGTCACGGCCAGCGCTCGAACAGTGGTCGCCGCGAACACGTCCTCCGGCGTCAGATCGATCTTCAGGCTCTCGCGAAGTTGGGCAAGCATCGCCGTGGTGGTCAGCGAGTTGCCGCCCAGCGCCAGGAAATCCTCGTCCCGGCCGATGGTGTCCAGCCCGATCGCGGTGCGCGCGGCCTCGGCCACGATGTACTCGGTCGGGCCGACCGCTGTGCGCTCGACGCGTCGATCGGCGGGCTCGGGCAGTGCACTTCGGTCGACCTTGCCGCGTTCGTTTCGCGGCATCGCGTCGAGCGCGACGATGTGGGTGGGCACCATCCATTCCGGCAGCGTCCGGCGCAGTGACGCTCTGATCTCGCCCACGGAGGGTCGCCGACCGGAACGAGCCGAGCACACGTAGGCCACCAGGTCGGTATCGGTGCCGGAGGTCCTGCCGATCACCGCTGCGTCGCCGATCTCCGGCATGGCGCGCAGCGCTGCCTCGACCTCGGCCGGCTCCACCAGGTAGCCACGCACCTTGACTGCGTCGTCGATGCGTCCGGCCAGGTGCAGTGTCCCGTGTTCGTCGAGTCGTCCCAGATCGCCGGTGCGGTACCGGAACAGACCGTCGCCGAGCGCGGCGAATCGTTGGGAGTCCAGACCGGCACCGCCGAGGTAACCGTCGGCCAAGCAGCTCGACGTCACCCGTACTTCGCCGATCACGTCGGGCGCACACGTCGAACCGTCGGAGGCGACGACCTCGACGAGCTTGCCCGGGATGGGTCTGCCTGCGGGGAGAAAGCCCGACGGCAGCGCTCGCTCGAGCGGGTATTCGCCGTAGGCGACGGCACCGGCCTCGGTGGTCGCGTACCAGTTGACCACCGTGGCACGGCTGTCGAACCGCCGCCGGAAGCCGTCGGCATCGTCGGAGTGCAGGGATTCCCCGTACGTGATGACCACCCGCAGCGTCGGTACGGCCCCGCGCCCGCCTGCTGTGTGTTCGGTGGTTCCGTGATCGACTGCGGAGACTGCGCGCAGCAGCGACGACGAGCAGTGCAGCGTCGTCAGGGAATGCGCGGCAGTCCACTCGACGGTGCTGCTGGGGACACCCGACCTGGGGTCGCGGCAGTGCACGGCGGCACCGCTGAGCAGGCCGGCGAACAACGTGTTCAAGCCGGCACCGAAGCTGACCGGAAGCGAGTTTCCGACGCGGTCGTGTGGGCTCAGCGCCAACGCGTTGGCAACCTCGTATGCCTTGGTCAGACACATGCGGTGGCTCAGGATCACGCCCTTTGCGGTGCCGGTGGATCCCGAGGTGTAGTTGATCACCGCGGTGTGGTCGCCCGACAGTGTCGGCAGCGGAACACAGGAGTCCATGGCGGCGACAACGGTGGCGGAGTCGATCGCCGTCGCAGCTGCTTGGTCGATGATCGTGGCGCGGCGTTCGGCCGGAAGCATGGGGTCGAGCGGCACCAGGGGATGGCCCGCGGCGACGACGGCCAGCATCAGCACGATCGAATTCGTCGTCGCGTCGGTGTCCACGGCGAGCGGCCGAGAATCGGCGGGGAAGAGAGTGGCGATCTTGCGAGCCAGAGAGTAGGCGCGGTGGAGGAGCTCGTCGAAGGTCAGCGAGGTGCCGTCGACGTCGAGTGCGACGGCATCGGGCAGGGCGTGAGCCACCTCGCGGTAGCGGGCCATCAGGGTGTCGCGGCGTTCGGGCCGGCACAACGGGGCCAGAGAAAGTCGGGTCGGCGCATCGATGTCCTGAATCGACATGATTCTCCTTGCACGAGCCCGACCCGTGATGACGGAGTCGGTTTGTGACTCACAAACCGTCTCTGAGACTGTTTTACCGACTCAAAGGTAGACGCGCATGGCCTTTTTACGCAAGCGGAAAACCGGACATTCCACAACAATCGGGTGACGTTGCGGAATGCCCGGTCTGTTTCGGGCCTGTCCCTACAGGTCCGCGATGGCCTCCAACGGCTTCGTGCGTGCGGCTCGCACGGCAGGCCACAGCGCCGCCAACACACCGACGACGGCCGATCCGAGCAGCATCGCCACCACCTGGCCCCACGGCACGGTCATGGTGCCCAGGCCCTCGTCGCGCAGAGTCTGCACGAATCCCCACCCGAACGCGATGCCGAGGACGACGCCCACGATCGCGCCGAACAGTGCGATGAGCAGCGACTCGAGATAGATGATGCGACGAACCTGTGGACGCTGCATTCCTATGGCCCGCAGCATGCCGATCTCCCGACGCCTCTCCACCACCGACAGGGCCAGCGTGTTGACGATGCCGAGCACGGCGATGACGACGGCCAGTGCCAGCAATCCGTACAGCACGGCGAGCAGGGTGTCGATCTGCTGACCCTGGCTGCCCTTGAACTCCTCGACGTCCTGAACCTGGACGACGACGAACGGCGTGGTCGCCGCTTCGAGATCGGTTCGCAGCGTGTCCAGGTCGGTACCGGGCGTGGCCTTGATCAGAACCAGAATGTCGGACCGGGTGATGGACGGCGTCACCTCCTGGTAGATGTCGCCCGAGACGATCCAATTCCCGATGAGCGGATTGTCGGTGAACACACCGGTGACGGTCACGGGGACCGACGCCCCGTCCACGGTGTCGAAGGTGACCTCGGTTCCGACCGTCCATCCGCGGTTGGCCGCTTCGGTTTCCGACACCGAGAATCCGTCGCTGTCCAGGTCCGCCGTGCCCTGGACCATCGACAGCTCGAGCAGTCCCTCGGGAGAGCCGTCGATGGCGGCACCGTACTCCTCCTGGCCCGCGATGGTGACGAACACCGGGTGCAGTACCGCGGTGCGGTCCACGCCGGTCACCTCTTGTGCAGCGGTCGTGGCACCGGTCGGAACGCCGATCGACTGCGGACCGGAGAGGATGTAGTCCGCCTCGACGCCGGTGTCGACGAGTGAGTCGACGCTGGCCTTGGCAGTGGATCCGAGCACGCCGATGACGGTGACGAGCATGAGGCCGAGCATCAGGGCGAAGGCGGTGGCCGCGGTGCGTCGTGGGTTGCGTACCGAATTGGTCCTGGCCAAGCGCCCGATCGCTCCGAACGGACGGGTGATGACGGCACCGAGCGCGCCGACCACCGGCCGGGACAGCGACGGCGCGGCCAGTGCGGTGGCGACGATCAGCGCGACGGCTCCCGCGCCGACCGTGGCAGCGGCCGCCCCGCCGGTCGACTGCGCGCCGATGATCAGTGCGGCCGCGCCTGCGATTCCCAGGCCGACGCCCACGAACGTCCTGGTGCGCAGGGTGTCGCCCGCAGAGGCGAACTCCTCGCGCATCGCGGCGACCGGTGGAATCTTGGCCGCCCGCCGTGCCGGGGCGTACGCGCTCAGCACGGTGACGACGATGCCGACGGCGAACGCGACGACAACGGTGCGCGGCTCCAGTGCCAGCGGTCCCGACGGTAGGCCCAGGTCGAAGGCGTTGAGCAGCGCCCGCAGCCCGTAGGCCAGCCCGACTCCGCCGACGAAGCCGAGGATGCTGCCGATGACGCCTACGACCAGAGCTTCGAGGACGACCGATCGGCTGACCTGTCCGCGGCTGGCTCCGATGGCGCGCAGCAGTGCCAGTTCGCGGACGCGCTGAGCGACGATCATCGAGAACGTGTTGTAGATGATGAAGGTGCCGACCAGCAGGGCGATCCCGCCGAAGGCGAGCAGGAAGTAGTTGATGAACGACAGTGCCGACTCGACCTCGGCCTGAGTCTCGGCCTGTACGTCCGCGGCGGTCTGGACCTTCAGATCGGGAAACGCCGCGGCGATCTCGTCGCGAAGATCGCTCTGGGTCAGCCCTTGCGCGGCCAGATCGTTGCCCGCGACGTCGATGTACTGCACGTGGGCACCGTCGGTGAACAGCTCGTTCGCCTGGCTCTGCACGAATTGGATTCCGATGTAGCCACCGGATTCGGTTGCCGTCGAATAGATTCCGCTGATCGTGACGTCGGTGATGCCCTTGGACGGCACGAGGACCTGGGTGGCGTCGCCCACCTTCAGTCCCGCGCGCTCGGCACCACCTTCGTTGATCGTGACCTGACCGGGAGCGGTGGGAGCCGAACCGTCGACGAAGGTGGTCGGATCACCGAGTCTTTGGTCGTCCGGGAGGTACGACTCACCGATGGTCGGTGCGCCGCCGGACTGTACGGCGGCACCGTCCGAGCCGAGCAGCACCAACTGCCCGCCGACGTACGGCGACACGGCGCGCACGTTCGGCAACGCCGAGATCGCCGCGATGTCCTCGTTCGGTACGCCGGACGAGCGTGCGTCCTCGGGGCTCACGCGAACGTCCGCGCCCTGCGCGGTATCGGCGAACAGTGAGGAGAAGGTGCGCTGGAGGGTGTCGGTGAACACGAAGGAACCCGCGACGAATGCCGTGCCGAGCACGACGGACAGCACGGTCAGAGCAAGGCGAACCTTATGTGCAGCAAGGTTTCTCAGCGAAACCTTGCGCATGGGATTGCCCGACGCGGCCCGACGTGGGGCCTTGTCGGCGACCGAGTGTTTGGAGGCCGAGTGCGCCATTATCGGACCGTCTCCAGCTTCTTCATCCGCTCGAGTACGGCGTCGGCCGTGGGCGCGTTGAGCTGATCGATGACTGCGCCGTCGGCGAGGAACACGACGCGGTCGGCGTAACTGGCCGCGCGCGGATCGTGCGTGACGATGACGACGGTCTGATCGAATTCGTCTGCGGCAGTGCGCAGAATCGACAGCACCTCGCCGGACGAGCGGGAGTCGAGGTTGCCGGTGGGCTCGTCGCCGAACACGATGTCGGGTCGACCTGCCAGTGCGCGGGCGCACGCCACTCGCTGCTGCTGTCCGCCCGAGAGCTCGCTGGGGCGGTGATCGAGGCGGTCGCGCAGGCCCAGTCGATCGACCACGGTGTCGAGCCATCCCTGATCCGGCGTGCGGCCGGCGATGTCGAGGGGCAGCGTGATGTTCTCGAGCGCGGTGAGCGTCGGCACCAGATTGAAGGCCTGGAACACGAATCCGATTCGGTCCCTTCGTAATCCGGTCATCTCCTTGTCGGAGAGTGCCGTCAACTCGGTGTCGCCGATGGTCACCGTTCCCGAGGATGCGTTGTCCAAGCCGGCCAGGCAGTGCATGAGCGTGGACTTCCCCGAACCCGACGGGCCCATGATGGCGGTGAATTCTCCGCGAGCGAAGTCGACGCTCACCCCGGACAGTGCGTGGACCTGGGTGTCCCCTGATCCGTAGACCTTCGATACGTTGACCGCACGTGCGGCGATGTCGCTCATGGGTGCCAGTGTTCCAGCGTTCTGCGCCCGTCGCTATCAGGGGAGACCCTGAACACCACCCCTATGATGGGCGTCATGCGCATCGGAGCCCACGTCCGCGACAGCAGCGACCCTCTCGGCACGGCCGAGGCCCTCGGCGTCGACCTCGTCCAGATGTTCCTCACCGATCCGCAGAAGTGGAACAAGCTCTCCCCGCACCCTCAGGGCGAGGCGTTGCTGACCGGCGACGTCGACGTGGTGGTGCACTCGTCCTACGTCCTCAATGTGGCGAGCCTGAACAATCGGATCCGTATTCCGTCGCGCAAGGCCGTCATCGAGCAGGCCGCTGCTGCGGCCGAGATCGGGGCCATCGGGTTGGTCGTCCACGGCGGCCACGTCCGTGAGGGCGAGGACACTGCCAAGGGAATCGACAACTGGCGCAAGCTGTTCGAGCGCCAAGCGGAGCAGGGCGGCTTCGCGGTGCCGATCTTCGTCGAGAACACCGCGGGCGGAGACTCCGCGATGGCGCGCCACTTCGACGACATCGCCCGGTTGTGGGACGCGATCGGTGAGTTCGGTGCCGGATTCTGTCTGGACACCTGTCACGCGTGGGCCGGGGGCGAGGATCTCGTCGACGTGGTCGACCGAATCAAGGCCATCACCGGACGAATCGATCTGGTGCACCTGAACAATTCGCGCGACGAGTTCGACTCGGCGCGAGACCGGCACGCGAACCTCGGCACGGGAACGATCGACGCCGAGATTCTGACCGCCGTCGCACTGGCTGCCGACGCGCCGGTGATCCTCGAAACTCCCCCCGAGGGGATCGAGGACGACGTCAGGCTGCTGAAGAGCCTGTAGTGGCGAGTGCGAGGCTGTGCACGGCCGCCGACCACAGTCGGATCAGTTCGTCGACGCCGTGCAGGTTCGCAGCCCAGGTGATGCGCGCCGTCGCGGTACCCGCATCGGTCACGGAGATCCCGAAGTCGATGGCGTGATCGCGGCTGGGCTCTGCCAGTGCATCCTCACACACGATGATCTGAGCTCCTGCGCGCGAGGCCAGCGCGGGATAGTTGCGAGTCAGTGCGTAGTCGCGGCCGCCGTTCGGCACCGAGCCCAGCCGCCTCGAGACGTCGTCGACGAGGTGCTCGCGGAGAGAGGGGACGGCGAGAGCGTCGGTGCGAAGCGCAGGAAGCCGGACCGGGTGCACTGCACCGGTGTTCTCGAGATCGAGGTCGACCAGCACGCCGGCCGAGGAGCCGCGGTGGTTGTTCGCCTGCCACGTGGACACGGCCGAACCCAGGGCCGCGAGCAGCAGAACGCGGCGGCGGTGTGCGCCGTCGGGCAACGCGAACGTCACCGATGCCTGCTCGAATTCCGTCGACCGTTCGGTGAGCAACGGTCGCTCCGCCGGGGTCAGGACTGCGACCCAGTACGGAACCTGTTCGGCTACCTCGGTGCAGAGAGTGCGTCCGAGCTGGGCCGGGCTGATCGTCTCGCGGTGCACGAGTCTGAGCGGTGCGAACACGGTCACGCCGACGAACCCCACTTCCGAAGCAGATTGTCCTAGCCTTACCTAACCTTCACCAGGCTAGCTCGAGTCGGGATCGGACGCCAGGACGCCCCCTGTCGGGATCGGTTCAGTCGATAGCGCGCAGCGCCGGAATACCGGGGGCCACCGGCAACCGTCCGGTCTCGAGCTCGACGAGCAGGCCCTCCGACCAGGCCAGCAGGCCGGTGACGTCGACGTGATGCGGAGGATCGCACTCGAATCCGATGAGTCGGTCGTGTCCCTGCCGGAGCAGCGAACCGGCACCGACGCGATTGCCGCGCATCAGATGAGTCAACCCGACGGCGAGTTGGGCGAGGCCCTGCCACAACGGACGCTCGTCGGGCGAGCAGCTCTTCCACGTTCCCTCGAGTACCTCGTGCGCATGGAACGGCATGTCCGCGTCGAGGAATCTCTGCGCTTCGACCAGAGCAGCAGTGGGAGGAAGCCGGAGGTCGTCGGGCACCCGTGGGGTTCCGTTGCCACCGCGCGCAAGGGGCCGCCCGAGACCGTCACGAGGCCTGGCGTTGAGGGGTTTACCGTGCGCATCACGTTCGCGTTCGGCCATGGCGGAAACCCTAGTGTGTGGTGGCCCCCACCGAGCTCATAGGCGCGAAGACGAGCGCGCGGTGATGACACCCAGTGCTACCAGTGCGGCGGCGGAGGTCGCGACCATCGTGGTGGACACGGCCACCGCGTCGTTTCCGAGTGCGCCGACGACAGGCGCAACGATGGCACCGAGCCCGAATTGCGCTGCTCCGAGGAGGGCAGCGGCACCGCCTGCAGCCTCACCGTGCCGGGACAGCGCGAGCGCAGGCGCGTTGGGCATCACGAACCCGACGGCCCCGAGCACGAACCACAGCGGGACGACGAACCCGGCCATGCCGCCGACCCCGGTGATAGCCAGGACCGTCATGACGGCACCGGCGAACACCGCGAAGGACAGCGCTGTCAGCACGATCTGCACCGGTGCGAAGCGTCCGAGCAGAAGGACGTTGAGCTGGGAAGCCCCGATGAGGGAGATGGCACCGGCGGCGAAGACGATCGCGAACTGCTGCTCGTCGAGGCCGAATTCCTCCTGCAGAACGAACGACGACCCGGCGATGTAGGCGAACAGCGACGCCATCGCCAGTGCGGCCACCAGGACGAGAACGACGAACTGGGCATCACGCAGCAGTGAACGGTAGGTGCGAAGTACCGGCAGCACTCCGCTGGCGCGGCGACGCTCGGGTGGAAGCGTTTCGCGCAGCGACACGATCGCCAACGTCATCAGAGCAACACCCATGATCGCCAGCGCCGCGAACACGAGACGCCAGGATCCGACCAGCAGCACGGCACCGCCGAGCGATGGGGCCAGCACGGGAGCGACGCCCATGACCAGCATCAGGCGTGAGAGGACGGTCGCGGCGGCGCGGCCACTGAACAGGTCGCGCACGATGGCCATCGCGACCACGGCTGCGGCTGCAGCACCGAGACCCTGCACGACGCGGAGGCCACCGAGAACGGCGATGTTGGGAGCCACGATGCACGCGACCGAGGCCAGGATGTGCACTCCGGTGCCGACGATCAGGGGCAGGCGTCGGCCGACGATGTCCGAGAGCGGCCCGATGATCAGCTGACCGAGGGCAAGACCGACGAGGGTGCCCGCGAGGGTGAGCTGCACAGCGGACGAGGACGTGTTCAGGTCGTCGGCGATGGCCGGAAGGGCCGGCAGATACATGTCGATGGTCAGTGGGCCGAGCGCGATGAGCGCGCCGAGCACCAGGATCACCCGCAGGCGTTCCCTGGACGTCGGCTCGGGGGACGTGTTCGTTGCCGGTGCTTCGGCTACGGCTGTCTCGGCTGCTGACGTGTTCGGTGCTTGGGCCACCCGAGGTTCAGCAACCGGGGTACACGTTCTGTTCCCGGTTGCTGACTACAACTTTCGTGTTCTATGCCACGGCGTCGGACAGTACGGTCAGCTTCTCGACTTCCTGGCTGGTCAGAGCCAGTGCCGGTGCGTCCAGCAGAGCCGGTAGCTGAGATATCTTGCTCGCGCTGGCAATCGGCGCGGTGACTCCCGGCCGGGCCAGCAGCCAGGCCAGCGCGACGCTCGAGATCTCTGCCGAACGGGATTCGGCGATCTCGCGCAGACCCTGCACGACATCCAGACCGGCGTCGGAGAAGTATCCGGTGGTCAGTCGTTCGCGCTGTTTGCCCGCGAGGTCCTCGCGGGTGCGGTACTTGCCGGTCAGGAAACCTGCGGCGAGGGAGAAGTACGGGAACACCCCGAGGTCGTTCTCGACGGCCAGGTTCTGCAGCTCGCCCTCGTAGTCGCCGCGGGCGACCAGGTTGTAGTGCGGCTGCAACGCGATCGGGGCGGCGAAACCGTTCTCCTTGGCCAGTTCCAGCCACTCGCGCACCCGCGCGGGGGTGTAGTTCGAGATGGCGACGTGCCGGACCTTGCCCGCTGTCACCAGCTCGTCGAACGCGGCGAGAGACTCCACGAGCGGGGTCTTCTCGTCGTCGTAGTGCGCGTAGTAGACGTCGATGTGGTCGGTCTGCAACCGGCTCAGCGACGCGTCGGCGGCGGCTCGGATGTTGTCCGCGGCCAGTCCGCGGAACTCGGGATGCTGGCTGACCTTGGTGGCGATGACGACGTCGCCCCGGTTTCCGCGGGCTCTGGTCCAGTTGCCGATGATGGTTTCGGACTCGCCGCCGGAGTTGCCGTCGGCGAATGCCGAGTACGAATCCGCGGTGTCGACGAAGTTGCCTCCGCCCGCGACGAAGGCATCGAGAATCTCGAAGGACGCAGCCTCGTCGCTGGTCCAGCCGAAAGTGTTCCCGCCTAGAGCGAGGGGAAAGACATCCAGATCGGAACTACCGATGGCAACCACAGACAAACCCCTTACGTCGGCGAACAACTCGACTGTACGAGCAGCGAGGGCTCAGTGCCACGTGTGATCCACCAGCGCGGTTCGCGGACCGAACTTGGGCTTGGTGGCCTTGCCGCTCAGGTACAGCAGCCGAATCGCGCGATGCCTGTGCGGTGCCAAAGGCTGCAGATACTCGACCATCTCCGCGTCGTCGATCGGTCTCCCCAACAGCGACCAGCCCACCACCGACGCCAGGTGGTAATCGCCCACCGACAACGCGTCGGGATCCCCGAGGGCGCGTTGCGCGGTCTCGGCCGCCGTCCAGACACCGACGCCCGGGATCGCCCGCAGCCTGCGTTGCGCGTCCTCGGGTGTCATTCCCGACGCCTCCTCCAGCCGCCCGGCTGCGCAGGCAGCGCGGACGATGGTCTTGGACCGGGCCGGGTCCACGTTGGCGCGGTGGTACTCCCACGACGGGATACGACGCCACACGTCGGGTGTCGGGAAGACGAACATCGGCTTCGGCGTCGGCCCCGGTGCCTTCTCGCCGAACTTGCTCACCAGGTGGCGCCACGATCCGAAGGCCGAAATTCCGTGGACGCGTTGCTCGATGATCGCCGGGATCAGGGCCTCGAGGACCAGTCCGGTTCTGCCCAGACGCAGGTGCGGTAGTTGCCGATGGGCTTCCTGGAGAATCGGATGCTCCGGTGCGAAGGTGGCTGCATCGTCGTCCTTGCCGAGCAGAGCGGGCACGGCGTCCAACAGTTCGGGTGCACCGGGGCCCCAGGCTCGAACCTGCGCGCTCGTCGGCGACACCTGCGTCAGGCGGTATGTCACCGGGCCGGAGCTCATCCGCGACGTGCGCCAGATCCCGCCGTCCGGCGTCGACTCGTAGGTGGGATCGCCGCGGCCACGGCGTAGCGGCGACACCGACATCCGCACGTCGAGCCGTTGCTCGGACGTGACCAGGCGCGCGATCCCGTCGGAACCGGCATCGTCGGGCATCGGTTCGTCACCTCCGAACGGTCGTGGCCATGCGGACCGAGTGGGCCCCCTTCAGGGCTCGGTCGACACTGTTGCAGCGCCGACGGCAAGATACATAGTGCCTCGCGGAGCGCAGGAGTACCGCACGGACTCTCTCGCCGCCTCTGGTCAGGTCGACAGCATCAGGAGGATCTTCGTGGCTCGATCGAGTGCAGCATCGTTCGTCGGAGTCGCCTACGCGTTCGTCGTGGCGATGATGGGTACGACCATGCCGACGCCGCTCTACGCGTTGTACGAGGTCGAATTCGGCTTCTCGGTATTCGTCGTCACGCTGGTGTTCGCCGCGTACGCCGTGGGTGTGCTCGGAGCCCTGCTGGCCTTCGGGCGGTGGTCCGATTCGCTCGGTCGTCGTCCGATGCTGTTGGCGGGCATCGCCTTCGGACTGATCAGTGCCGTGGTGTTCGTGACTGCGGATTCGCTCACGGCCCTGGTGATCGGGCGAGTGCTGTCCGGGTTGTCGGCCGGGATCTTCGTCGGAACGGCGACGGTGACCCTGATCGAACTGGTACCGGACGCGTGGCGGGATCGTGCTCCGGCGATTGCCACGGCGGCCAATATCGGCGGCCTCGGCCTGGGCCCGCTGGTGGCCGGGTTGCTGGCCGAATACCTTCCGCAACCGCTACGCCTGACCTTCTACGTCGACATCGGCCTGCTCGCGGTGGCTGCCCTGGCGGTGTTTCTCGCTCCCGAAACCGTTCGGGTCGCAGCGGGGGCGCGCCCGCAGATGCAACGACTGTCTGTTCCGGCGGACGTCCGTGGCACTTTTCTGCGCGCGTCGATCGGTGGTTTCGCCGGGTTCGCGGTGCTCGGCCTGTTCACCGCGGTATCGCCGGGTTTCATCGCGGGTGTGCTGCAGATCGACAACCATGCCGTCACCGGCGTCGTGGTGTTCGCGGTCTTCGCTTCGTCCGCGACCGCGCAGATATCGATACGCCGGGCCGATCCGACGTCGGCGCAGCGCTGGGGTTGCTTCGTTCTGACGGTCGGTCTGGTGGTCCTGGCTCTGTCGTTGGTACTGACGTCGCTGCCGGTCCTGGTGATCGCGGCACTGCTGTGCGGTATCGGGCAGGGCGTGACGTTCAGCAACGGTATGGCGGCCATCGCCGCGGGGCTTCCGCCGGAACGTCGAGCAGAAGTGACCTCGACGTTCTTCGTGGTGCTGTACGTGGCCATCTCGGTGCCGGTCATCGGGGCCGGGGCTGCGGCGAACGAATGGGGATTGGTGACCGCGGGACTGGTGTTCTCCGCGCTCATCGCAGCGCTCGCGGCGGTGGCGTTCGTGCTGCTCACCCTCGACGGCAGGAAGGCCGGGGCGTCCCACTACTCCTGACCCGGGTGGCGTTGCGCCGGAATCGATTCGCGGTGCCGTGCAGTCGACCGCCAAGTACCTCGGTGTTCGTGCGCGAGTCACCCGGAGTTTGTCGGTGCCCCGAAGTAGGGTCTGAGACCGTGATCATCGTGAGTACGGACGGCTCGTGTCTGCGTAACCCCGGCGGAGCAATCGGGTGGGCGTGGATCAACCACACGGGGCCGAGCAACTCCGGTGGTGAGCCCTCGGGCACCAACCAGGTCGCGGAGCTCAGGGCCCTGCTGGAGGCGGTTCTGGCTCACCCCGGCCCCGAGCCGCTGTTGATCGAATCCGATTCGCAGTACGCCATCAAGTGCGCGTCCGAGTGGCTCGCGGGCTGGAAGCGCAAGGGCTGGAAGACAGCGGGCGGCACCCCGGTACGCAACCTGGAGCTGGTGCAGAGCATCGAGCGGGCCATCACCGAACGTGAAGGCCCGGTCCGGTTCCGGTGGGTCCGCGGACACGTCGGCAATCACTTCAACGAAGCAGCCGACGCCTTGGCCGGAGAGGCCGCGCGAGCCGTGGCTGCAGGGGGTGCGGTGTCCCCTGCCGCAACAGCACCCGCGAAGAAGGCACCGGTGAAGACGGCACCCGCGAAGAAGGCACCGGTGAAGACGGCACCCGCCCCGGCAACTGCCGCCTCGGCCCCGACGGCGCGTGAGGCGTCGACGTCCGACGACGCGGTTCCGACGCTGTTCTGATCGCTCATTCCGCCTGGTCGTGGGAATTACGCGCCGGCAGTCGATAGAATCACGACATTCCACTCAATTCGGATTCTCTGACACCGGAGGCGTCGAGCGCACTGTGCACTCCATCGATCCCCCTCGGCCGCCCATGGCCACTGCTTCGTCGGAGGGCACTGCATCGTCCGCGGGCACTGCTCCGGCCGTTCGCCGTCGAGTGATCACATGGTGATCACAGCGATACTCTCCTTGCTTCTCGGCTTCGTGCTCACCGCCGCGATCATCGCGGCCAACGGATACTTCGTGGCCCAGGAGTTCGCCTACATGTCCGTCGACCGGGCGACGCTGCGTACCGGAGCCGAGAAGGGCGACGCGTCGGCCGAGCGAGCACTGAAGGTCACCAAGCGCACCTCGTTCATGCTGTCGGGCGCGCAGCTGGGCATCACGGTCACCGGTCTGATGGTCGGTTACGTGGCCGAGCCGTTCATCGGCGAATCGTTGGGCGAGTTGCTGAGCAGTGCCGGAGTTCCCATCGCGGTGGGGATTTCGATCGGCACGGTGGGCGCTCTTGTGCTTGCGACCGTCGTGCAGATGATCTTCGGCGAGCTCTATCCGAAGAATCTCGCGATCGCCAGCCCCGACCCGCTGTCCCGACGCCTTGCCCGCTCGACGCTGATCTACCTGGCCGCGTTCGGTTGGCTGATCACCTTCTTCGACAAGTCCTCCAACGCGATGCTGCGTCTGCTGCGCGTCGAGCCGGTGCACGACGTGGACAGCAGCGCCACCGCGAAGGACCTCGAGAGCATCATCGAGGACTCCCGCGCGAGCGGGGATCTCACCGAAGATCTCTCGTTGTTGCTCGACCGCATCCTGGATTTTCCGGAGCGCGATGTCGCACACGCGATGATTCCCCGCACTCGGGTGGACGCGGTCACTCCCACCACTGCCATCGGTGAGATGCGGGCGCGGATGGTGCGTGCGCACACCCGGTATCCGGTGATCGGTGACCGTGAGGAGCCGATCGGTGTGGTGCAGCTGGCCGAGGTGTTGGCTGCCGCGCCCGACGACCGGCGTCCGGTCACCGAGATCATGCGGGCACCGCTGATCGTGCCGGAGCTCATGCCCCTAGAGGATGCTCTGGAGTTGTTGTCCAGCACCAAGAACGAGCTGGCCTGTGTCATCGACGAGTACGGCGGATTTGCCGGGGTGCTCACCATCGAGGATCTTGCCGAGGAACTGGTCGGTGAGATCACCGACGAGCACGACGACGAGGACATCGCAGGCGTGCACGATCAGGAAGACGGAGTGTGGCTCATGGACGGCGACGTCCACGTCGACGAGGTCGAACGCACCATCGGTCGCGACATGCTTTTGCCGAGAGGCGATTACGAGACGCTTGCCGGCCTGCTCATCGCGGAGGGCGGGAATCTGCCCGAGGTCGGAGACACGGTGCGTATCGACCTCGCGGTGTTCGGGGCCGACCTGATGGAAGACGAACCGCCGCGTCCGTCCCTCGAAGTCGAGGTGCTCGAGGTGGATCGGCACGTGCCGAGTGAGCTGAGAATCAGACTGCACGAGAACTCACCGGACGGCATCGAGGATTCGCCGGAGTCGGACGAGGAGACGGACCGATGAACGCGTGGGTCGTCGTCGCGGTGACGGTACTGCTCATCGCGCTGAGTGCGTTCTTCGTCGTCATCGAGTTCGCGCTGCTCGGTGCCCGCAGACATCGACTGGAGGAGAAGGCAGGCACGAGCCGATCGGTGCGGGCGGCGCTGCGCGGAATGAACGAGTTGACGATCATGCTGGCGGGCGCGCAGCTGGGCATCACGGCCTGCACCTTCGCGCTCGGTGCCGTCACCAAACCCGCCGTCGATTCCTGGCTGGGTCCGGTGTTCACCTCGTGGGGTGTGCCGGGTTGGTTGGCCGGAACCGCCGCGTTCGCGCTGTCGCTGTTGGTCGTCACCTTCCTGCATCTGGTGATCGGTGAGATGGCCCCGAAGTCCTGGGCCATCGCGCACCCCGAACTCGCTGCCACCATCATCGGGTTGCCGTCTCGGGCGTTCATCCGCCCCTTCCGGCTGTTCCTGGTGTGGGTCAACAAGATCGCCAACACGCTCGTCCAACGGTCGGGAGTGGAGCCGGTCGAGAACGCCGCGGTCGGCGGTCGCGATGCGGAGACCATCCGCAACCTGGTCGAGTACTCGTCGCAGGTCGGTGTGCTGGAACCGGAACTGCAGACCCAGATCACCCGGGTGATCGAACTCGAGACACTGACCGTCGACAAGATCACGGTGCTCGACTCCGAGGCGACCTCGGTGCCGCACGGTGCCACTGTCTCCGATGTGCAGGAGGCGGCGTTGCGCTCAGGTCACCTTCGGGTACTGCTCACCGACAGCTCCGGCGCGACGCCCGGCGTCGTCCACGTGCGGGACACGTTGCTGGCCGACGTCGGTGAACCGGCCGCCGATTACGCACGGGAGGCCTACTCGGTCGACGGATCGACACCGGTGTACGAATTGCTACGGCAGATGCGCAACCGCAGCGTGCAGCTCGCGGTCGTCGAGACCGGTGGGCAGTTCCTCGGCATCGTCACGCTCACCGACGTCATCAAACGGGTACTGCCCACGGCTCCTGCTGCGTAGCAGATCAATTCAGCCGCGCGGTTGCATCCGGCTGTTGGGTAGCGGAGGTGCGTGCAGTCGAGATCCCGGATAGCCCTCGACGGTGCCGAACTGTTCGCTGCCGCGCTCGTAGGCGGCCCGATACTCGACGACGTCCTCGTGGCTGCGGCCGACGAAGTTCCACCACATGACGATCTGCTCGCCGAACGGCGGTCCGCCGAGCAGCAGCATCCGCACCGGCTCTCGGGTCGGATTGTGCAGATCGAGCGTCGAGCCGCCCGGTTCGCGGTAGCCGAGATCGGCTGCGGCGAGCACTGTCTCGTCCATCGTCACGGTGCCCTGATCGACGATGACGCCGTGCTCGAACGTCGGGTCGACGTCGAGGGTGACGCGGGCTCCTGCGTCGAGCACGATCTCGGCTCCGAGGAGTGGGGTGAACGTGGCCACCGGCGAGGTCTCGCCGAGCAGTGAGCCGAGGAACACTCGTGCGGTCAGCCCCTGGCTCGTGTGGGTCTGTGGCACGTAGTGTTCGAAAGTCGGTGCGGTGAAACGAGATCGAGCCGGAAGTGCAACCCACAGTTGCATACCGTGCAGAATTTCCGTCTGCGGGGTCGAGGTCTCGGAGTGACTGATGCCGTGGCCGGCCGTCATCAGGTTCAGCTCGCCGGGCCGGACCATGGCGTGTGATCCGACGCTGTCGCGGTGTTCGATCTCGCCGGAGAAGAGCCAGCTGACGGTCTGGAGCCCGGTGTGCGGGTGGGGCGGCACGTCCATCGGTGAGGTGTCGGGACCGTAGTGGTCTGCGAAGCACCACGCACCGATCAGTGAACGCTGCCGCTG
The DNA here is from genome assembly GCF_002259145.1 of Rhodococcus sp. 15-2388-1-1a. Lineage (NCBI taxonomy): Bacteria > Bacillati > Actinomycetota > Actinomycetes > Mycobacteriales > Nocardiaceae > Rhodococcus > Rhodococcus sp. 15-2388-1-1a. The sequence goes on along the minus strand of NZ_NPFP01000015.1, from coordinate 22,544 downwards.
CGGGAGCGTACGCCGAACCTTCAGTGCGCGTGGACCGCCCAGGGGAACCTCGCGTGGGGTGAGAATCTCGATCGTCATTCGATGCCTGCCTGTGTGATTCGGAGCCCTGCCTGTGTTTTTCGGAGCTTGGTGCAGAGCCGGTCGAGCTCGGCGAGTTCGTGGCCGTCCAGTGCGCCACCGACCAGTCGTGCGATCTGTGTCGCATGCTTGCGGCCGATCGATTTCTGCAGCTCCGCCCCTGCCTCGGTCAGGCAGATCACCGTCCCGCGTTTGTCCGACGGATCGCTCTGTCGGACAACATAACCCATCGTCGTGAGCCGGTCGCACATCCTGCTCAGCGACGGTTGGCTCAGGAGGATCCCCTCGTTGAGTTCGTGCAGTCGGAGTGCGCGAGTGGGGCTGCTGCTCAAGGTGAACAACACGTCGTACTCGCGCACGCCGATCGGCTTCCAGATGTCCTCGGCGGTGAAGCGTCGCATCAGCGTCACCTGGGAGCGGAAGAGTGACTCCCAGGCATCGACTGCCGCCTCGGTTCTAGATCGAGACACGGGCGTTTCGTTCGGCCAGGGTGCTCGCGTGAGTCGGAGGATTCTCCGGAACACCCTCCGGGCGTCGGGCAGCGAATTCCTTGCGCAGCACCGGCACCACATCTGCGCCCAGGATGTCGAGCTGCTCGAGCACGGTCTTCAGCGGCAGTCCGGCGTGGTCCATCAGGAACAGTTGGCGCTGGTAGTCGCCGAAGAAATCCGCGAAGGCCAGGGTCTTCTCGATGACCTGCTGCGGAGATCCGACAGTCAGCGGAGTCTGTTCGGTGAACTCCTCCATGCTAGGGCCGTGGCCGTACACCGGAGCGTTGTCGAAGTACGGTCGGAATTCCGTCACCGCGTCCTGGCTGTTCTTGCGCATGAACACCTGTCCGCCCAGGCCGACGATCGCCTGGTCTGCACGCCCGTGCCCGTAGTGCTCGTAGCGTTCGCGGTAGAGGTCGATCAGCGCGATGTAGTGCTCCTTCGGCCAGAAGATGTTGTTCGCGAAGAATCCGTCACCGTGATAGGCGGCGATCTCTGCGATCTCGGGGCTGCGAATGGAGCCGTGCCAGACGAACGGCGGAATGCCGTCGAGCGGTCGCGGCGTGGAGGTGAACCCGTCGAGCGGGGTGCGGAAGTTGCCCTTCCAGGTCACGACGTCCTCGGTCCACAGGCGTCGGAGCAGTTGGTAGTTCTCGAGCGCCAGCGGGATGCCCTGACGGATGTCCTGGCCGAACCACGGATAGACCGGACCGGTGTTGCCGCGGCCCATGATGAGGTCGACGCGTCCCTCGGCGAGATGCTGCAGCATCGCGTAGTCCTCGGCGATCTTCACCGGATCGTTGGTGGTGATCAGCGTGGTCGATGTCGAGAGAATCAGCTTCTCGGTCTGCGCGGCGATGAAGCCGAGCATGGTCGTGGGAGACGACGGCACGAAGGGCGGGTTGTGGTGCTCGCCGGTCGCGAAGACGTCGAGCCCGACGTCTTCGGCGTGCTTGGCGATGGTGACCATCGACCGGATGCGCTCGTGTTCGGTGGGCGTCACTCCCGTCGTGGGGTCGGTGGTGACGTCTCCGACGGTGAAGATTCCGAACTGCACAGTGTGCTCCTACCCGAACAAAGTTCATGCGTTTGCATCGACTGCGTCGTACAACGGTGGGCCGTCACGCGCTATTCCACGTCGTTCACCGGACGAGTGACGCGGTTCCGCTCAGCAGTCGCACGTCGTAGGCCTCGACCGCACCGTGTACCTCGGTCGATCCACCGTGGACCGTGTACAGCACCGCGTAGGAGGTGAAAGTGACGGGTTGGCCGTCGTCGGGGTCGATCGTGACGCGCGGCAACACGACCAGCAGGTGGGTCCGATTACCGTCCGACAGATTTTCGACGACGGTGCGAACCTCGAATCCCAGGTCCGATCGGGTGACGTCGGTGGACTCCAGCGTTTGCCCGCTCAGAACGAGTTGCGCCGCCCAGACGCCGGCGGATCGGTGGGCATCGAGGGTCCCGGTGATGTCGTCGCCGGTGAAGTCGTAGTGGTTCGCTGCTGTGAAAGGCATGGTCACAGGCTATTCCTCGGGTCGTGAAAAATCTTCGGAAAAATTTCCCATCCGGTACCCATCCACCTCGAGGGGGGCTGCGAATGAACAGTGAGACACCCGCTACTGCTGTCGCCCCCGACCGCCGTCAGTAGTGGGTGTCTCCCTTTGTCTGTAGGGGGAAGGCGTGCATCGGTCGTGGAAACGACGGGCGAGCGCTCCGCAGGCCGGGCGAGACCGGATCAGGGGATTTCGGGCGAGCCGAAACGGTGATCGGTACGCTTTCGGACCTGGGCAGTTCGTTTCACAAGGGAGCCCCATGCACGAAGACTTTCGATCGCCCGTAGCGCGGCACGGCGAGCGATCGAATGCGTCCCTACGACCACGTTCGATGCGGGCGCACGGCGCGACACGGAGTCGCCACCGCAAACGGTCGACCCCACTCCTGCCGCCGAGGTCGATCTCGAGTACCACCGTTCCGCCGCTCGGACCCCAGCCCAGTGCAGCTCAGGTTCTTCGCCACTGGTTCGCTGCTCCGCACGATTTCGACTGGATCTTCGTGCACAAGTCGACTCGTCCGCTGCACCGATTGATCCGAGTCGTGTTCGCGAGCTGTGTGGCCCTGTACGCCGTCGTGTCGATCCTGATGCTGGCCTCGCCGAACGGGCCGACCGGATCGGGTCCTGTTGCCTACGTACTCTTCATCCTGGTTCTGCAGTTCGCCACGATCGTGTGGTTGCTCGTCGGGCCGCTGCCGGATCGTAAGTGGCAGTTGGTGGCGTTCCTGGTGTTCGGCGACGTCGGGCTTGCGTCGGTGATTCTTCTCGATGTACCCACGTCGGCGCTGATCGGCACGTTCCTCTTCGCGCTGACAGGGTCGATGTGCACCTTCTTTCTCGGACCGAGGCTGCTTGTCGCTCACCTGGTGTTCGCCAATCTGGTGATCGTCTACATCGGGGTGGCCGCGTACACGCAGGGTTTGTGGGGGCCGTGGGATGCGATCGCCGCAGTGCTGGTTGCAGGAGGTGCGACGTCGGGTGTCCCGATCTTCGCCCAGATCGCCTGGTCGTTGGTGTGCGAGGACGCACGGCAATCCGAGATCGATCCGCTGACCCGCTTGAAGAACAGACGCGGACTGCAGAATGCCATCGAAGACCTGTGGACGGTCGCTCACGGCGAGCAGCTGGCGCTCGTCCTCGTACTCGTCGACATCGATCGGTTCAAGAGCGTCAACGACCGCTACGGACACGACCAGGGCGACGCCGTCATCGTCCTCGTTGCCGACCGTCTCCGCGACCACCTCGGCACGTCGGGGGTGGTGGCGAGAACAGGGGGCGAGGAGTTCGTAGCCGTCCTCGTCGGCGAGGCAGAACAACTGTGTGAGCTGGTGGCGGAGGTGAGCGGCACTCTGACGAATCGCTCGGATCCGATACCGGTCACAGTGAGCGCCGGCGCCGTCGTGATCGCTCCCGATTCCGATGCGTGGACCGCAGGGGTCGACGTGGTCAACGATGCGACGCGCGTGGCGGACTCCCTCATGTACCGAGCAAAGGCGGACGGCGGAAATCGAACAATGCTCGAGACGATGTGGCCGTAGCCATGTCGGTGCGCACGGAAGATCCCAATTCACTGAGCCTGCTGACTAATCGATCGGTGTCGAGACCCGAACATCCGACGGCGAATTCATCCAGCGGGACGAGGGCGTGGAAGTCGACCCGCACATCGCGGTCGTAGGCGACGTCCACCAGATTCGCGAACCGCTGAGCAGCGAACTCGTCGACAGTCGACAGTGCGGGCACCTCGGTGACGGTCAAGCTGGTTGTCTCCTCGAACAGTCGAAGGTAGTCACCCGTCGAACGAGCGGTGCAGCACAGATCGGCAAAGGTGCGACCGCCGATGCCCGACTGCGGGCCAGTTCGGTCACTCCGCAGGCTCCGCTCCTGCTTTTTCTGGTCACTCCGCAGGCTCCGCTCCTGCTTTTTCTGGTCACTCCGCAGGCTCCGCTCCTGCAGACTCCAACTTCCCGACGCGAATCGCGAACCGCTCGTGCCGGCGGCTCGGTAATCGACGGGACCGTCGACGCAGATCACCTCGAGATTTTTCTTCAGCTTCTCGATCGTCGGAACGAAGGTCGGGTGGTACAGCGGATTGGGCAGCAGATCGTCGGGGGCGTAGTTGGAGGTGACGACCAGAGCGACCCCACGGACGAACAGGGCGTCGAGCATCCGCGTGATGAGTCGGGCGTCGCCGATGTCGTGAACGTGGAATTCGTCGAAGCACAGCAGTTCGGCCTGCACTCCGGTGTCGTCAGTCGAGAGGATGTCGTCGATGGCCGCGTCGATCGAGAAGCGGTGCCGAAAGTACGCAGCGTGCAGGTCGCGAAAGAAGGCATGGAAGTGGACGCGCTTCTTCGCGGTTGTCTCGGCACCGGCGAAGTAGGCGTCGAGCAGCCAGGTCTTGCCGCGGCCGACCGGGCCCCACAGGTAGACGCCCTCTGTGCCGGGGGTCGAGAGTACGTCGGCGGCCGATGCTTGGGCGTCGTCGAGGGTGAAGTCGGCGTCGAATGTGTGTGGCGGGGCGATCGGCCTCATGGCTCGAACCTACGCCGCCATCCTCTACTTTTGTAGAGTGAGTGTGTAGGGTCACGATCATGGATCGCCGAACCGCAATCGCAGATACGGCGCTCGAGGTCATCGCCCGAGACGGCCTGCGCGCACTGACGCATCGGGCGATCGATTCGGCGCTCGACTACCCGGCAGGGTCGACGTCCTACTACTTCCGCACGAAGTCCGACCTACTGGCGGCGGTTGCCGCCCGACTCGTCGAGCGTTCGCGCGAGACGTTCATGGATATCGCCGGAACCGAGAGTGATGTCGCCACGGTCGTCGCGCGGTATCTTCACGATGCGCTCACTCATCGCATGATCGACCTTCGGGCCCGGTCCGCGTTGATGCTGGATCCTGCTGTCGCGCAGGATGTTCGGGACCTGCTCGCTCTGTCCTTCTTCTCACTCGAACGGGCGCGGGCCCTGTTCGTCGACCCCGCGCACGGAGACGGTCTGGTCTCGCTCTGCGAGGGTCTGATGGCCGATGTGATGTTCGGCCGTCGAGTATCGAAAGATGTTGCATCGCTGCAATTACCGATCTCGGTCTACCTGCAGGGTGCCGGGAGCTCACTGCGAGGGGCCCGGGTGGACACCGACCTTCCGTAGCCTCGTCGAGCATGCGATTCGGTCGGTACTTGCCCCTGGTGTGCGTTCCCCTCGCGGTGTTGACGGGGTGCGGAACGGACTCGGCGGCGGACCCGACCCCGCTCGGGTCGTTTCGATCTGCAGGCCCATCGCGGCGGTCTCGGCTTGGTCACCGAGAGCACGATCGAATCGTTCACCAACGCACTGCAACTGGGGGTGAGCACCCTCGAACCGGACACTCGGATCACCGAGGACGGCATCGCGATCGTCACCCACGACCGCAGGGTCTCGGACAGCAAATGCGTCGATACCGGTTCGCTCACACCGGGGGGATCCCAAGTTTCCGTACGTCGGGAAGTTCGTGAACACACTGACACTCGCGCAGATTCGTACTCTCGATTGCGGAGCCCTACCGCTCACGGACTATCCGGAGCAACGACGCGTCCCCGGCGCTCGCATGCCGACCCTCACCGAGGTGTTGGATCTGGTGAAGTCGGCCGACGCGCCGGGAGTGAAACTCAATGTCGAAACCTACCCCGACCGGGTGCGTGCCGTCATGAGCGAGCGCGGACATCCTCTGCCCGAGCCCGCCCGGTGACGGTCCCTCGTCAGAACGGGTAGCCGACCCCGGTCAACTTCTCGCTGGCGTCCCACAGCTTCGCAGCCAGAGCGGGGTCCTGTGCGGTCTTGGTCATGCTCGCCGGGCCCGGCTTACCGCGCGTCTCGAACAACGACTTGGGGCCGCTGTACGTACCGCCACCCGCAACGTCGACGGCGTAGAGCGTGGGACGTGCTCCGGCACTGGCAGATTGCGAAAAGATCTTCAGTCCGATCGGAGCGAGAGTGGCCAGGATCTTGTTGCTGCCCAGACCGTCGGGGCTCGAGTACAGCTCGGTGGCCGAGATTCCGGGGTGCGCGGCATTGCTGGTGATCTTCAGTCCGGCCTTGTCGATCCGGCGCTGGAGTTCGAGCGCGAACAGGATGTTCGCAAGCTTGGAGTTCGCGTACCCGCGCTGGGGGTTGTACCCACGCTCGAGCTGGAGATTGTCGAAATCGAGCTTGGGGCCCTGCCGGTGCGCGACGGAAGCGATGGTGGTGATCTTCGCGTCCGCAGCGAGCTTGGGGAACAGCAGGCCGGTCAGGGCGAAGTGGCCGAGGTGATTGGTGCCGAGCTGGAGCTCGAACCCGTCCGCCGTCTCGTTCCGCAACGCAGGCATCATGACGCCCGCATTGTTGATCAGCACGTCGATCGACTCCGGTGCCGACTCTGCGTACGCACGCACCGAAGCCAGGTCGGCGAGGTTCAGGGTGGCGGTATCGACGGTTCCGCGGGGTGCCTCCGCCGACATCTTCGCCGCGGCGGCATCGGCCTTGTCCTTGTTGCGGCACGCGAGCGTCACGTGGTCGCCTCGCTTCGCCAACTCCAAGGCGGTGTAGTAGCCGATGCCGGTGTTCGCACCGGTGATGACAACGCGTCTCTGCTTGGTTTCGGGCACGCCGCCAGGCTACCGGTCTGTTTTAGACTTCGCCCGTGAGCAGAGCAGAAGCCGATGGGCATGCGGACTTTCCGAAGGGCACCGGACTTCCCGCGTCTCGGGCATTCCGCGCGGCGGGGTACGCGTGCTTGGACGATCTCGCAGGGGTGCCCGCGGCCGAGCTGACGAAGTTGCACGGTGTCGGCCCGGCATCGCTGACGGTCATCCAGGCCGCGTTGGAGCAGACCGGTCGATCGCTCGGCTGAACCGGTCGAGTCTCAGGCCCAGTGACTCGGACGCGTCACCGATTGTGGGAGTCGCGTCGCCTCGTCACCCTTCGCCGCATCGATCTGGAACTGTGTCGCGAAGATGCTGCCGCGTAGATCCGTACCTCGGAGGTCGGCACCCCGGAGGTCTGCACCGATCAGGTCGGCCAGGCGCAGGTCGGCACCACGCAGGGTGGCCCCGATGAGGTACGTGCCGCGCAGGCTCGCGCCGCGCAGATCCGCGTCGGCCAGTTGTGCGCCGATCATGTCGCGGCCACGGTAGTTCTTCTTCTCGCCCTTCACTTCGGCACGAACCAGATCGCTTGCTGCGAGCAGCAACTCGTTGATCCGCGAACGCAGACCGGAGACGTCGACCGAGCGCAGAACGTCGGGTGCCGACTCGGTCAGCGCATCCAAGTCTGCGTACTCGCCGGACAGTCGATCGTGCAGTGTCGCGGTCGAATCCCGGTCACGCGCATCCGCCAGATACCAGAGCAACTCGTGCAGATCACGCATGATCGGGAACACCGCGAACATCTCCGACGAGTTCGACGGCTGCTGCCGCCAGTCCCGTCCGGCGAACGTGGACTGCGACACCTTCTGGCCCGCACCGAAGCAGTCGTACACCGTGCACCCGGGAAAGCCCTTCTCCCTCAGCGTCGGGTGAATGCCGCACCGTGAGTCCTGCCGAAGATTGCGGCACGGCTCACCGGCGGCCTTGTCGACGGCGAAGTCCGAGGACTTCGCGAAGGGCAGAGCGACGCAACAGAGTCCGAAACAACTGCCGCAGTCGGCCAGTAAGTTCTCGGGCGCGTGCATGCGTCCACTCTGTCCCTCGGCGCGGGGCAGCGTCAAACGAGATTGTTCGCGGCCGACAGCAGTGCATTCAACGAAGAGGCGACGACGGATCCGTCGATCCCCACTCCCCACGCCGACTTTCCGCCCCGACGAACCTCGACATACGTTGCCGCTCCACTGTCCGAGCCGTGAGTGGTGGAGTGCTGAGACAGACCGAGCACCTCGACTCCGAGAATCTGCGCCAATGCGTCGACCGGCCCGGTTCCGGCGGCGCTGTGGTGATGCTCGCCGTCGTCGTCGGCGAGGGTGACCGACAGGGTGGAGTCCGCATCTATCGACCACGCCACCAGTGTGCGACGGCCGGTGCGAATGTAGTTGTCCTCGAACAGGGTCCAGATCTCCTTGGAGCTGATCTCGGTCCCCGTCGAGTCGGTGTCGTGCTGGACCACCCGGGCGAAGTCGATCTGCAACCTGCGGGGGAGTTCCAGGCCGTGGTCCACCGACAGCAGATATGCGATCCCACCCTTTCCGGATTGGCTGTTCACCCGGATGACTGCGTCGTAGTCGCGTCCCACGTCGGCGGGATCTATCGGCAGGTACGGCACCGCCCATGGCGCGAGGTCGGGGTCGACGCCGAGGCGGTCGGCCTCGATGCGGTGGTGAACCATGCCCTTCTTGATCGCGTCCTGATGCGTTCCCGAGAACGCTGTGTAGACGAGGTCGCCCGCGTACGGGTGCCGTTCGTGCACGTCGATTCGGTTGCAGTACTCCACCGTTCGGCGAATCTCGTCGATGTCGGAGAAGTCGATCATCGGGTCGATACCCTGGGCGTGCAGGTTGAGGGCCAGCGTCACCAGGTCGACGTTCCCGGTCCGCTCCCCGTTGCCGAACAGGCACCCCTCGACGCGTTGCGCGCCGGCCAGCACCGCCAACTCTGCGCACGCGACTCCGGTGCCTCGGTCGTTGTGCGGGTGCACCGACAGGATCACCGAGTCTCGGCGGTCCAGGTGTCGATGCATGTACTCGATCTGGTCGGCGTAGACGTTCGGGGACGAGATCTCCACTGTGGCAGGGAGATTGTGGATCACCGGGCGATCGGCACTGGCATCCCAGATCCGCGACATGCCGTTGCAGATCTCGAGCACGTAGTCGGGTTCGGTCAGGTTGAACACTTCCGGCGAGAACTCGAATCGAACCCCGCTCCTGTCTCCGGCTGCGCGTGCTATCCGCTCCCCGGACTCGAAGATCAACCGGCGCAGTGCATCACGGGAATGTCCGAGCACCACCTCGCGCCAGGTCGGTGCCGTCGCGGTGTACATGTGCACCACCACGTCGGGTAGTCCCTCGATCGAGGCGAAGGTCTGCTCGATCAGGTCGGCTCTGGCTGCGGTGAACACGACGATCGTCACGTCCTCGGGCACGGTGCCGACGAGCGACCGAACGAAGTCGAAGTCGGCGCGACTCGCCGACGGGTACCCCACCTCGATCTCCTTGTAGCCCATGTTCACGAGCAGGTCGAACATGCGGCGCTTGCGCTGCGGATCCATGGGCTCGGCGAGCGCTTGGTTGCCGTCCCGGAGATCGACCGGAACCCACAGCGGGGCGGCGGTGAATGTTGCTGTCGGCCAGCGCCTTTCCTGATCGATGACGGTGACACGGCGGTGCACGTCGCGGTAGCGGTGCGAGGGCATCGGGCTGGGTTGTTGGCGGTTGCTGAACACGGTGATCGTCGTCCTCGGGTGTGTGGGTCTCTGCTATCGGCGACCGGCGCGGTGTCGTACCCCGCGACGGGGTGCCGGTCGGCGATTGACCCCGTCGCGGCGTGGAAGGAGGAGCACGCACCCGAACATGTCTGAGGACTGTAATGCAAAGGTTACTTCTCAGACAAGTGGTGACGCGGGATACTGGTGTTCGTGTCCACCGAACATCTCCGTCCCGCAGACCGCGCAGTCACCGAACTGGGTCGACGCATCGGTGCGGGCGAATGGCCGGTCGGCGCGAAATTGCCGGGTGAGACGTCCCTCGCGCACGAGCTGGGGGTCGGCCGATCCACCGTGCGCGAGGCCGTGCGGGTGCTCGCTACCCGAGGGCTGGTGAGATCGCGGCAAGGTGCCGGGGTGTTCGTCGTCGCAGACTCGGTTCCGATCGATGTCTCCGCATCGGTGCAGCGTGCCGGCCTGGCACAGGTGCAGGAGGTACGTCGCATCGTCGAGATCGACGCCGCAGGCTTGGCCGCGGAGCGTCGTACGGATGCCGACGTCGAGCGGATGCGGCGCGCACTCGACGCGCGGCACGCCGCCGCGAGCGAGTCCGACGCGGCGTTCGTGAACGCGGACATCGACTTCCACGTCGCAGTGGTGGCCGCCGCCCACAATTCCCTGCTCTCGGATCTCTTCGAATCCTTCCTGCCACGACTGCGGGCCGAACTGCTGGCCTACACCTCGGAGGTACTCGCACGGCCACGTGGAACCGAGCCCGACGTGGACCTGCACGAAGCACTGTTCGACGCCATCGCGGCGGGAGACCGGGCCGCGGCGGTCTCGGTGGCACGCGAGCACCTGGGCTGAGCTACTGCCCCGTCCTGTCGTGCGACATACCGCGCTACAGTGTTTCCGCGGGCGAGTGAGCGGGCGGGCGAACAGCACTCCGGAAGGCACGATCGATGTCGGAACTCGAGTACGGCCAGGTGGTGTCCGCGTTGCGCGGTGCCGGGTGCGTGTTCGCCGAAGAGGAAGCCGACATCCTCGTCGAGTCCGCGTCGACGCCGGCAGAGCTGACCGCGATGCTCGCGCGCCGCGTCGCCGGTGAACCGCTCGAGCATGTCGTCGGCTGGGTCGCGTTCTGTGGTCGACGCATCGCCGTCGCACCGGGCGTGTTCGTACCTCGCCGTCGAACCGAGTTTCTCGTCGAATGTGCTGCGGCGCTGCATCCTTCGGTGTTGCTCGACCTGTGCTGCGGTTCGGGGGCGATAGGCCTGTCGGTCGATGGTGTCACCGAGTTGCACGCTGCCGACGTCGACGCGGTGGCGGTGGAGTGTGCATCGCGCAATGTCGCACACGTAGGGGGCGCGGTCCCGGCCGGTCACGTTCATCGCGGTGACCTGTACGACGCCGTGCCGCCGGAGATGCGCGGCAGATTCGATGCGATCGTCGTCAACGCGCCCTACGTCCCGACGGGCGACATCGGGTTGATGCCACGAGAGGCGCGCATCCACGAGCCGCACATCGCACTCGACGGCGGTACGGACGGTGCCGAGATTCATCGTCGTGTCGCCGTCGGCGCTCCGCAATGGCTGGCTCCGGGTGGCCATCTGCTCATCGAAACCAGTGCAGCACTGGCGCATTCGACGCTGCGTGCCGTGATCGACGCCGGCTTCGCCGGTCGTATCGCCGAATCCGAGGCGCTCGATGCCGTCGTGGTGATCGGTTCGATGGGCGAGCAGTGATCGACCGGGTGTTTCGATCGTGGGTCTCCGTGGCATTCCCCGGGCATGACTACATTGCTGTTTGCGGTAACCGCTGCCGACCACTGGACCCTGAACGACGGAACGAAGCACCCCACCGGGTACTGGGCCGAGGAGCTCGTCGAGTCCCATCGAACGTTCGTCGACGCAGGCTGGGACATCACCGTCGCGACGCCAGGCGGTAAGGCTCCGGTCGTCGACGAGGGCAGCCTGGCCGTCGATGCCAACGGCGGCGACGAGGAGAAGGTGGCGGATCAGAAGAGCTACCTCGCCTCGATCGAGTCGATCCTGTCCTCACCCGCAAAGTTGGAGGACCAGAAGGCGTCCGACTTCGACGTCGTCTTCGTTCCCGGCGGTCACGGACCGATGGAAGACCTCGCGGTCTCCGAGAGCTTCGGGGCACTGGTGGTCGACTTCCTCGACTCGAACAAGGTCGTCTCCGCGGTATGCCACGCGCCTGCCGCCTTGCTGCCGGCCGTCCGTAGCGACGGAACCTGGGCGTTCGACGGGTACGAGCTCACCGGATTCACCGACGAGGAGGAGACCCAGGCCGGTCTCGCCGAGAAGGCCCCGTGGTTGCTCGAATCCCGGTTGCGCGAGAACGGCGCGAAGTTCGATTCCACCGACGCGTGGGCACCGAACGTCGTCGTCGACCGAAACCTGTACACCGGCCAGAACCCGGCATCGACGCGTCCCCTCGCGGAGAAGCTGGTCAGCTCGCTGAAGTAGCCGGAAAGGGCGGTCGGCGTTCTGCCCACGGAGAACAGCGGACGGTCGAGGGAACATCACTACTGCTTTCGAAGTTGAGCCCCTATAGCTCAATCCTTTGGAGGAGAAGTGACCGAAACCGTTCGTGTCCCCGTACTGTTCCTGACCGACCCGATCGTCCTGCCCGGCATGGTGGTGCCCGTAGAACTCGACGAAGCAGCGCGTGCCGCCGTCGACGCCGCCAAGGCGAGCAACGACGGCACGCTGCTCGTCGCGCCGCGTCTCGAAGACCGCTACGCCGCGTACGGAGTCCTCGCCACGATCGTCCAGATGGGACGCCTGGCGGACGGGCGACCGGCCGCAGTCATCAAGGCCGGTCGCCGCGCGCACATCGGCCACGGCGTCAGCGGCCCCGGTGCCGCCCTGTGGGTCGAGGCGGAGCCCGTTCCGGATGTACTCACCGGCAGCCCCGTCGACGACGGTCTCGATGCGCTCGCGGCCGAGTACAAGCGTCTCGTGGTGGCGATGCTGCAGCGCCGCGACGCGTGGCAGGTGATCGACTCGGTCAACAAGCTCACCGACCCAGGCGCGATCGCGGACACGGCCGGTTACGCGTCGTATCTCACCGACGTGCAGAAGCGGGACCTTCTCGAAACCCCGGATGTGGCAACGCGTCTGACGTCGCTCATCGAGTGGACCAAGGCCCATCTCGCCGAAGTCGAGGTCAACGACAAGATCTCCGGCGACGTCCGCGAGGGTATGGAGAAGACTCAGAAGGAGTTTCTGCTCCGGCAGCAGTTGGCGGCCATCCGCAAGGAACTCGGCGAGGACGAGCCCGACGGTGCGGACGACTACCGTGGCCGCGTCGAGGCTGCGGACCTGCCCGAGAAGGTGCGCGAACAGGCGCTGCGTGAGGTCGGCAAACTCGAGCGGGCCAGCGATCAGAGCCCCGAGTCGGGCTGGATCCGCACCTGGCTCGACGCCGTGCTCGATCTGCCGTGGAACAACACCACGACCGACAACAACGACATCGACTCTGCACGTGCGGTTCTCGATGCCGACCACCACGGGCTCGACGACGTGAAGGATCGGATCGTCGAGTACCTGGCCGTCCGGGCGCGTCGCTCCGAGCGTGGTCTGCAGTCGGTCGGTGGGCGTGGGTCCGGTGCCGTCATGGTGCTCGCAGGTCCGCCCGGAGTCGGCAAGACCTCGCTCGGTGAGTCGGTGGCCCGTGCGCTCGGTCGGAAGTTCGTGCGCGTCGCGCTCGGCGGCGTCCGCGACGAGGCCGAGATCCGTGGGCACCGTCGTACCTACGTCGGCGCGCTGCCCGGTCGGATCGTGCGGGCCATCGGTGAGGCGGGATCGATGAATCCCGTTGTCCTGCTGGACGAGATCGACAAGGTCGGCTCGGACTATCGCGGTGACCCCAGTGCCGCTCTGCTCGAGGTGCTCGACCCCGCGCAGAACCACACGTTCCGCGATCATTACCTCGATCTGGATCTCGACCTGTCCGACGTGGTCTTTCTCGCTACGGCCAACGTGATCGACCAGATTCCCGGGCCACTGCTCGACCGCATGGAATTGGTGACCATCGACGGCTACACCGAGGACGACAAGGTCGTCATCGCCCGGAACTACCTGCTGCCCCGTCAGATGGACAGGGCAGCAATCACATCCGAGGAGGTGACGGTCACCGACGCCGCGCTGCGCAAGATCGCGGCCGATTACACCCGTGAGCCGAGAGTGCGGCAACTCGAGCGACTGCTGGCCAAGGCGCTTCGCAAGGTTGCGACGAAGTTGGTGGGCACCACGGATGTCCTGGAGATCGGCGAGCCGGACCTGGTGACGTACCTCGGTCGCCCACGGTTCACGCCCGAAGCTCACGAGCGAACCGAAGTACCTGGTGTGGCAACGGGTCTCGCGGTCACCGGACTCGGCGGCGATGTGCTGTTCATCGAGGCTGCGGCGACCGAAGGTGACTCCAGGCTCGAGCTCACCGGCCAGCTCGGCGACGTGATGAAGGAGTCCGCACAGATCGCGCTGTCCTACGTGCGCTCGCACGCACCACAATTCGGCGTCACGCAGGAATCTCTCGATCGCCGCATTCACGTGCACGTTCCGGCGGGCGCGGTGCCGAAGGACGGTCCTTCGGCCGGTGTGACGATGGTGACGGCCCTGGTGTCGATGGCCACCGGGCGGCCGGTGCGCTCGGATGTCGGGATGACCGGTGAGGTCACGTTGAACGGACGGGTGCTGCCGATCGGCGGGGTGAAGCAGAAGTTGCTGGCTGCGCAGCGTGCGGGACTGAAGACGGTGTTCATTCCAGCGCGCAACGAACCGGATCTGGACGACGTACCCGCAGAGGTGTTGAAGGCGTTGGATGTTCGCCCGATGACCGACGTCGCCGACATCCTGGCGCTCGCGCTGGAGCCGGCGGAGGCAACTGCTGCGGCGTAGTACCGCGGTGAGCGCCCAGGGAGGGGCAGGCGGCATCGGTCGCCTGCCCCCTCCCGTCGGTCTCGGGTGCCGCGCTTGACCTCGAGCTATGTCGAGGTTCTACGTTGGTGGGATGAGTATGGAGATGACCGCCTGGAACCAGATGTATCGCACGATGAACAGGCCCGACACCCAGTCGTCGTTCTCCAAGGAGACGGCTCGCAGGATTCTGACGTTCGCGGCACCGCATCGCCGCGCCCTCGGTGGATTCCTGGTGCTCAGCGTGGCCCTGGCCGTCCTTGCGGTGGCGACACCGGTGTTGGCGGGCCGGGTGGTCAATGCCATCGTGGACGGGCGAGAGCTTCGTGTGGTGGTGCTGCTGGCCCTGGCGATCGCGGCGATCGCTGTGGTGGACGCAGTGGTCGGTCTGATCAATCGATGGCTCTCGGCGAACATCGGCGAAAGCTTGATTCTGGATCTGCGGACGGCAGTGTTCGACCACGTGCAGCGGATGCCGATCGCATTCTTCACGCGAACCCGCACCGGTGCGTTGGTGAGCCGACTCAACAACGACGTGATCGGGGCGCAGCGCGCATTCAGCACCACGCTGTCCGGTGTCGTCAGCAATCTCGTGACCCTGGTGCTGACGTTGGTGGTGATGATCGGAATCTCCTGGCAGATCACCCTTCTTGCATTGGTTCTGCTGCCGGTGTTCGTGCTTCCCGCGCGTCGGATGGGTCGACGCCTCGCGCGGCTGCAACGCGAAGCGGCAGCGCACAATTCGGCGATGAGTACGCAGATGACCGAGCGGTTCTCGGCTCCGGGAGCAACACTGGTCAAACTGTTCGGTCATCCCGACCAGGAATCGGTCGAGTTCGCGGTGCGGGCGGCCAGGGTGCGCGACATCGGCGTGCGCAGTGCCATGGTGCAGACGGTGTTCGTGACGGCGCTGACGCTCGTCTCGGCACTGGCTCTCGCCGTGGTGTACGGATTGGGCGGCTTCTACGCCCTCAGTGGGAGCCTGGACCCGGGTTCGGTTGTGGCACTGTCACTTCTGTTGGCTCGGCTGTACTCGCCGTTGACCGCGCTTGCCAGTGCCCGGGTGGAGGTCATGAGCGCGTTGGTGAGCTTCGAGCGGGTCTTCGAGGTTCTCGATCTCGTTCCGTTGATCACCGACAAGCCCGACGCGAAAGCTCTGCCGCCCGGTCCGGTGGCCGTCGAACTCGACGATGTCAGGTTCGCGTACCCGTCCGCGGACAAAGTGTCGCTCGCGTCGCTCGAGGAGGTCGCAACCCTGGATTCGCGCGGGGGAGAGGAGGTTCTGCACGGGGTGTCGTTCCGAGCCGAACCCGGCCAGATGGTCGCGCTGGTCGGTACGTCCGGCGCGGGCAAGTCCACGATCGCGCAGTTGATCGCACGGCTGTACGACGTCGATGGCGGTGCGGTCCGGCTCGGGGGCGTCGACGTGCGGGACCTGACGGCCGAATCCGTCCGCGGCACAGTGGGAATGGTGACCCAGGACGGGCATCTGTTCCACGAGAGCATCCGGTCGAATCTGCTGCTGCCGCGGCCCGAAGCCACCGACGACGAACTGTGGGACGCGCTCTCGAGGGCGCGGCTCGCGGACCTCGTGCGCTCCCTGCCCGACGGCCTGGACACCGTCGTCGGCGAGCGCGGGTACCGACTCTCCGGTGGTGAGCGTCAGCGGCTGACGATCGCACGGCTGCTGATCGCGCAGCCACGGGTCGTCATCCTCGACGAGGCAACGGCATCGTTGGATTCGACGTCGGAGGCCGCGGTGCAGGCCGCGTTGGCCGAGGCGCTGGAGGGTAAGACGTCGGTGGTCATCGCGCATCGGCTGTCGACCATCAGGGCTGCGGACGTGATCCTGGTGATCGAGGACGGGCGAGTAGCCGAACGCGGCACGCACGACGAGCTCCTCGCGGCGGGTGGCCGCTACGAGGAGCTGCATCGGACGCAGTTCGCGCAGGTGGAGTGACCTTATGAAACCGGGAGCGGAGCCTGCGGAGTGACCTTATGCCGGGTCGGGGACGACGGTCGCTGGGTCGTTGTCGGTTGCGGCGGCGAGCATCGGGGTGAATCCGTCGATGGCGTAGTCCAGCGACAGTGGGCTCGAGTAGCCGAGGGCCGAGGGTAGGTCCGTACTGAAGGAGCCGATGTAGACGGTGCGGTCCTGCCGAACGACGTCGAGGGCGGCGAGTAGTGGGTTGGCCTGCAGCTGCTCGCGGCCCTGGCCGGCGATGACGAGGACGTCGGCGTCGAGTCGGTCGAGATTCTCCGGGCTGATGGTCTCGGAGGCGTCGGGAATCTCGAAGCCGAGGTCGGTGAAGAACAGGGCGCGGATGTCGTCCTTGCCGAGAAGCAGGTAGCTGCCGTCGTCCATGACGAACGCGAGGGACAGCGACTTGCCGGTGAACTGGGGGTTCTCGGCCTCGGTGGTGGCGAATTTCTGCTCGAGCTCGGCCGTCTGGTCCTGGGCTTCCTGCGACTTGCCGAGCGCTTCGCCGACGACCGCGAATTCCTGCTGCCACGTTGCCGCGGGCACGTTGTCGTAACCGCCGATGTCGGCGATCGTGGGAGCCATCCCGGAGAGGGTGTCGTACTGGCCCTGGTCGATGAAGGAGTACGGGCCGAGAATCAGGTCGGGTGCCTGTGCGGCGATCTGCTCCAGGTTGAGATCGGTGCTGCCGACTTCGGGAATCTCGGTGCCGCCCAACGCCTCTTGGGCCCACGGGCGCTGCCGGTAGTCGTAGCTCAGGTTGCCGCGCGTTGCGACGGGCTTGACGCCCAGCGCGAGTGCGAAGTCCTGTTCGTTGAATCCGATCGTCACGACGCGGGTGGGCTCGGTGTCGATGACCGTCTCACCGAATCGGTGATCGATGGTGACCGGGAAGCCGGCGGCGCTACCGGGGCTATCGGATGCGTCGGTGTCGGCATCGGACGAACAGCCGGCAGCCAGTGCCAGAACGGAGGCACCGGCGGCGACGAGCTGGACGGTCTTCTTCATGGGATCTCCTCGCAGCAGAACTTAGCGAGGTTAGCCTAACCGACCCATTGAAGCTTGGATCAGGTGCCAGGCGTCGGGCGGCCCGATCAGCAGTTGGAGGTAGCCGGTACTCCGGCGAACCGCTGGTCGATCCACTCGAGCGCCTGAGGCAGGCCGAGCACTGCCGCAGTCAGGTGATCGTTGCTGGGCACCTTCACCTCGGTCACCAGCACTCCGGCGCGGCAGTATCGGGCGATCGTGTTGTCGATGGCGCTGACCGGGATCAACGCATCGGAAGGGCTGTGCCACTCGAAGTACGGTGCCTTCGGTACGCCGGGGTACAGCTCGACGCTGTTGTCGTTGACTGCGGCGATCGCCTCCGGGCTGCTGATCAGGTCCAGCGTGCCCGCGACCTCCATGGCACTCTTGCCCGCGCCTGCCGCGATGATGTCGTTGGTGCACCCGTTCTGGATCTGGCTCTCGATCTGCTTACCGAGCGGGTTGAGCTGAGAGCTGATCGGGATGCGGGTGGGGTACTCGCGTTCGATACCGAGCGCGGCAGCGAACGCCAGACCGAACATGGGGTGCGGGGCGAAACCGAGATCACGGGCCATGCGCTCGAGGTTCATCGGAGCGCCACCGTTCGCGCTGCCGACGATGTTCAGCTCGGGTGCGTAGTCGTTCTGAAGCGCAGCAGCCCATGCCGTGGCCATTCCGCCACCGGAGTAGCCGGCCAAGGCAACCGGGCTCTGCTGAACCTGGATGGGATCGAAGCGCTGAGTGGCGCGAATGCTGTCCAGCACGATCTGCCCGCCGAGCTTGGCGGCACCGTATGCGCTGTTGGGTCCGAGGTGATCGGCGATCACGACCGTCCAGCCGCGCTGCAGCACCGCGTTCAGAGCTGGTGCTTCACGAATCTGAAGATTGGGGTCGTTCGACCAGAGTGCTTGTGAAGGTGCACATTCGAGACCGAGTGCATTGATGATGTGTTGGTAGGAAAGTAATGGGCCATTCGGCGCTTTGTTCTGCGGAACCAACACGGTATTGATTGCGGCGATGGGATCACCGGCCGAATTGGTGGAGCGGAAATTCAGCTGCCACACGTCCACGCCGAAGAATCCGGGGGGCGGTGGCATCGGGCGGCTGGAGATCACGTCGCCCGGTGCGAGCGCGTCGAGATCCACGGGCGGAGAGTAGAAGCCGTCCGCGATAGGCGTCGGGTACAACGGCGCAGCAGCAGCGTGACCTGCGCCGACGAGCGACGAACACAGAACTGCAACCGCCGTCATGCTGACAGCGCCTGCCAACTTGAGAACCCGCATGTCGAAAACCCCTCCGTGCCTGAACCGAAGCGACGAGCGCTGCGGCGATCTGGCAAGCCCCCGTAGAGCCGGCCCGCAAACCGATATAGCTGATGATGCGTGACTTGTTACGCTCCCCCAGAAACGATGGGCGCAACGGTACGCATCCGCTCATTTTATGGCAACCGTACGTTCCCTATCCTTGTTTCTTCGATCGGGTCCAAGTTTTTCACCCGGGCATTCTCGTCATTCCTGACGCACCGCCTTCGGTTCCTTGTCCGGGCGCAGACCACGCCAGCTCGGATGCCGCAGATGGCCGGATTCCGTCGCCTCGTAGAACCGCACCTCGCCGACGAGTACGGGCTCGACCCATACCGCTCCGTTCCGATCGGCCGCGGGCAGTACCGAAGAGAAGGGACTGTCCGACGCCTCGAGCGGGGCGAGGAGGGCAGCGAGTGTATCGAGCGCACGGTCGTCGAACCCGGTTCCGACGCGTCCCACGTAGCGCAGTCGCTCCCCGTCGGGTATCCCCATCAGCAGGGAGCCGAAGCCGCCCGAACGACGACCCTGGCCTCGACGCCACCCACCGATCACGACCTCCTGCGTTCGCCAGTTCTTGTGCTTGATCCACGTATGGGCGCGCTTGCCGGGTTGGTAGACGGAGTCGGTGCGTTTGGCGACGACGCCTTCCCAGCCCCGTTCTCGGCTCTCCGCGACGGCGTCCGCGGCGGAACCTGTCAGTCGCGGAGGCACCAGCACCGAGTCGAGTCCGGTGGTCAGCAGTTCGAGCAGCCGTCGTCGATCCGAGTACTTCTTGCGCAGCAGTGACGTGCCGTCGAGGTAGAGCAGATCGAAGGCGATGAATCGGATGTCGTCACGGGTGGCGTTCTGCAGTTTCTCGAAACTGCTGACGCCGCTGTCGTCGAACACGACGACTTCCCCGTCGACGACGGCGTCGTGCTCGGCCAGGTCGTCTGCGAAAGATTGGAGTGCGCCGAACTTCTCGGTGTAGTCGTTGCCGCTGCGCGTGCGCAGCGTCATCGAACCGTGCGTGAGTTCGGCGACGATGCGGAACCCGTCCCACTTGCCCTCGAACGACCACTCGTCATCCGGGAGGTCGAGGACGTCGCCGGCGGTCGCGAGCATCGGTGCGATGTTCTTGGGTGTGGGATCTTCCGGCGTGTGTTCTTCCGGAGTCGCTCGGGCGTCGGGTGCGTCTTTCATCAGATGCATGAGCCACTGATTGCCCTTGGTGCGGATCACGGCGAAGCGCCCGGTCGCCTTCTTTCCGTGCAGGACGACGATGACCTCGTCGTCCCGCCACTTCTCGAGTTCGTAGGTTCCGCTGTCCCAGATCGAGACGTCGCCGCCGCCGTACTCGCCCTTCGGTATCCGACCGGAGAACGTCGCGTACTCGAGCGGGTGGTCCTCGGTGTGAACGGCCAGCCGGTTCTGCTTCGGATCGTCCGGGATGTTCTTGGGGACGGCCCACGAGACCAGGACGCCGTCGTGTTCGAGTCGGAAGTCGTAGTGCAGGCGTCGGGCATGATGCTCTTGGATGACGAACGTGTCGTTGTTGCCCTGCGGCTCGGTGGTGGTCGGTATCGGCTCGGGTGTTCTGTCGGCGCTGCGCATGCTGCGGTACTTGCCGAGTTTGTCTGTGACAGGACTGCTTTCGGGGGCCGAGTCCACGGCGGGGTCCAGCTGTGCCAGTAGATCGCCGAGGTCCTGAAATCGCTCCAGGACCTCCTCGAACCGAAGCTGTTGCAGCCCCGACGCTTCCAGCTCGTCCCAGGTACGTGGTGCCGCGACGGTGGGGAGCGTTCGCCCACGGAGTGAGTACGGGGCGACCGTCGTCTTCTTGCCGTTGTTCTGGCTCCAGTCGACGAACACCCTCCCGGTTCTCTTCGCCTTCGCCATCGTGGCCGTGACCCGGTCCGGGGAGCGCTCTTCGAGCAGCGTGGCAACACGTTTGGCGACCGTGGATGCGCCTGAGGTCGACAGTGGTTTCTCGAGCGGCACGTACAGGTGAATTCCCTTGCTGCCGCTGGTGACCGGAAATGCGGTCATCCCGATATCGCCGATCAGATCCCTTATCTCACAGGCCACTTCGGCGCATCGGGCGAGATCCACGTCGTCACCGGGATCGAGATCGAAGACCATGCGGGTGGCAGGTCCGGGTTCGGTGCCGTCGAACCGCCACTGCGGCACATGCGCTTCGATGGCTGCCTGTTGACCGAGCCACGCCAGATCGGCAGCGGTGGAGAACAGCGGGTAGGTGACGACGCGGTCCGAATGCTGCATCGAACGCCGATCGAGCCAGTCGGGGGCGGACGCGGCGAGGTTCTTCTCGAAGAACGACGACTGGTCGACGCCGTTGGGCCAACGCTTGCGGGTCACGGCTCGGCCGACGAGGTGCGGCAGCATGGCGGGTGCGATGGCAACGTAGTACTCGATGATGTTGCCCTTGGTGGTGCCGGTTTCGGGGAACAGCACTTTGTCGAGGTTGGTGACGGAGACCTTCCGACCTTCGATCTCGAGCGTGGCCATCGTCTCAGGTTAACGGCCGCCGTCTGAAGATGCGGGAGAGTTGTGACAGGCTCGATCTCATGGCAACGATCAGTGTCTCGGTACAGATGCCCGAGAATCCGCAGGGCGCGTGGGACAAAGCGTCCGCGCTCGACCGGTTCGACGAGTGGATGACCATCCACGGTGGGTGGTGCAGTCCACCGCCGAAGAAGGTCGGCAAGGGCACCGAGGTGGAGTCACTGGTGAAGGTGAAGGGCTTCAAGAACACGATCAACTGGACCTTCACGGAGTACGACGAGCCGAAGCTGATCGAGATGTCCGGCCGCGGCAAGGGCGGGGTGAGAATTTCGCTGACTGTCCATGTGCGTGAGGCCGAGGGCGGTTCGGAGCTGACGCTCGATGCGAAGTTCGGTGGGGGTGTGCTCTTCGGTCCGGTGGGATCGGTGGTGGCGCGGGCTCTCGACACCGATGTGAAGAAATCCGTCGCGAACCTGGCGGCGTTGAGCTGATAGGTCTCAGCTGAAGTAGCTGCACGACAACCTCTTCCAGCCCCGCACCGTGTTCTCGGTGCGGGGCTGGAGTCTTTTCTGGGGCTCAGGCGATGTGGGGGCCTGCCCGGGCGTGCGATGGTCTCGGTTGTCGGTACGGGTCGACGGTTGCGGGTGGTACGAACCAGGGGTGGTTGTCGGTGCCGATGAACACTTCCCAATCGGAGTGGTGGATGAGGCGGTGGTGGAAGCCGCAGAGCAGAACCAGATTGTTCATGTCGGTGGGGCCGCCGTCGCCCCAGTGCCAGATGTGGTGTCCTTCGGTCCAGGCGGCAGGTTTTCCGCAGCCGGGGAACGCGCAACCGTGATCGCGGGCGGTGAGGGCTGTGCGTTGTTTGGCGGTGATGGTGCGGGCGGTGCGGGCGAGGTTCAACGGGTTGCCGTGTTCGTCCATGACGATGGCAGTGAGGACACAGTCGCAGGCCAACTGGCGGGAAGTGTTGCGGGAGAGCGGTCCCATCCAGGGGAGTCATCCGACCGAAGTGCCGTCGCCGAACAGGTCGCGATACGCGCCGCGATCGGCGGTAGGCCCGGCAGCGGGTTCGGTTGCAGTGCGGGTGTTCTCGTCATCGGTGATGTCGTCGGCGTCGCCGCGGCTGTGGAGGTCGGTGAGGTCTTGCAACCGGATGTGCAGGTTGACGTGCGGTCGTTCACCGCCTTCGATGGGGCGATCACTGGAGGCGAGGTAGTGGTCGAGGATGTGTCCGAAGGCGTCGGCTGTGCGGTGGGGGGGGCTGCGTGGGTCTTGGGTGCCGTCG
>NZ_NPFP01000020.1:0-225651 GCF_002259145.1 Rhodococcus sp. 15-2388-1-1a | reverse complement strand
AGGCTCTGGTGGGCGCTGCGCGCCCACCGCCAGAAGCCGGCCGCCAAGGCGGCCTATTGCGGTCTTTCCTTGCCGGGCGCTGCGCGCCAACGGCCAACGGATCACCTATCTTGGTTGTCTTCCAACATCTTTCGCATTTAGTACACCTTCGGACCGCTGCGCGCCCCGACCAAGTAGACCGCTACCGGGAAGTGGGGCACGCTGCGCGTACCCCACTTCCCGTGCGACTACTACTCACCCACAGTGAAATTCACATCGAGATACGAGAAATTGTCTCGTAGATGCTGCCGTACATCGTCGAGATCTACGGCCTCGTCCGCATCTTCTTGGCTACGCGCCGATCGCGTCATTGTTAATGCAACCGTGACATTCACTTCTACATCGAAGTCACGTTCTCGGCCTTCGAGCCCCCACTGTTCGCAGAACCTCTCGAACTCGCTGCACAGACTGTTCTCGTCCGCCCATTCGCACGCGGACTCGCTCAGCCGCCTGACCCACTCGCGATGGTTCGCACGCTCGGTATTGGCGCTCTCGCGTACGGCCTGCAAGGTCCGTTCGACGGCGGCCCGTTCGTGGATCGGCCGCACATACTCACCGAACCACGCGGGAGCGGCCCCAGGTGACACCGTGACCGGTGAGATGTCACGTGTACGCACCAACCCCGTCCAGCTCTTGTAGGTGTGCTCGACGGCCATCAACGGCTCACGCCACACGACAGCAACGCTTGCATGGGTCTCGGTGGCATTGCGCTCGTCCACCGAGAACCATCCCGACGCGGCGATACCGCCGCTTCCATCACTTATCTGCACATAGGCCCCCTCTGCGGGGTATCCCGCAACCAGGGGCTCTGGCAAGGCCTCGAGCACGACGGCCCGGTTCGACCAGTCAGCACCCCCTAGAGACCCGTTGTCGAAGACCACCTCGAGCACGGACGCAACTGGCAACACTGAATCGACGATCGATGTCATGGCAGATTTCAGCCTCTCAATTCGGGTGACGGATGGTCAGTCCGCCGATCAACAGAACGCCTCTGAATCTACCATCGAAACACTTGCACTGGAAGACGTAGGAGTCATCGAAACACGTTGATAAACAAAGCGTTTGGGATCACATCTATCGACAAGACGCAACCCGGCAGCGGCCGCAATTGTCCCCGGCGCACTCGGTGCCGGGGACCGGGTGCGCCCTGTCCGAAGCCAATGCCGGAATAGGATCGCTCAGGTGCCCCGTCCCTTTCCTCTTCTCGACGACTCCGTCTTCACCTCCTCCGGATACAAGCGGAGTACCAAACGGGTGGGACCCGATCTCGAGGACGCCTGCCTCTGCGGATCCCGCCGGCGGACGCGGTCCTGCCATGCGACTGCAGCCGGTCGCTGGATCGTCTCGGAACCGCCACCCCTCCTGAACGATGCTCGCACTGGCTACGCACACCCCGAGTGCTTCGGCCAGGCAGGAGCAGACTGTTCCGACAAGATCAGTAGAGAGCATTGGATCAGTGCCAACATTCACCGGCAGCTGCACATCGACGGAAAAGCACCCATGCTCAGCGGCGCACCGTGGCTGCATGGAGCATCGAAATCGGTAGGCACAAAAGCACTAGCCTCGAAGATCCTCTGTGAGCGCCACAACAATGCATTGTCACCTTTGGATTCCATTGCAGGACAGTTCTTTCAGGCAGTACGGGACATGCAGTTGTCCTTGGCGAGCACGACAGCACCTTTCCTGGGGCCGGCCGACGATCATTTCCTCCTTCTCAGTGGACCACGACTACAACTTTGGCTCCTCAAACTCGTTCTCGGGGGCGTGGCCTCACGCTCCTTCGGTGCGGCCGGCACACCCCTCAAGTCAGTCAGGACACAACCAGGGGTTGCGCTCCATGATATTCTTTGGCGCGGAGCGTTGTTCCCTAATCGATGGGGACTGCACGCTCGAAGGCACCGAGTCGATCCCAAGGGCACGCCAGAATCCATCGGCGTCATCAACCAAACAATTGACGACGAGGTATGCGGTGCAACAGTTCAATTCGGGGCACTCAATCTGAACCTCGGCCTTGGGGTGCCCGAGAACAGCGCGACGGTACAACCTGCTTCATACCGCTTCGATAGACCCTCGACAGACGTCCAGAAATACATTGCGCTTGCCTGGCCAGAGGACGGCCACGAACCCATCAGTTACTCGAACCTTGGATAGCCCACGGCGCGGCCGCTCCGCCACCAACAGCGTTGATAGCTCCCATTTCGACCTCGTATTCGCGATGTATTCTCGCGGGCATGACGCTCACCAGTTCGCTGGACCAGGCCAGTTCTACGATCCACGACGCCGGCCTCCGCATTCAATCTCTGCAGTCCACACTGGACGGCACCAAGCGAGACCTTGCGCAAACGCAGGAAGAACTGGCTCGCCTAGCTCTCGTTCTCGACACCTACGCTGCAGCTACCGAGGCTGGGCAACCTGCTGAAGGGAACCAGCTCAGACTGATCTCAGGAGCACTTGCTGCCGCAGCACAGAGCCTCACTAAGTCGTCCGACGCGCTTCGCGACGACGTGATCGCAGGCATCTAGCTAGCAGGTGACCGCCCCTTGGTCTCGGTCTCTGCGTCTCCGCGACGAGCTCGCCGGGCTTGCCAAGTACCTGATCGAACTGCATCGCTCGACAACCCGGTTTGGAGCTGGTTTGCCGCCAGGCGGGGAAGCCGTCGCTCGACACAGTTACGCAGCCCCGCCCCATAGCCCTGCAAGAGGATTGCCCACCCAGCGTAGTTGATTGAACGACCCTCGACGTCGCGCACGTGACAACAACAGTGACCCGTCGTGAATTGCTGAGCAGAACTCATCGATCCTGTTGAGCACCGACTCGGCCGGGGACGATTGCACTGTGATCCACACCCGGAACCGAAAACTTTCGTATCCATTCCCACGTCTCACGGGATCCGGTAGCGGCCCACAGCAACAACACTATTCGGGTTCACGCTGTTGATGTTCGGGGTCCGATCGAACTGCGCCGCGCTACCGTTGATCTCGTCCTCGAACAGCAACTCGCACGCGCTCGACGAGTCGCGTTGACCGAACGTCCGTACGCGCAGCCGTGGCACGAATATTTGACCTCACTCGGCGACGGAGATCAGGAGTTTCTTGATCTGATAGAGGCGGCGTCCCAGCAGCTCGTAGCCCGGTCCGGACGCGCCGAGGTAGTTGCGAAGGTGTGCTTGGCTGTAATGCTCGCGTCTGGGTGTGTGGTTCGGCCGGCGTTCGACGGCGGAGCGCGGACGACCAATCGTGCAGCCGAGTCGGCCGACGGTCAGGACGACATGGCAGCGTTCCCGGAAACGTGGGCGGCGCGAGACGTCACTCGAAATAACAGGCTGGTGCTTGCAGTGGGATCGCTTCCTGCGAGCGATCCCACCTTGGCGGACGCCCTGATCACTGCGGTCGTACAGCCGTGCCGAGTCAGTGTGTTTCGCCCGCATTCTTGACAGAACACGGCGATACGCCCGGACAGTGATCGGGGATCGCTCTAGTCGAGCGATCCCAGGCGCGAGTCTTGCCGATGATCGTGGAACGACAGCATGTTGTGCGCGACGATCCACTGTAGAAACGAATCCGGGAGAGCGTGAATGGCGTCGGCATCGACGTGGTGCCCGACTTGGGTCAGGGCGTGACGGAAAAGCAGCACCTTCTGACGCTCGCCAGAGAGCCCGGGCCTGCTCGCCGAAGGCTCGAAACGCGGCGGCCACTCCAGAAGATCGCTGAAGTGCCATTCGATTAGATCGAGTGCGGCCAGATACTCCCGATGCGCCTTGGTCCCCGGCACGACCTTTGGGTAGAAGTACTGGTCAGTCGGGTCTTCTCCGGCTGTGAGACCGGTTTCTAATTCGCCCGGAACATAGTTCGGGGACGTCGGTGGCAACCGATGCACCCTGCCCGGATGTACGAGCACCCAGACTGCCTGCTCGTGGGATGTCGTTTGACCGCGTTCCAACGGTCCCGAGCAATCGACTCGGAACGACGTGGGGTCCGTTGTCACGAAAAAATTCTCGTTCATTCTCAGCGCTCTAGCTGTTGCGTGACCCCACCACTGGATATGGCAGCCTCCGCGCTGCTTGGTCCTAACCTGCGTCGCGTCCGCCCTCTCCGTGATCAAAAAACTGTTCCGAGAGAACGCCTTATGTGCATCCGGCACATCTAGTCGTCTGTATCCGTCGGTGACGTTCTTGGTGGGCCTACCGATTTCGAGGCGGTCCCCTTCCTCCAGCTGGATCGCAGGTCCGACCTGTTTCGGCGGGCTGAACCTTACGACGGGGACGCGCCTGTTGTTCGCACCGTCATCTCGGTACTTGACGATGTCCGAGGCCCACACTTCGACCGTGGTGTAATTCGTTGCCGTCATGAACTATTTTCCCTGCGTTCCTTGTGGTTTGCGACACGGGCCGATATCTTCTCGTACTGCGTCGATTGCCGCCACCGCTACCTCGGCTGCGACGGGAGCGGCATCCGCTGCACCGGATCGAGGCGACTGTTCACCGCCCAAGATTCGGACGGCGATGACTATTTCGGGGTTCTCTGCCGGCGCGAGTGCGACTACCCAGCCGTCGTAGGAACCGCGGTCGTCATCCGCGGTGCCGGTCTTCGCGGCGACCGGCATGTCGAGAATCCCGAGCTCGCCTGCGTGTCCGTCCTGCACGACCGCCCGCATACCGTCGAGCACGGGTCCGGTAACCGGGTTGTCGAGAACGAGTGCGGTTGCCGGTGGCGACGTAACGGAGTCGACATCCAGCTGGTCGTCTGTGCATTGCCCTAGCTGCACCCGCGCGCGGGGTAGTGCTCCGTTCGTCGCGAGTCGGCCCACCGCCACGGCCATTTCGTACGGTGATGCGCGGACGTCCTGCTGACCGAATCCCGTGCGCGCAAGCGCATCTGGGTCGTCGCCGACGCCTCCCACGACGATGCCGGGGTGAGTCGGGAAGTCGGCGGAATCGGCGGAGAGCACCGCGGTCATCTGGGTGATCGACTGCAGACCGGTTCGGATGGCGATCTCGGCGAATGCGGTGTTACTGGACTCCGCAAGTGCCTGGGTCAGATCGCCGCCGCCTTCGATGTTGCCGGCGTTGTGGACGATGCCGACCCCGCCCGGGGGTGTGTATTCGTCGCGAACCGGCGTGGTGGTGTTCTGTCCTGCGCTCAGGGCGCTGGCTGCGACGATGGTTTTGAACGTCGATCCCGGTGCGCTTTGCGAATACACCGCCGGGTAGCCGGCGTCATAGGAGTGTTGGTCCGAGCGGTGTGAGTAGAGGCCGAGGATACTGCCGTCCTTGAGGTCCAAGGCTACGACGTCCCCTTCGTATCCGCGGGTTTCGAGACCGTCGCGGGCAGCGGTCTGGACCGCTGAATCGAGGGAGGTGACCATTGTCGGTGATTCGCATGCCTTCTTCACAACAAGGTGTTCCAGCCATGGTCGTAAGCAAGTGCCGGCGCTCATGTTCGTGGCGACGAAGTAGGCGGCGTCGATGTCTCCGTTGAGCTGCGGTATCGACGACTCCAGGGTGCGGGTTTGCACGTCGGCATCGGTGGTCGCGTCACGCATCGTCGATGGGACGAGGAACGGCGTCCCGTCGCGGAAGACAACCGGGCCGGGGTTTCGTGACGCGGCATCCTGGGCTGCGGTTCGTGCGGGAACTTCGGGTACGACGGTTTGCCAGGCAACCAAAGTGATGACGATCAACCACAGTCCGAGGATCGCCCACTTCGTTCGGTCGACGCGTGCGACAACGCGGAGTTCGGGGACGCTTGGAACCGGCCGCCAGCGGTGGGATCCGATGCCGACGATAAGCCCGACGGCGATCCACATACAGGTCAGCGAGCTTCCTCCGTTGGAGAGGAACGGGACGACCATCCCCGTGACAGGCACCTTGTTGATGGTGGCGAGCGTGACGTACAGGGCTTGCACGGACACCATGGCTGCCAGGCCGGTCGAGATCAGGCGTGGCCCTGCGCTGGTGGCACGGATTGCCGACAGCCAGCAGGCGGTGACCAAGGCACCGAATAGGCAACAGATTGCTATGACCACTATCGCTCCCCGTTCCTCTCCGATGCCGGCGAGGACGAAGTCGTTCTCTACGTTGGCGACGTCGAGCGGGGATCCGTTGTTGAAGCCGGTGCCGAGCCAGCCTCCGGTCGCGAACGACCGAAGTGCCGCGCCTGTGTTCTGAAGCTGTCCGTCGGACGTGATGGGGTTCAACATCTGGTCGATGCGGGCGCGGAGCTTTCCCACACCGAAAAAGGTTGCGACGACGAGGACTGTACCGACGGCCGTAAATCCGATCCAGACGCGCGGTGGCGGGCCGCACACGATCAGCATGACTGCTACTGCACCGGTGAGCACGAGTACCGGACCGAGGTCGGATGCGTAGCCACCGAGGGCCGCGGCGAAGGCGACCGGCCAGCAGGCTAGCAACGCGGGCGTAACCCTTCCCGCTCGCAGCGCTGGTCCTGCGGCATACAGCATCGATCCCAATCCGATGATGATCAGGATTCTGGCCAGATCGCCCGTCTGTCCGACGAAGGGCCCGACAGATATCCAACCAGGGGCACCGTTGACTAGTACGCCGATCCCGGGCATGAGGGGAAGCGTCAGTGCGACACAACCTGCGACCGCTACGCCTGTCCCCGTGATCGAGCGAGCGGTGGTGTTCCACGTACTGCCGATCCACGCAGCGACGAGGAACGCGGCCACCCCGACCAAGGCCCACCGCGCCTGGTCGACGCCGCTACCCGGATAGAGCCTCTCCGCCGTCACGGCACCGAGGCACGTGAGGGTCCAGGCGGCGACTGGGATCACGAGGGAGGCGGATGCGCCCACAACGCGCCGAACGAACGCACACAACACGATCGGAACCACCGCTGCCGCCGCGACGTAGAGCAACGAATGCTGCACGGACCAACCCAGCTGGGCTGCTGCAGTCAGCACCAGCGCGGGAGGTCCCCCAAGAGCCGCGAGGTCGCTGGAACTCTGCCCGCCGCTGAAACCGGGTGCGCCGCCACCTGCTGGTCGAGTCGCCACCGCTTCCGTGTGTACCCGCAGGAGGGCGAGAACTGTGAGCGCCAGTACGGACAGCGTCGCGAGCATGTCGGCGATCATCTCGACGCCCCCGAGGCACTTCGTTTCACCAGACGTATCCGGTCGTGCTTTCCCAGTCGGATCACGCACTCGGACGTCGCCGCCCTCGGTTCGCGGGGGGCCACCCGGCTGTTGTCGAGCCAGGTGCCGTTGGTGCTGTCGAGATCTTCGACTTCGACCACCTGAGCGGCGGGATGCCAGCGCAGGGCAGCGTGTGCCCGTGAGACGGTCCGCGAGGAAACGACAATGTCGGATGTGGAGGATGCGCCGACCACGTAGCGCCGACCCTTGCGAAGAGCGACGCGTCGACCGTCGGGCAGATCGGCGAACCACAGCTCGGAGGCGTCACCCGGCGCGACATCGGTGATGTCGTCCTCGCCGCGCGGTCGGCGAGGGACGTCGCCGACTTGGTCGGTCGGAGAGTCGTCGCCGTCGGGATAGCGAAGTACTACCTCGACATCTCGTCGGCCGAGAGCCGGGTTTGCGCGGAGGGAGAACGCAACGCCGGAGTAGTTCCACGATTCTGCTTCAGCACGGGCGGCGAGATCTTCTCCCAGTTCACGGGAGAACTGCACCCAGATCGGCACGACGCGTTCATACATCTCCGGAGCGAGTTCGAGGAGCACGCCTACCGGCATGAACTTCGTTCGAGCGGTGCCGATCGCACCGCTCACGATCTTGTCCAGAACCCGGACACTAACGTTTTCGGGGGTGGGTAGAGGAACCCGAAGACGCTCCTGCACCGTCTTGGAGACGGCGCGAGGAGCGTTCCCCGCGAAAGTGCCCTGTGCGCGTTGGGTCCGAACCACTTTCGCAATGACAGCGGCTGTAGCGACCAGTGCTGCGATGATGATCAGAGCAGTCATGCTTTCCTCCTCGGTCGAGGAAAGCATGACGCGCTACGGCCTTCACGAACAGAACCGATGGATTCTGTAGTTCACGCGCGCTGGATTCGGCCCACGATCACTGTGATGTTGTCGGTCGCACCGGTTTTGGCAATCTCAACGAGGCGTTCTGCGATGTGAATCGTGGAGCGTTGTCGCGCCTCCACCAACGTTGATTCGATGTCATTCTCGTGCAGTGAGCCTTTCCACAGACCGTCCGTGGCGACGAGCACGATGTCGCCTGGTTCTGCCTCGTGGGCCCACACATCGGGCGTGACCGACCGCGCACCACCGATACTGCGTGTGAGCGTGTTGCCGGTCGAATGGTCTGCCGTCAATCTTCTCAGTCGCCGACCTCGCGCAGGAAGAATGTAGACGCGGCTGTCACCGACATGGGCGCC
This sequence comes from Rhodococcus sp. 15-2388-1-1a, assembly GCF_002259145.1. Classification (NCBI taxonomy): domain Bacteria; kingdom Bacillati; phylum Actinomycetota; class Actinomycetes; order Mycobacteriales; family Nocardiaceae; genus Rhodococcus; species Rhodococcus sp. 15-2388-1-1a. The sequence continues at coordinate 217,253 of NZ_NPFP01000020.1, read as the reverse complement.
GTACAGATAGCCGGTTTCATCCAAGTGAACGATATCCAGAGTCGTTGCTCTTCCTCGATCCGCGGGGTCGTCGTCCTGGCGCGCGCGGACGTCGGTGTTCGCACGCGTAACCGCCGACGCCAGACTCATGCCGTCTTCCTCGATCGCATCGCGGACTGCCCGCAGCGCAGCGCGAGATGCTTGACCGCCGGCAGACCGCCCGCCGACCCCATCGGCTATACCCAGCAAAGACCCGCTGAGGATCGCCCAGTCCTGATTTTCTTTGCGCGGGCCGGCGTCCGTCGCGCTGTCGGCGTCGAAGAAGAGTGCGCCACCGCCGCCGCCGGGAAACGACAGTATTCGACCTACTGTCGATTCCTCGGTATCGATCCGGTCCGTCGATCGGCCGAACAACCGGTCAAGGGCTCCGCCTCGGGTGCTCGTACTCGTACTGGGCTCGCCACGATCGATTACGCGAGACGCAGGGGGCACACCGATATCGGTCATTTCGCTTTGCACAGAGTCGGTTTCACCGCCGAGTGGAACGTGACGGGTGACGGTCAGGCTGTCCGGGTTGACCGTTGCACGAGGCGCACTGAAATCGTCCGGACTCGCTTGCCGTAGCACCCGGTCGGGACCGAACGGTTGCGGTGCCGGTGTTCGCTCCGGACGGCGTTCATCGTGGAAGTCGAACAGGTTGCGAGACATGTCATTCCGATCGTCGCGGCGGGGGGAGGCGGCCTGTGATTGCGCCACAGGATCGAAGGGATCGTGTTCTGTCTGTTCCTCGCGATCGGTCCATGAAGCACCGGCCTGGGACCCAAGCCCTTGCCCACGTTCGCGGCGATACTTCAGGTCTGAAATGCCAATACCAGCAAACCGCCACACCATCAGTGGGACAACACTTCCCACGAGAAAGACTGCCAGTGCGGCGTTGTCACGGACGAAGTCGATTCTCCCCACACCGAAGACCAGCACAGCGACGAAAACGATCCACAACGCAGCGCAGGCTATCCGGGTACGCAGTGCCTCGCGGATCCCGATCTTCGCGGGCGGAACTGGCGAAGAGTTGGGGACCATCGCACGTGCCTCTCTCAGTGGTAGATGCTTGTTCATCGTATGCCCCTGACCGTCGAGCCGAGGCGTGCCAGAGCGTCCGACATCACGGCTTCGTCACCGCGGTTCTCGAGCAGCGCACCGGGGTCGGACAGGCTCTCACCCTCGGCCAACGTCAGAGCAGTGCGATCAACTCGATCGAGTGGGTTGTTCGATAGCCATCGTTCGACGAGATCAGCAAGCGGCGTAGGCACACCGGGGGTGATGACGTCCAGCCGGGGCGCGTCAGGCCTGGTCTTTTCCAGCCACCGTCGGTACTCGTCCGATCGGCGGTCGACTTTGCCGTTGTCGAGCAGGGGCATGTCGACCCAACGGGACTCGGCGAAGTCACGCGGGTACGCCCCCGAGATGAGCCGATAGACCATTGCGCCCACTGACCACAGGTCGCACAGTGCCGTTTGATGGCCGAGTCCGCGCCCCGGGAGGATCTGTTCGATCGCGGCGTAGTTGTACGTGCCGGTGAAGGTGGAGTCCATGTCGGTGAACCCTGCTTGATCGAATGCGCGGGTCGCTCCGGCGATACCGAAGTCGGTGAGCACAGCGTGAGGTTCTCCATTGATCAAGTCGACAAGGACGTTGGCAGGCTTGATGTCGAGGTGCAGGAAGCCGGCGCGGTGCGTCACGAGCAGAGCTTCCAGCGTCTGGTGGATCAACTCCAGCAGTGGAAGTATCGGCACCTCGTTACCCCATCGGTCCTCCACGTACTTCTTCATATCGCCTAGCGGGTAGTGCCTCATGACGATGAACGGTCTCTCGGAATCGTCGTCTAGCTGCACGTCTTGTCCACTGACTATGTCGACGACATGGTGCCGACCCAACGGAATGAGCCGAGCGAGAACGTCGCGTTCGAGCCCTTTTAACGCTGGCTGCTTGGCCGGCGCAAACGCAGGATCGATTTTCCCGATCTTGGCTACGAAGTATTCCTCCCGAGTCGTTTGGTCTTCGTCCTCACGATCTTTTCTGGTGCACAGCCAGAGGTCGTACCACCGTGTTCGAGCGTCCGGGAGTGGTTCCACGAGCTGGAATTTGTCCCCGTCAGTCGTTCGGAGGACGTATCCGGGTCCGACACCGTTCGTCGGTTCGGAGTCCGGGTCGACGAGTGTCTCCGGCTCATCGAGAACATCGTCACGGGCGTTGGTCGGGGATTGCCAGCGCCCCCGAATGTCGTCGGCTTGTTTCTCGAAGACGTCGGTGAAGAACGCGCGGCGTTGATCGGCCGCGGGCTTCTTCCATCCCCTCTGCTTTTCCAGGAAGTGTGGAACAGCGTGCACAGAGTCGTTGATCTTCTCGGCCAGTTCGTTGTTCGCGTCGATGCTGTCCTTGCGGACCCGCGCGTCATGACCGGTGGTGCCGCCGACGAACTTCGCGGTCAACGGCACCAGATCGATGCTGGCGAGCACGATGAACAACAGGATGCGTACTGCCCAGATAGTGGTTCCGTGTTCTCCGGAGGCAAGTGAGGACAGCGCGACGATCCGACGCAGTAGCCCGTTCTGGCTGGTGTCAGCCTCGCTGGGTACCGGTACAGCGTTGACCTGTTCGCTGACCAGAATCTGTGCTTGGCATGTATCGATGGCCTGCTGTGTCAGGTCAGTGCTCGTCGGTCCTTGGCCGCACGCTTGCAACTGGTCGGCGGTGAAGCCTGATGGTTTGAGTATCACCGTGTAGTCCTGGCGCGCAGCGACTGCTCGCTGAAGCGCTTCGTTCGCTCTCGCGACTGCAGCGGAGGCCTCTTGTCCTTCTGCGCCGAGCCCCGGGATGCCGGTTCCCGTCTCGCAGTCCGGTGCCGGGTTTGATTCGCACTTGAGCACGCGATTCGCGTCCTCGACCTGTTTCGTCGCGGCATCGACCGAGGCCGTGAGACGGTCGACGGCTGTGTTCGGGTACTCGATTTGCTCTTTGTACCTCTGCTCTGCCGATGCCTTGGCATCGAGCCGAGCCTGGTTGTACTCGTTCTGCTGCCGGACTGCTGCAGCATTGTTGTCTCGATCGACCTGCGCTGAGATCTCGTCGTCGAAAAGCGTCAGCTCAACGCCCTCGGCCATCAAGATCGCGATGCCCGCGGCGAGGAGAAAGCGCACGAAGAACAGGCTGAATTTGCTCCGCCACCGCGACGAGGTGAGCGGCCGGGAAACGATCAGGCGGTCGACGTTGAACACGACGATCGTCCACACCACTCCGATGGCAATCACCAGCGCCAGCGGCAGATTCGAGTAGCCAGTGGTAGCGAGCAGCACTGCGGAAATGCCCGAGATGATCGAGGTCACGATCACCGACATCCCCAGGCTGCAGTACCAGTTGAGCTCCGCTTTTTCCTTGATGTGCATCCAGTTGGCACCGCAGCAACCGAGTAGAAAGCGTGCGATGGGGCCGGGTCGAGTGATCGTGTCCGGTCGGGTGGGGGTTGTCATGGCCGTGGCCTTTCCGAATGCTGCTGAACGCCGACGGGATCGGCATCACGATGGTCGCAGGTGTTGAAGTAACTAGAAGTCATCCGCGTCGGCCGCTCTGCACGAGAAACAACAGAGGTAGGAGATCCACGCTGACCAGAACGAAGAACAGCCCGACCACGACGAGCCAGACCGGGCCCGCGTTCTCGGAGTTCCACAGCAAGGAACCGAATGCCTCGAGGTGCGGGAGAAGCCCGTTGCTCGAGCGCGCGGGTGGGTGCTCCGGGGCGAGTTGGTCGACGCTCGATTCGACCAGCAGCATGCCCTGACAGCGGTCGGAATCGTAGGGCGTCAACTCGGTCGTCTGTTTCGAGTATCCGCACGTTGCAAGTTGGACTGCGTCGAAGGGGGCAGGCACCGGAAAGACGGTGTACTCGGCAAGCCGCTGCTGGGCCGAAGTGCGCTCAGTGGTGACAGCATCCAGCTCTTCATTGGCCGCCACCGACCGAGGGCCTATTCCTACTTCGCCTGTGCCGGAAAAACAATCGGGTGAAGACGTCATCTCGCACATCACCATTTGCCAGGCCCCGGCTTCGCGCATTTCAAGACCGGAGACTGCGTCCTGCAGGCTGTCTCGCATCTGCGCAGGCTGCGACAGTTGCTCGGCGTACATCCTCGACGCGACATCACGGTTGGCTTCTCGGCTGCGGTACCACTCGTTCAAGTCGTCTTGTTGATGCATCGCCACGTTCACCGCGACCTGAGAGCGAACCTCTTGCCCGAAGATCGCCATCCCGAACACCCAGGAACCCGTCCCGGCAGTGAGCACGCTCACGGACGCCATGACGGCCACACTGACGAGATGCGATCCGGTTCGTCGCGACCGCGCGAACACGGTGGACGCCACGGTCGCCACCACGAGGCGGCGATACGAAAAGTAGAGGGCGGCAACAACGACGCTGACGATCGATGCCCACACAGGACCCATGTCGGCAAGCCCCGCAATGATCGTCGCGCTCAGCGCGACGATCATTGTCGAGAACAAACCAGCTACTCCGACGCTCTGCAGCAGAGTCCATGTACCAACGGGCGCAGTACGTACGTACGTCGGGCCGGCGCACCACACGAGCGCCTGGGAGAAACGACTCGGCCCGTACTGGCCGCTCAATTCCTCACCCCCTCGCTCGACTCCGCCGCCGACCGACCCGTCCGGATAGACCGTTGGCTCCTCGTCGTCGTAGGACGTCACGCTGCCTTCCCCGCTCATTGCGCTGCCCGATCGGTAGTCCGTAACTGCGGCCGACTATCGGCCATCCGCGCTGCGAACACGGCGACACCCGAGCTGCGCTCGGACGCACGTGGGCCACGCCGCGCTGCGCTCGTCGAATGCGCGTTATGCGCCTCGACAACACGGTCCGATCCACGAAGACAGATCAGATCGTCACAGCTGCAGTACAGTTCGGCGCTCACACCGACGCCGGAGGCAACGACCTGAACGACTCGAACGCCGGCAGCCCGGAGCGCGCGTGCAAGCGGTGCGAAGATGTGGTCCCCGGACGCGATGATCACCTCATCGTGCTGGTGAGCCACCCTGCCCACATCCACCGAATCGAGCAACGCGAGGTCCGCGGCATCCGGCGCGGACGTGACACCGATACGCCGAGCGTTCGCCGGGACGGCGAAGAATGCCGGCGCGGCATGTCGCCAGGCTGCGGCGACCGTAATCTGGTCACGCTCTCCGACACCCACATCGGTGACGTAGTCCGCCCACCAGGCGGAGCATCGGACAGCGGAAACGTCGCCGGACACCATGTTCTCGATGTCGAGCAAGTGCAATCTGGATGGATCGATTCGGCTAGCCCGGTCGTCGCTCATGACTTCTCCGATCTCCGTCAGGACCCGCATATACGGGGTCTGACGATGATCAAACTGGAGGAGAGGCGACGACAACAGAATCGGTGCGTCCCCTTTGCCCGGGAACCATGAATGCAACTACAGAACGACTGTTTGGCCGATGTCAACGGCTCAAGCTCTGCACGCCGACTCCCACGATATCTCGCGAGGTCGGTGGGGTAACCGCGTTTCCGCACATCCGAACATTTCGCTGCTTGGTTCCCCCGCGTAGAACGTACGTCGACGCGAAGCCCATTGCGCCTTTGAGTTCCGGTACGTCGAGCATTCTGAAGGACAGGTCTTCGACAGCGATCGGTCGGCGTGTGGACTTTCGATGGTGAGCGGCAGCGGGCACGACCAAGCCATGGTGGTTACCCGATGCCGTCACGGTGCAGAGAGCGTCGCTGACCGATCGCGCAGTCGAACCTCCACCTCGCAGCTCTGCGATGAACGGGGTGATCACCGCATGATGGCGGCCGCCCGCGGATACGGTCGACAGCGCCTCCGAGGTTCGATGATTCTTCGACTGGCCCCGCAGCACCGACACGAACGGCTCGAACACCGGGGCCCGCCCCTCAGACGGCCGTGATCTTGCCTGCCGATACTCGAACAGCGTGCCCGCGGCTTCTCTCGCGTCCTCGGCATGCGGAGCTGCCCAATACCGGTCGATGCCGGCCTGGATTCGTGCGATCGTTTTCGGCTTCAACGGACGAGTGCGGTCCCCTATCCGCTGGCCGGTCTTGGTCCAGTCGATGATGGTCGAGGCAGGGAGCCAGTCGGGCTCGAGCACGGTGTCCGCACACGCACGTGCGGGGCACCGGTAGGAGTACTGGCTACGGTACTTACCCACAGCCACCCCTGGGTTCTTCCAGGCCTGCAACGCACGCACGGGCCCGCAGCGAGAGCAGGTTGCCGGCGGACGGACCACGGTCTCGAAGTCAGGTGCCCGGTTGCCGGCCTTCCAGAAGCACACATAGAGGCGATCGCGGGACTGCGGCGCTGGTGTCCCAAAAGTCCATGAGTGCATCGAATTCAGGCAGATAAGGCGATGTTCGTAACCGAGGGCGTGCATCGCCGCGATCCATGGCCTGTAGAGAGGCCATGAGTAGATCTCGACGACGTTCTCGACGAAAACCAATTCGTATCGGTGATACTCGGTGAACCGAACGACGTCCCACATCGTCGCCCTCGATCGCTCGGCGGCCTCGGACGGTAGGTCGTCGGACAGTAACGAGATCTGCGCGGCGAGGCGCTTGGCCCCGCGAGCATTCGAGTGCCAGGTGCATTCGGGGCTGAACCATCCGATTGTCGTGCGAGGAAACAGCTTCGGAGTGATCTGAGAGAGGTCCGCGAGGATGTGCTCGGTGTGCTGGTGGTTGTACTGGTGCGTCTCGATTGCCTTGTCCCAGTGGTTCGACGCTGCCGATACCCTCACCCCGGGGATGGCGATCATTCCGGTCGTAGATCCGCCGGCACCGCAGAAGAAGTCCGATGCCGTGATGTCGAGCGATCCTCTCATCGTCCGGCTCCGTCGGGCACGCTGTCCCACACCCGTCGGTCGAGGATCCGGCCGGCGGCCTTACGGCCGACTCGTCGAACTTCGGTGCCGTCGTCGAAGTGGTGGTAGTCGCGGAATCTGGCGATCACCTCCGCTGGTGCCCACTCGCCCCACTGCTTGAACAGAAAGGGCACATCGGCAGCGGTGCACTGGTCCCGGATCTCTCGTACCCATCGCGGATGCATAGGCCGTGCCCCGCGGCCGGACTCACCGCCAACGATCACCCAGTCGAGCGCTGGTTCGCGCTCGCCGCCGCATTTCGAGTCTTCGACCGAACGGAGCCCGTCGCGAGTCAGCGCTCCTCCGATTCTGCTGGGTCGTAGGCGCGTGAAGTCGATCGGTCCGAGGAGCGGTTCGGCAGAGACGAACCGAAGAGCTGCAGGCGTGTCCAGCAGCGCCCATACTCGCAGGTCTGCAGTCTTCTGGTCTTCGGCCGAGACGCCGATCCACAGGTTCGGCAGCGGCCAGCTCTGGTACCAGACATCGGCGGGGCGGAAGGCTGCGACGACGCCAGCGATGGCGTCGTCGACGGCGCGGCGGAAGGCATCGGACTGGAGCAGTGCCCGCATCCGAGCGGGTCTCTTGGTGAGCAATTGAAAGGTGTGCTGGCGGGCGAGCGCGATCACCGCGAACACCCGGGCGATGTAGTCGTCCGGGATTGCTGGATGGAAGAGGTCGCTCATCGAATTCACGAAGATCCGGCGTGGCCGGCTCCATCGCAGCGGCTGGTCGAGCTTGCCGGGGCGCATCTCGACGTCGAATCCGTGCTCGAAGTAGTGCCCCGGTGTGCCGCGGAACCGCTCAGCGAGGGTTTGGGCGTAGCAATGATCGCAGCCCGACGAGACTGCGGTGCAGCCGGTGACCGGGTTCCAGGTTGCGTCGGTCCATTCGATGGCCGTGGCGTCGCCCATCATCGCTCTTCCGGGTCGTGGAGGGCATCGAGGAGCTGGAATCGTAGATCGGCGTCAATCGCGAACGAGATCCCCCTGCTGGGCAATTCGATCGTGTAGCTGTTTCGATCAGGTGCGGTCGTGATGATCCATGGGTTGGGGTGGAGCGGGACAGCGTTTGTGTCGGTGGTGGGGTCGGTTTCGGTCATGGCGTCCTCCGAACGTTGGGTCATTGGCTGCAGACGCTCGACGCTGTTCGCGCATCGGCGCTGGTGATGTCGAGGTCGTATTTCGCGGCCACGGTGAGATACGAAGTGACGTAACGGCATTGGTATGGCGCGTTGGGTGGCAGCCAGGTGTCGATTCCCTTGTCCGACTTCTGCTGATTCGTACGTCCGTCCACCGCGAGCAAGTTGATGTCGACGTCGTTGGCGAAGGCGGTTCGCTGGTCGATCGACCAGGCCCACGCCCCTGCGTCCCACGCCCTCGCCAACGGGTACACGTGATCGATCTGAATCTTCCCGAGGTCGTCGATCGTCGATCCTGTGTAGGGGTCGTGGAGTATCCCTGCTGCGACTTTGCAGTCGCGGGTTCCGGGCTTGAACTCGACGTCGATCAGTTGGGTTGCCAGGACGTCGTTTCGAGTGTCACAGCCGTTGTGCGATCCAGGGGCGGACGAGTCATCGGTCCACGCCGGGCCGAACACGCACCCTGAGCCCTTCTTGCAGGATCGGTCGTATCCATCGACGTCTGCGAGCGAGTCCACCGTTTCGAGCTGAGCGAGGAGCTGCGCGATGGGTACAGGCGTGCTCGCCGCGGCTGGGTCTGGGGTGTTGACCACCGCTAGTCGTGAGAGCGGATCGGCGTGCGTTCCGAACGTGTACGTCCCGACCGCGAGTACGGCCATCACGATGGGCACCGCGATGCGGAGTCGTCCGCGCGCGCTCATCGAACCGCCTCCGCCGGCAAGTCGGCATGCCCGCAGCTTCCGCGCCGCCTACGGTCCGAACGGTCTGACCAACGATGCAGTAGTGCCAGAGTCAGAGCCGAGAAGGCAGCGAGCAACGTGCCGGCCAAGGAGATGACCAAACTGACGGTGACCAGATCCTTCACGATCGGCAGAGCCCCGTTGAAGATCGCGAGCATGCCGACGACGTAGCCGACACATGCAAGCGCAACAGTGCGAGCCTCGCGGCGGCCATCTTCGGCCGCGAGGTGGCGCTCTACGTCGTGGATGAGGCCGTCTCGGCCGGATTGTGGGTCCATCAGGGAGTCCTTTCGTAGTGAGCGCGATAGCAAACGCAGTCCTGCACGGGGTAGATAGCGTGGCGGTGAGGTCTGTGACAGCCGGCCACTGAATCGCAACCCAGGAGCGTTCTCCTGTGGCTGCACCGGGCGGGCAATATGCGCCCGGGTGTCACAAGCGTTGCGAGTTCGGGGCCGTCTGGTACTGGTCTAGTGGCCGGTCGCCGGGATGGACCGGGCCGACGTTGCGACGCCACGGCCCGGTCAGGTAGTCGTAGTGCTCTTGAGTGAAATCGGAACCGATCAGATCTCGTACGACCAAGCCTCGGCCGACATCGCGGGCAGCGACTCTGGCAGCCCCGCATCCGAGGACGCCGAGCAGGTTCATGGTCGCTGTGAGTTCGTGACGCCGATTGTCGCCGCAGGCCGCCGTGTGGGCAGCATGTGTCGCTTTCCGCCAGCCGGGTGCGCACCACCACGCGGCGCTGACCGTCTCCGGTGCGGTTTCCAGCAGATCGGACTCGACGTCGAGGGTGCGCGCCAAGTCGAACACCTGCCGCCACCGCAATCCGAAAACCACCTCGAAAACGTGGTCCGTCAGCTCATGGTCAGGAACGGTTGGTCGGAAGCGGTCGGCGGCGTTCGGAGTAGCAGCAAAGTACCTCTCAGACAGGCCGTGTTGCATCCGGCGATGGACTTCGCTGGCGATGGCGCTGTGCGCCTTACTGTTCGAGCTGCAGCCGGTACTGCCGGCAGCTCGTGCGTGCGGTGAGAGGTCGACCGAGGGCGGCCGCGTTGTCGAGATCGAGGATTGCATGGGTACTCCCGTTTCTGTGGGACAGATGGTCGGTCTGTCGATCAATTTCTGACTGGTCTCTGTGCCGCTATGCGACCAACAACGCGGCGCTATATCACTCTGCTGCTTAATTTTCCGACCTTTCAGCGCCGTCCAGCCAGTCACCGATCCTGCCGCGGACGGCGTCACCACCGGGGGGATCGTCGTAGGCGTCTTCGAGCGCTCCCCGCGCTCCGGATGAGATGACCGCGAGATCGCAGTCTCGTGTGTCGGCCCAGTCGCCCCACGTCCATCCCCTTCCTGCGTCGATGTGAAATTGTGTTGCTGCAGCCGGAACACCGTCGACGAAGACTTGGATGTGGGTAGGACCATCTGGATCGCGGACGACGATCACCTCGATCCGAAGTGCGGGGGCGAATCTTCTCGTCACGATGTCGCACCGGCCAGACGCTCGGGCCTGTCGAACTCCCCTGCCGCCCGACTATTCGAGTTCACAGTCCGGTGGTGGCGCGACGCAGCCTCTCTCGGTGGCCGTGCCCTGTGAACGGGCTTGGCATCCGTTGCGCCGCTACGCCGTCGAAGCAGCCACTCGATCCCGGTTGCTACAGCACACGCCACGGAGGAAACGGCGAACACCATCGCTACACGACGCGGATCTCCGTCGATGGCGGCATCGTCGGTCCGGCGCAGCAGTGCAGCCCAAGCCAAGCCGGCAAATGCAGCGAAGACAGCCAACACCCCCGCAACACCGCGCGCTACGGCTACCACGCAATATCGCGACGAACCCGAACTGCTCGCAGGTACATGATTCCTACCGTCGATCCGGACGAGGACTCTCATATTCGACACACCTCTGCACTTCTCGGAAGTCGGATGGTCAGTCCGCTCATCTGGTGAAAACGCCGACAACAACAGAAGTCGTCGTCGCCGCGGCTTCGTGGAACCACCCACCAAGCCGATACGCCAGGACACTACCCACCGGACCCGGAGTTCGCTAGGGCTCAGCAGCGAAAACGTCCCCGGCGCACCCAGTGCCGGGGACGGGCCTGGGGCGAGCAGCGACCCGGCGCACCGAACCGCCGCTCACTCCTCTCCCCAGAGCGTCCCCTACTCGGTCCCGTACAGCTCGCAGCGGTAGTGGTCTTGACCGCGTTCGTCTACGGCGTCCCAATCGACGCCGACGGCGTCGGCAAGGTGCCGCAGGTCGCTCAGAAAGTCTCCGAACACCGTTGTCAGTTCCTCGGTTTCGAGGCCGATCGGTCTGGCGTATGCGATCAGCCCTTCGGCAGCGTTGGCCGCTCGAACACCGTTGTCCCGGCTTTGGGTATCGAGGGTGTAGCCGATGCGCGGACGCTCGCGTCCCTCGACCGATGCGTGGAGTTCTTTCGGCGTCTCGATGCCGGATAGCCGCTCGGCCTTGTACTCGATACTTGTGTCGGACATGTTGTGTGCCTTTCTTTTTGGGGATCGCTACACGACGGGCGTGCAGTGCAGTGCGGCCATCAGGCCGGTGTGGGTGGCGTGAGCCGGGGATGGTTCGGCGTGTTCGAGGACGTGGGCGGTGGCGTCATCGATGACCACAGTCATGTGGGCTCGGTGGCGGGTGAGCATCACGCACGCTCTGCCGGGGTCGAGATTGAACGGCTCGGCTGTCCGGTACCCGGCAAGCGGGTGCAACACGACAACGGCGGCGCGTTCGAGGCCTTGCAGAGAGTTTGCGGTGCCGACCAGTACGTCGGGGTGATCCGAGAGCAAGGCCCGGACAGCGGCAGCCTGCGTGACATGAGGGACGACGACAGCCAGGTCCGCCGCTGTCATGGCCCGCTGTCCGTCCGGTGTGGTCACATCGGCGTCCAGCAGTTCTCGCGCGCGCAGGGCGCACTGTGTGGCCAGGACGGGGTCGGTTGGGCCTCCGATGACCCGCACTGGCCGATGCGCGAGTTCGGGCAGGCCGGGGCCGCTGGAATCGGTCAGATGCTCCGGTGGGCGACGGGAAGTGAAAGGCAGGCCGGGGTAGAACAGCGGTTGAATGAGGGCCGTTGTCCTCGCGCCGAGACGCCAGGTGTGTCGCAGACGGACCACGCCGACCGAATCGCCGTGAGCTGCTTGCAGAGCGAGGGGGGCAGGCAGGTTCGGTGCGGTCTCGCTGCCCTCCCACCGCGATACGTCTCCGGTGACCACCGGATCGATCTGTCCGGGGTCTCCGACGCAGACGACCTGTCGAGCCATCGCGCCGAGCGCCCCCAGATCGGCGTAGGTACATTGCCATGCTTCGTCCACGATCAACACATCGGCACCGATTCGGTCCGGGTCCGAGAAGAGCCACGGCGCCGTGGTACCGATGAGAATTGCGCCAGTCTCATTCGACCACCGCACTTTTCGTCCTGTCACTACGGGAGTGCTTCCACTGTCGGGGAGGGGTGCTTTCGCCTTCCAGATCAACGCTGCTCGATCTGTCAGCGCGCCGAGCCGACGCGCGATTTCCACGGCTTGTTCTCGGGTTTGCGCCGCGATACCCACCCGTAGGTCTGCGCGATGGGCCAAGGCGGCGGCGAGCAACGCGACCAGTCGAGTTTTTCCTGCGCCCGGTGGTGACGGGACGACGACAACGGGGTCTCCGGACCACACAGAGAACAGCACGCGTGCAGTGATCGGGTCGGCCATGATCTGTGATCCGGGCCAATGGGCGGGCGATGACGGTTCGGTTCCCTTGAAAGGTGTTGCGTCGGGGTTCGGGGTGTCCGCTCCGGGTGCGACGATACGCATTGTTGTCCCGTTCTTCTTCTAATGTGTTGTTCATGAATACTTTTGGTCGTCTTCTGATCACGGAGCGTCCTCTGCACCCGCTATCAGGACATCGAGCGGGACTTCGCGGCGCACGGCGCTCGGGGCTTGTCCGGTCGAAAGCCAGGAACGGCGAGCGCGGTACAGATTCCAGTACCTCGCCCGTCCTGCTCGCATCGTCGCCGGTGAAGGCGGTTGGGGCATCAAGGTCACCTGGTCTCCGTCGTTCGGTGCGTGCGCTCCGAACACCCCGATACCGAGCGTCAGTTTGCCGTTGACCACCTGTGCGGACGTGACGTCGGCAGAGAAGCGCTCGAAGGGTTGATCGAGCGGTGATCCGACCCATCCCGTAACTGCCGAATCAACCCGCATCCTTGAGTCCAGCCGGTCGCAGGTCACCGACACCGAAACGTTGCGGCGGCGTGAACCTGTCGGCGGTGCCGCCACCGATGCGATGCCCTGGGCCACGTGTCCTGTATGCAGCGCACGTACTCGCCACAGTGGATCACTCAGCAACGCAGCGGCTTTGAGGTCGGCGGCATCGCATCGGGTCCGTAGTCCCATGGCCGCACTAGCTGAGTTGTCCGGCCGTGACCAGTCGTGGCCCGCAGTCGTGGCCGACAATGTCCGATCCCAGGAGTATCGGTCATCGTCGTGTATCGGATCGAGAAGCGGCAACAGCGGTCCCGTTGCGATGCACGCTGCCCACTCATGCAGGCCTGCGACGCTCTCGTCGGTAATGCCGAGCCAGGAACGCCATGTTCGGGCCGCTCGCTCGGCGTCGGGCGCAGTGCCGAGGACCAGACGCGAGGACGACGCAGCAACCAGATCGATCACCGCCGACGTTCCGGGATGGTCGGCTCGATCGGCCCACCATCCGATCATGGCGGCAGCCCCCGCTATGTCCGGATCAGGGTGGTGGGCGTGCGCACGCGCCAGGGCCAGCAGGCTCGGTATCGTCGCGGCGTCATCGGTGAGCAGCATGGCCGGTTCAGCCGTACCCACCGTCGTTGCCCCGTTGCGAGCGAGCAGGGCCAGAGCCTCGGTGTCGTGCGCGGACTCTTCGGTGCATCCATCTCGAGCGACGGACACGGCCAGCGTTGTTCCTCGCGTGACCGCACGCACGGCCACGGCGGCTCTGGACGGCTTGAAGGTGGCATGTGCCAGCCGAGGGACCGGTTGCATCTTTTCGGCGGCATAGAGGCGTTGCGCGAGGTCGAACCACTCCACGCTCATCGCTCGTCACCGTCGACGAGGATCAGGGCGTTGCTCGCGCACTCCCACCCTGCGCGCAACGCCATTGTGGCGGCGTCGGCCGCTGCGCTGGCGACGACGATGCGGATATCGGCGGCGGCGATTCCAGTGCCGGTGAGCACCCTGTCTGCGTACTTGAGCAGTTCCACGGGTCCGCTTTCGTTCATCGTGTGGCCCCCGATCCGACTGGCACGTGCACCGTCGATGCCCATGCCGGTGTGACGCCCCTACCCTGGACGCCGCCGATGATTGCGCACACCAGGTGGGACCTCGTGGGCCGGTCGGGCCAGGGTGTATCGCCATCGGTCAGCACCACGACGACGTGGGGTGCAGGGCGCGCAGCGTTGGCTGCGGCGATTCCCACCCTCATATCGGTTCCGCCACCACCAACCAACGTCACATCAGCGACCGATCGTACGTGTTGTGCCGTAGTGGATTTGGCGTCACACGCCAGAATCCGAACCCGGTCGCGTGCTATGCCACCAGCTTTGAGAACTCCCGCCACTTCGCCCATCGCGGCATCGAGGTCTGCGGCGGGAGGGACGGGAGTACGAATAGTTCGTCCTACCCGCCTGCTCTGCCAACGCACGCCGAATTACGGCCCGTAGCAGACGATCCCACGCTACCGTGGGCGGGGCGAGAACATCAGCTGCCCACCGGACCAGTCCCGCCGGGGCACTACCTCGACCGGTACCAGCTGCTTCGCGAACTGCCTGCGCGATAGATCGGCGCACCAGGTCCGCTTCCGCATTGTCCAGTCCCTCCGTGATCACTTCTCCCGAGCCGATGAGTTCACCGGGGACCGCAGGGCACCCCGATCCTGATCCGCATCCCGGATCGCCCTCAGCGCCAACGAGTTCGGTGACAGTCTGATGCGCAATCGGGTCACGCAGGTAGTCGTAGTACTGCTCGGCTGTGTCTCCGGAAAGGCAGCCGAATGATTGAGGGGTGATCACCCCTTCGGGCAGGCTGACTCCCGCAGCCAACAGGTCGTCGTTGATTTCGGCGTCGGCCGCGAAGTTCCACACCAGATGATCGATGGGCTTCGCCAGAGCGGCGGCACGGTCGGCGTGTGCCCGTAACAAATGCCCGACCTCGTGCAGCAGCACTGCACCGACCATCGGCACCGGCCACGCGCAAGGCCCGACCAACAGATCCGGATCCAGGTACAGCCGCCACCGAGCGTCGACCGCAAACGTACCCAGGCCCGGTGCCGCCACGGGTTGCGCTGCGAACAGAGCGCGCATGAAGTACGGCATCTGCTCAGCCGACACCAGCCGCGCGAGTCGGAACGCTCGCATTTCAACCGGCTCGAGCTCACGCACGCCGCTCATGCCGCAGCCTCGACCAAACCCGCTGCCACCAGCATCGGCGCAAACCGGCGCGCGCTCGCAGGAACAGCGGCCTTCGCCGGTCGCGCTTTCGCCAGAGTGCGTGCCGCAGCCCCGGCCACGTCGGGTGCTCCTGCCTCGGCGGCGGCAATCAGCGGACCCCAGGCGTTGCGCCACGCTTCGACGGTGCCCCGCGAGGCCGCCCACGCCGTCACGCCGGACAGCACGGCCCACACCAGATCAGGACGCGAGCGCCAATCGAACGCCGTCTCGGGGTTTTCGATCACGGCAACGGGGTCTGGGAGGTCGGCCTTGCGACGCCATTCGAGGAATTCGACACCCGCGCCTTCCCCGATCAAGCCGAATACCACCGCGTTGGTCGCCGCATTGTCGTCGTCGCAAAGATGTGGCAACACCCGCGCAAGCATCGACCAGGTGCGCCGAGACGGCCATGCTCCACCTGTCTGCACTCCGACCTTCGGAAACGCATCGAGCGCCTCGGGCGCACGCTGGATGTACCCGATGATGGAACTGCGCACCAACGCCTCCCGCTGCTCGTCGCTGGTCACCGCACGCGAAGAGGCCGTGCTTGCCCAACCCGTGGCCATACCGTCGAGCCATTCATCGACAGACGGCGTGAACTCGATGTGGCAGAAGCGGTTTGCTAAGGGAGCCTCCAACTCGTACCCCCCTGCAGCGCAATCGGGCGGATTCGCACCTGCGATGACCCGAGTCCCCTTCGGCAGTTGCAGATCACCCACCTTCAAATCCAGTGCGACTGCCAGCATCGCCGCCTGAACGGCCGGTGGACTCGTGGTCAGCTCGTCCAGAAAGAGGTAGCCCCCACCCTCTGCATGTAGCCGTCGCGCCCAATCCGGGGCCTCCAATCTCACGCCACTCTCACGGACTACCGGTAGGCCTGCGAAGTCGGCGGGCTCCCGCAAGGACCCCAAGACCGTTTCGCACAACACCCCCTCGGATGCAGCAAGTGCTCGAACCAGGCTCGACTTCCCCATACCCGGACCCGAGATCAACAACGACGGGACACCAGCCCTCCCGCACGCATCCACAACAGTTACCGCAGTCGCCAAATCCGGCATCGCAAAACTCCTCGAAAGATGGGCAAGATGGTCAGTCTCACCAACAACAGGACGCCTCAATCTTACTGCGTCAGAACGCTTTTCACCCAGTCACACCAACCGTCAACGTCCCCGGCGCACTCAGTGCCGGGGACATTGACGGTCCGGGCTCAAAGAGCACCGGACCGCCACGTGTGCTGCGTGAAGTGTCCGGGTCCCTCGATATCGTCGAACCCACTCGAAAAAGGCCGGGTCGCCCGAAAGAAAGGACCCAACACGTGACACCGCTCGAAACAGCCATCGCCGCGCCACTGCCCCCGCCCGCGGCGGCGGACATTTCGTCATGGCGCTCGGACGCATTGTGCGCACAGACAGACCCCGAGGAGTTCTTCCCGCCCCCGGGTGGAGCAACCAGCAGAGCAAAGCGGGTCTGCGCAGAATGCCCCGCCAGAGCCGCTTGCCTCGCCCATGCACTGACGTACAACGAACAACACGGAATTTGGGGCGGAAAGACACCACGAGAGCGCCAAGAGCTTCAGCACACCACAGCCATAGAGAGCCGGCCTACCCGGCATCAACAACAGGCGCTCACGATAGCCACGCTTTCGGCCCAGAACGTCCCAGCCGAGTCCAGTGCAAGCCAGCTCGGAATCACGACCCGGCAGGTGTACCGAATACGCTCCCGCACAGCGTGAATCAACGCGCGATTCGCCGGTCAGACCTGCCTGGTGATGCCTACCCCGTTACAGTCGGCGCGATCAACCGCGGTTGATCGTCGAAGCGTCTCGACTTGCGTCGCTCCTCGCTGAAGGCTTCTCGCCGCAGGTGATGTCTTGGCCGGCGAGAAGGTCCGCAAGAACGACCGCGCGCGCCGCATGGGCCAAGATTTCGGCAGGTAGCGGTGGACCATCGAGGGTTCGGATTCGCATGGTTGTCAGTATGGCGTTCGGCTCCGACAAGTTGCTGTCCCGCAACGTTTCCGGTGCGTGTTCACGGGTCACTGGGGTGTCCATGGCATGCATAGCTCGCGCATTCTCGACCGGTGCATGTGCGGTGGCCGTATCGCGCCTCGGCCCAAACCGCCTGTTTCGACTGTTGGTTTGCCCTGCAGACAGATGCGTGGGCTCAGGCGGCCGAGGTGGCCGTTCGGATGGAGGTGGCCGGCCGACCAGTCATCGATGTCGACGGGCTGCACTTCCCATCTCAGCACCTGCCCCTCGCCCTGGCTGCGCTTCTTCCCGATCGCATCGATCGACGCCAGGGTTGCGCTCACCCGGTCGATGTCGCCGACACCTCTCCAGAGCACAGTCCGCGTGGAGGTCAGTAGGAGCGGCATTTGGCGTGCGCGATATCGGCCCTGCCGGTCGGAGATGACCGATGGTCGGTACCTCGCGAGTTGCTCGAGCGCACGGTGGTCGGGTCGTCCGCTCCAGTGATGGATTTCCGGGGCGTCGGCCAGGTCTTCGGGATAGGCGTATGTCGCGCACCAATGCCAGTCGTCGCCTCCCCCCAGAGTGCACCGAGCGAGTGGTAGATCCAGATCGGCGGGCACCTCGTCGGGGCCGGCGGCTTCGAGGTACTGTCCGCGGTCCCGAGCAGCGGCTTTTTCGTCTTCCCACATCTCGGATGCGAGCAAGCCATCGAGGCTCGTCGCCCACGGAGCTGCATGCGCAAGTCCGACCGCCAGGTGTGCTTTTACCTCGAACGGCCTCATCACGTCAACGCCTCCATGACTTCCAGCGCCTCGTCACGGCGCTCTCGAAGATGGGTTCGCCAGTCGAGCTCTTTCGGCTCGTCGCCGGCGAGAAGGGTCCGCTCGAATCTGGTGCGGACGAGGCCGTGTCCGATAGCTGTACGCCCGCCGATGGTTCCGGACTCGACGAACCTGCCAACGACGTCGGAGAAGAAGGCCACGTCCAGATCGGTTGCGCGATCGAGACGCAAAAAGGACTCGAATCGTGTACCGGCAGGCAGCGTTTCGATCTCATAACGCATCAGAGAGCTACCGTCGACGGTGGCTGCGTCGGTTCGGCCGACTGCGGGGAAGTCATGATCGGTGGAATCGTCGAACCGGCTGTACCGTTCGAGCGCCATGGTGTCGAATTGGCTCAAGACAGCACGGTCCGGTGCGGGACGGCTCATGAGGTGGTCGGTTTCGAGGACGTGCGGGATCACTTTGCCCACGCGGAGACAGCCGTCGATCATTCGACCGCCGCCGCTCCCGCCGAACACGCTGACCTGTGGGTTCAATGTACGGAGCCGGTGTAGCCGTTCGCCGGACAGCGGCTCTCCGGTGACCTTGGTCAGGCTGCCCCCGTTCCGAAGTGTGTGTGCTGCAGACAAGCTGAGAAGCCCTTCGTATGCGAGGACGTCCCGTAATAGCTCCTCCCCGATCCGCCGGAGCGCCCCTCGGAAGGAGTTCCCGGACACAATCGGAACCAAGGCTGCGGAACCGTTGGGCTGCAGTATTTTTTCGCGCCGGAACAAGGTCGTTGTGGTGGCGCTGTGTTCACCGCGGTGCGAGATTGCCGAGACCGCTGTGATGTCGAGCTGCCAGCGCATGGTCGAGGTCACTTCTGCCTCCTGGGCGATGTAGCAGTCGCTGCGGTGGACCGGCGCGCTTGAACAGCTTCGGCCACGATCCGTGTTCGGAGTACGAGGGCGGTGGTGTTTTCCCGTAAGAGGGTCAGGACCGGTATCGATTCCTCGCGTAGAAGGACCGATAGTTCGAGGCGTTGTTCTTTCGTCGACGGCGCTGACTCGAGATCGGTTGCCACGGTGCTCCACCATCGATCGAGGTCGGCTCCGCCGGTGTATGTCGCGACCCGGACTCGGTCTGGCAGGTGGTGGTCCCAGTACAGCTCTCTCCGGCGTCCCACCCACCCGGTGTCCCAGTTGATTCCGTAGTGCAGCAGCAACAACAGTCGTTCAGCTATTGCTGCCGCACCGGTGACGGGCGGCAGAAAGCTCGCTGCGTCCAGCCAGGTTCGGGTCGGTGTCGTAGCTCTGGTCGGGGTCATGCCGTGCCTCTGGTTGACGTTGAAGCCGTCGCTGCGAGGTCGAGGTACACAGGACGCTCTCGCCACGGATCGAGGCTGTCCCAATCCGCGAACACAGACGTCCACGTTCGATGAGGAATGTTCTTGAGCGTGCTGAATGCCGGCGCTGCGCGCGCAAGCGCTGCCAGGGAGAACCCTCGCCGTCGCAATCGCACGACTGCGCTCAGGCGTTCCGCGTCGTGCTCTGTCCATGGAAGCGCGACGTCGTCGACGGCGACCCGACCCCACCGGGCATGAGGAAGAATGTGCTTGCGCCCAGGGCGTAACGGAACCACGACGGCGGACGTCGGAGAGATCGCTTGTCCCAGAACGCGACGTAAGCGGGTCTTCGACAATTTTGTGGCGCACACTGGATCACTGGTGACCAGCAGGAGGTCCGAGCGAAGTGCCGTTGTCGTGTACACCCAGACGCAGACGTGACACATCGTAGGAGCCGCAACGTCTACCCACCCGTCGAACCCGGTGAACGTTCTCGACACAGTCTCACGCACTCGCCGTCCGGAACCTTCTGTCGCGCCACCGCACCGCGCGCACGCGGAGTCACCAGAAACGCCGGCTGGTGGCCACGAAACCGCGCATCCTGTTGCGGCCTTGTAGGCGGTCGTCACAACGTCGAGCGCCGCACTGCCCCTTGATAGTTCGACCATCTCTGCACTCTAACGGCGCGCCCGGACACCACGGACAGGCCAACTTTCACCGGCACGGTCCAACTCACCAAGGACTCGGGCCGGGCGCTGGTGCGTGCCGGCCGACGTTGGCAGGAAAGTCGTCGGCGAGGAGAGCAGCCAGCTCGACGAACGCGCGTTGTGCAGGCTTGCCCAGTAACTCGAGATCGATGGTGTCGCCTTCGGCAAGGTGGTCGTCGTACGGGACGACCTGGACGGCGCGAGTGCGTTCTGCGAAGTAGGACTTGAGTTGCTCGACATCGAGGGCCGTCGAGCCCTTCCGTGATTCGTTGATGACGACAACGGTGCGTTTGACCAGGTCGTCGAAGCCGTGTCGCGACAGCCATTCGAGGGTCGCCCCAGCGCTGCGCGCTCCGTCCTTGGCCGCGGAGGAGACCAGGACCAATGCGTCGGCTTCTTTGAGGACCCCTGCCATGGCCGAGTTCATGAGACCGGTGCCGCAATCGGTCAAGATGATGTTGTAGAACTGTTCGAGGATGCGCAGTGCGGCGGTGTAGTCGTGCTCGTTGAATGCCTCGGAAACGGACGGATCACGCTCGCTTGCAAGAACTTCGAGCCTGCTTCGCGCTTGCGAGGTGTAGCTCCGTACGTCGGAGTAGCTGTGTACTTCTTTGTCCGCGAGCAAGTCCCGCACTGTGCGGTCACTGTCTCGGTGAATGCGGTAGGCGAGCGTCCCGAAATCTGGGTTGGCGTCATAGGCAATGACGCGGTCGCCCCGCAGTGCTGCGAATGTCGATCCAAGCCCTGTTGTCGTGGTTGTTTTTCCGACCCCGCCCTTCATGGACAGGACTGCGATCTTGTAGTTCCCTCGAACCGGTTGCCGTACGCGGCGCAGGAGCTGCTCGTACTCGAGTTCAGCCGGCGACTGTCCGGGATTGGCTGAACCGAACGAGAGTCGGTAGAGCCACCGTCGCCAACCTTTGCTCGGAGGCAGTTGCGCACGGCGGATCAGCTCCAGTTCGTCGATCGACCGCGGAGGGGCAACAGCTGCTGTCGGCCTTGCTGTCGGAATTGCTGTCGGCACTGGTTCTACCAACTGAACGGGCTGCGAGGTGAAGGGGCGATGAGCTGTCACTGCCAGAGAGTCGGAGGCGCTTGTTGGCTCCGGGTGAGACGTCGGTGCTGAACTGTCGACCGACTTGTTGGTGTGCCATTGCTCAACAGCGGGTGCGGAGCCGCCCTGCCCTGGCCAGGCCGAGGGCCGGTCCGGCATTGGTGCCTGACCATCGTTGACGCGCGGCGGCCGTGAGGCCGGCTCCGAGGTGGGTCGATGTGCACCAGAATTGGGCTGGCTCGCCGAGGGGGAGCTGCTGGGTGCGGAGCTGGGCCGGTCTCTCTGCGCGAATTCTGATGCGACTTTGGACCGGGCTTGGGATACGTTTTTCGACACGTTTTCATCAGCGTTGTTGGCTGCGACTTTGGGTGCGTCGTTCGGCACGAATTCGCTGGCTACAGGCTGTTCACGGGCGGGTTCTGGATGGCCTACGCCCGAGTCCTGGACGAGGTCACCGTCCTGCCCATCGTGGCGATCTTCCGACCCCCCTTCCGGCTCGGAATGGTTCGACTGATCGGTCGCATTGTTCGCCGCCGACGGATCGACCACCCACCGGGGCAACGCGCTGCCTGGGTCGGACTCTGTGGGACTCATCGGTCGCCACCTCTTCCTCTTGCTCATTCAACGGACGATATCCGGGCGAACATAACACCGGCACCGGACACCTCGAACACCCCGAAAACTGCTGCCGAGCGGCCCCACGGACCGCCGTTGTGCAACCGGTAATTCCGCCTGTTCGGGTACAGCTTCTGCTTTGTCCAGTCTGAAGTGTCCGTGTCCCGACTATCGTTGTGGCGGTGCGTAGCAACGATTTCGACGGCCTCGATCTCACTCGACTACGGTCCCTTCGATCCTCGCGGCATGACATTTCGACGATCGTCGATCGCGTGGCCGAACACCTCGACGAATTCGATGGGTACGTCGCATTCAGCGGTGGAAAAGATTCCGTCGTTGCTGTCGATCTCGCCCGCCAGGCGGACCCAGATGTCCCGGTAGCCTTTTTCGATTCCGGTCTCGAATACCCCGAGACCTACGCCTACGTCGAGCAGATTGCGACGAAGCTGGGACTGGACCTGCACATCATTCGCGCTGAACCAACGCTGCTGACAGTGATGGCCCGGACCGGGGAATGGGACCACGGCGGTAGCCCGTCGGCTCATGTACCCGCACGAGGCTTCGAGACCTTGATTGCGCAGCCTGCCCGGGCTGCGCACACCAAGTTCGGTGACGGGGAGGTCTGGGGCGTGCGGGCAGACGAATCCAGGAAAGGAACCGGCAGGTGGTCGATGTACTACTCCGCTCTCGCACGTGAGATCAGCGAGCGCTGCCAAGGCGCGAGCTGCTGCAGCAACAAAGCGGAGCAGCGTCGACACCACGGGGGGACGGTTCGCCGCACCGATGGAACTGTGGCCTATGGGCCGGTATGGGACTGGTCCGCGGACGATGTGCTCGCCTATTCGCATCAGCACGACCTTCCGAGCAACCCTGTCTACGCCAAACTGGCCGCGCTGGGCGCACCTGCAGCGAATCTGCGGGTTTCACACATTCTCGACGGAAATTTCCTCGAATCGGGCAGGGTCACTCGTCTGCGTCGAGGTTGGCCGAGCCTGTTCGAGGAGATCGCCGCAGTGCTCCCGCGAATACGCGAGTTCGTGTAGATCGCCATATCGACTGTGCGCGTGTAGCATTCCTGGCACTGAGATTGCACAGGGTGAGTCGGAGGCACACCACACGGTGGCCTCCGACTACTTTTTTTGCATCAGAACCAAACGACCTCTTGTCGGCCGATCGGCGCTAGCTCAGGCGTAGGTTCATGAGGTCTGAACTTTCCGGGTTGAGCTCCAACAACAGGCGATACCCCGGCCCTGTCCGCTCGGTCTCGTCGGGCAGGTTCAGCATTCGACCCACCAGATCGTCTCTGCCGATCTCATGAGCGAATTGTTCGGCGCTCGCGAGGCGCTGAGCGTAACGCGCCTCATCGCGGGGGTCGAGAAATTTCCTCATCGTGTACATGCCGTAGGCGGCCTGCTCGGCTTCGCGAGACGGAATCGGGTAAGTCATTGCTTCGAAGGCATCGTCGGTGAGCGGCGATCTGTTTCCCTCCATGTGGTGCAGGTTCTCGGCCACCTGCCGCACAGTCGGAGCCGCGCCCGAAGGCCCGGAGTGAAGTAGATACGCCCAAGGGGTCGAATGCACGAGATACCGTGGGATATAGCGCTTGTTTCGGCGGGTAGCAGCTGGGATGAGAGCTGGCGGGAAGACTGATGTGGATGGGTTCTCATAAATTTCTTTGACCTTCTGCGCCGCGGAGACTGCGCACCCCCAATCCAACGAGCCCCACATCGGATACGGAACGTGCCCGCCGTGCACCGCCCTGAGGTTGCGTGCGATCGCATCGATGTACTGGCCCTTTACGAGAAATCTATCTTCGGGCCACCCGTTGAAGAAGACATACAACGGAGTTGCACCGTCGAGCCTGCTCTTCAAAATCAGCGTCTCGTACTGCTTGACTTCTTTAACTGAGTGTCCGAGCTGCTCATAGCGGTTGAATTTGTGGCTGGCGCGTTTTGCTTGAATACGAAGCTTGATCCACCGCTCGTCGGCCGAAGAACCGATCCACCACTCCCAATCCGCACCGTTGCCCGCCTCGACCGCCTTGGCGTATTTCGTCACTCTCAGCGCCGGAATACGCTGCTGAAGCTTGATCAAGTTGAGGTCGGTGAGCGTCTCTTCTCCAGGTCCGATGCCGCCTGCAATTCCCGTCTCCATCAGATCCCAGGTATCAGAGGCTGCTTCATTCATCGCGTGGACCATGTAATTGGCACTGAAGTGTGTACTCATCCCGGGGCCGACTTCAGGCGCTCTTGCGGTCGCGTCGCGATCCCAGTTCGTCGATTCGGGTGACCTTGTCGCTTCCCACAGAAACTGCAGGGAGCGCACGGATATCGGCAGCCACGTCCGCGACTGTATGTCCGATCGCGATGCCGAACACGCCCTGACCACCGTGTAGCAAGTCCACTATCTCGTCGTCAGATGTGCACTCGTACACCGAAATACCGTCGCAGAGCAGAGTTACAGACGCCAGCCCCTGGGCGTCACGCGCACGCAGGCACTCGATCGCAATGCGTACATTCTGCAAAGACACTCCGGCCTCGAGGAGACGACGAATCACTTTGACCACCACGATGTCGGAGAAGGCATACATCCTTTGCGATCCCGAACCGGATGCAGGGCGGATCGACGGTGACACAAGCCCTGTACGGGCCCAGTAGTCGAGCTGGCGGTACGTTACCCCAGTCACTTGCTGGACCTGGGGCGATTTGTACCCCAGACACCCGTTCACGGCGTCGGCGGCGGTGCCGTTCGAGGTCTTGAAAAGCCCCGGCACGATGTCCTCGAACGAACCCTGTTCGCTGCAGCTCACAACTCGCACCCACCCTTTAATCGATCGTTCGATGCACGATACCGCTCGACATCGCTCTGCTTTCTCTCCCGGCCAGCGGGCCACCTCTGCACGTCCGCCCCCACCGTTACTCGGCGGACAAACCGAGCAGCCATCCGATGAACGGCGTAAGACGAGGAACACCGAACCTGAAGAGCAGAAACACCGCGAGGAAGACGGCTATCGTGACCCGCTTGGATCGGAACTCCGTGAAGGAACGGATCGCTATAACGGCAGTGACTGCCACTACCAGGGAGCAGAAGTTCAGCACGTCGTCGCCGCTCATCCGAGCAAACCTGCCGATGCAATCGGGCTGAGTGGGGTCATTTCATGGGGCGTGATGCTGTTCATCGCCGCACCGTAACGATTATGGCACCGATGGCGGAGGTCTTGAACGGAACGTAGAATTCCCCGAATAGGGGAATTCTACGAAGCTTGATCCCACGGGCGTGTCGGACAGTGTTCGGCCACCACCGTCGCCCTGCTGACGTTCAGCATTCTCGATCTCCCCGCCTCCGGTGGCCGTGAACCCGGATCTAGCGCATACCTGCGCCCTGACAATCACTGCCATACAACCTGTTTCGCAGATGTCATGTGCCTGCCCGTTACCTTTTGAGCAGTCCTGATAACCGAGCGTTACGGGTGAGATCGGCCGCGGAATCAGCCTGCGAGAATCACGTTCATCGCATTCAGGAGCGCGCCGACTGCCGGGATTCGGGTCGAGCTCGCCGCACGTAGCGAACGTGTCACGGCCGGCTCGGTCGGCAGATACCGCACCCTGGCCGTTCGGACTCGCGCGGTGTCCGGAACCAGCGCGACGGCCAGACCTGCTTCGACGAGGGCCAGTTGGGTCGAGTAGTCGGACACCTCGTAGCGGATCGTCGGTTCGACTCCAGCTTCGCGCAATGCGTGCACGAGCGCGGAGTGCGCATCCGACCCTGATGGGCATACCGTCCAGATCGATTCCGTTTCGCCGGAGAGGGTTGCCATCTCACGGTTGTCCTCGATCGGTACCGCGAGGTGTACATCCTCGGTGTGGAGCGTGTGGACGTCGATACCTGCGGGGACCGTCGCCGGCCGATGGTCCCAGGACTCGAAGACGACGAGATCGAGGGTGCGGTGCTGGAGGCGGTCGAGCAAATCGATTCCTTCTCCGTCGACGACCTCGGGGCGCAGCAGTGGATACGTGCGAGCAAGGTCTGCCAGAGCTGGGACCACCAGCCGACGTAATGCACTTGCGACCGCGCCTACTCTCAGCGCTCCGGCAACGTCGGTGTCGATCGAGGCAAGGTCGTCTTCTGCGGCTTCGGCGAGAGCGGACATGGCGGCCGCACGTGTCGCCAGTGCGCGACCGGCGGGGGTCAGCCGTATCGACCTTCCCTCTCTCTCGACCAGGGTGGTGCCGGCTTCCTTCTCCAACTTGCGGATGTGTTGCGACACTCCGGGTCCGGTGAGGTGTAAAGATTCTGCAGCTCGAGTGACCGAACCTTGTTCGGCTACTGCGGCGAAAACTTTCATCCGATCCCACGACAACATATAAGTGATACTACTGTTTCAGCGGTAGAACTGGCTAGTAGACTTATCGGTTTGTAACTGGTTGCCTTGACCAGGTGACCAGAACCGCGATACCGAGAGCTGACGCCGCCGATCGGGGGGTGGGCGGGAATGCGGCGCTGGTCATCGCCGGTGCCGCGTCGCTGTCACTGTCCGCAACCTTCGTCAAACTCGCCGATGTCACCTCGGGGACGGCGGCATTTCTACGATGTCTGATCGCGCTGGCGGCTCTCGTTCCGATGGCGCTGTGGGAACTTCACCGACGCGGCGCAATGCCGACGAGGTTGTATCCCATGGCCATTGGTGCCGGAGTCTTCCTCGGAGCGGACTACGTGATGTGGACCGCGAGCATCCTCGACGTCGGTGCCTCGATCGCCACCGTCCTTATCAATGTCCAGGTCGTCGTGCTGCCGCTGATCGCGCTCGTCGTCGATCGAACCGCAATCCCCCGACGATTCCTCATGGCGGTGCCTTGCATGCTGCTCGGCGTTGCACTCGCCGGCGGACTCATCGGCGGAACAGGAGCCGACAACGCGCTCCGCGGGTCCATCCTGGGAATCTCCGCCGGTGCCGCGTACGCGGCCTACCTGTTCCTGAACCGCCGCTCCACCCAGCGAAGCCCCAGCCATCTGGTCACCCCGATCTGTGTGGCCACCGCATCGGCAACGGTCACTGCCGGCATTGTCTCGGCAGGCCTCGGAGACCTCGATCTCGACATCTCCGCGGCCGCGTGGGGATGGATGATCGCGCTCGCTTTGCTCGGACAGGTTGCCGCCTGGCTGTTCATCAGTTCGGGATCCCGATCGCTGGCGGCTAATACCGTCGCGGCCCTACTCCTGCTGCAGCCTGTGCTGGCTATCGCGTTCGGATTCGTTGTCCTCAGCGAGCGACCCACCTGGATTCAACTAGCCGGAGCCGCCGTCGTCGTCGGAGCCGTCTGGACCGCAACCCGACACCCCCACCACCCTGACTCCACTTCAAGCCACGGAAGAGGCCTTCATGACCCCATCTCCGACGAGCATCGATCGAGTCGTCCTACCCACCGATAGCACCATCCCTGTCGCCCGCAGCGCCGAATACGACACCTACTTCAGGATCTCCCGCAGCAACGACCCGCACGCGTGGGCGGTCAGCGCACTGACCGTCGTCACCGCCATCACCACAGATCTGCCGCAGTCCACTCTGGACAACGACTCACGACTCCGCCTACTCGACGCCCTGGCCGTAGTCGTCGGCGATGCCTCCGCCGCAGCAGCCGTGTCCGCACGGGAACGAGATCCTTCCCAATTGGCAGCGCCGACGGACCACAGTGCGGACAATCGCACCCCGCAGGCTCCGAACGACTCTGCACGACAAGCGATCACACGCTGGAAGAAGGGCCACCACCTGTTCCACCTGTTCGTCATATCCATGAACAGCCGGCTCGCGGCAGTGCTGGAGTGCCTTGCAAACAAGCAGTGGCCCACTCTCGCCCACCAACTCACCGAACTAGGGACTCTCTACGCCGGGGCGACCGAGAGCATGCGGTACGCGTCCGATTTCTCACCGGAGATCTACCGTGACTTCGTCCGGCCTTCCATGGAACCGCCCTGGCTCGAACCCGGGTTCTCCGCCGTGTTCAACCGGGATCACGACGTGATGCTCACCCGCGCCAAGATCGTCCGTACAACGCTCAAGACGGCTGAACTTCCCGGCGTCGCAGCAGATTCCGCACGACGGCTCTGGAAGAGCCAGGCCGAGAACCGGCGCGCCCACCAACTCATCTGCCAACGATTCGTCCCCGGCGGCGATTCACTGCTGCAAGAGCACTTCGACAGCACCGGTCAGAGCAACTGAAACAGAAAGGCTTCGCCCTCTCATGATCACCGTCATCGAAACCTGGCACCTGACCGCCGAAGCGGCCGAGAACGCCCTCTCGGTCCTGCAAGAAATGGACGAACTCCTCGACGACAACGCACACCACCACCCGGGGTGGGCGGGCCACGCGCGCTTCTTCCAGCACGCATCGGACCCCCAACGCGTAACGATGACCTACCCCTGGGAAAGCGCCGAGCACGCCACGCACCTCCTCGAATCGGAGACGCCACTACTCGAAGATTTCTACCGCCGGTACTGCGAACGCCCCCGCGAGGTCGTCTTCGCCCACGAGCTGCCGGTCGACGTCGAATGACCCCCGACCCAACAAAGCCGACTGGCGACTGGACTCCCGAGCAGCTCAAAGCCTTCGGCACCGACACCCTCGATCGAATATGTCGACACTTCGCCGCGCTCGACGACGTGCCCGTCACGACGCCGGCCGATGCGGCCGATGTCGCCGACGCGATCGACAGCGAGCTGCCGTCCGAGGCAACAGATTTCGCCGACATACTCGACGACACCTGGAACAACGTCGTTCCGCATTTGACGCACTGGAACCATCCACGATTCCACGCCTACTTCAGCAACAGTTCCTCCGGACCGGCCATCCTCGCCGAGATGACCGCTGCGGCATTGAACGTCAACGTCATGTTGTGGAAGAGCGCGCCCTCGGCTGCCGCCGTCGAAGACACCGTCACCAGATGGCTCGCCGAACTGCTCGACTACCCCGCCGCAGACGCACTGCTCGTCGACGGTGCATCACTGGGCACGTTCTACGCGTTGGCCACCGCCCGCCACCGGGCACAGCCCGAGGTTCGACATCACGGAACATCCGGCCAGAAACCCGGCCGGATCTACGCCTCCGACCAGGCCCACTCGTCGGTCGACAAAGCTGCGATCGCTCTCGGCATCGGGCTCGACAATGTCGTACGCCTACCCACCGACGCTAGCGGCCAACTCGATCCTGCTGCTCTGTCGACTCGCATTGGATCGGACGTCGCGGACGGTTACACACCGATCGCTGTTGTCGCCACCGTCGGTACGACCACTTCAGGTGCTCTCGACCCGGTCGAGGCGATTGCGGCCGTGTGCCGCGACCACCGAGTGTGGCTGCACGTCGACGCCGCGTACGGAGGCTTCTGGCGCATAGCCCCGGCCATCGCGCAGGTCCTTCCGTCACTCGCGGCCGCCGATTCTCTCGTCGCCAACCCACACAAAGTGCTCTTCACCCCTATGGAGTGCGGGGCACTGTTCTGCCGTCACCCCGGAGCACTCGAAGCCGCCTTCACACTGGTTCCCGAATACCTGCGTACCGACACCACCGGCGGTATCGACTACATGAATTACACCCTCAACCTTGGGCGACAATTCCGAGCTCTGAAACTGTGGTGGACCCTGCGCGCCTTCGGAATACGAGGCATCCGAACTCGACTCGAACACAGTCTCACCCTGGCGACGAGGCTGCGAGACGCCCTTGCCGCAGACCCGCGGTGGCATCTCGCGAACGATTCGCCGCTCCCCTTGCTCTGCCTCCGGATCTCCTCTGCCGACGGACAGGCGACGCGGAAGATCCTCGAGACCGTCAACAGCACCCACCGGACGCTGCTCTCCCACTCCGAGCTCGACGGCCACTACGTCATCCGAGTGTCCATCGGCAACATCCACACCACTGCCGACCACATCGACCAACTGGTTGCCGAACTTACCGAGGCAGCCGACGCCGTCGTCGGCACACCCCGACCACTCGCTTCAGTGACCGTCACCCAACAGGAGGTACCTGCATCGTGACCACCACCATTTCCACCGAGGCCATGCTGCACGAGAAGGCGGCAGCAATCTCCGCCATCGGGCGGTGGTCCGCGGCCAACGAGAACTTGCCGTGGGCCCCGGCCCCCGACTCCCATGCCGTGCACTGGAGTTATGCCGAGCTTCGACCGCTCGCGATCGCGGCCGCCGACATGGTCAAGGGCGACCGAGCAGCTCTACGGGTACTGACCCTCGCCAATCCGGGCCATGCCCGCGAGGCCGCCGTCGGATATCTCTATTCGGGGCTGCAGATCATCAACCGCGGTGAAGGTATGACCCCGCATCGGCACGCGCCGACGGCCCTGCGCTACATGCACGAGGGTGACGGGGCATGGACGGCCGTCGGTGGAACCAAGATGTATCTCGAGCCTCGCGACGTGGTGATCACCCCCGCCGGCGAATGGCATGAGCACGGCAACGACAGCCCCACCGACTCCCCCGCCATCTGGCAGGATTGCACCAACGACCCCCTCGTCGCCGCCCTCGCCGCGACACAGTTCGAGCTCCACACCGACAACACCCACCTCGAGCCCCACATTTTCGCGCAAGACAGACACCACCGAAACCTGAGCGAGCCGCTGCTCTACAAGTGGGACAACGTACTTCGCGCTCTCGGTGAGCAACAGCGGACCCACGAGGCCGACCCGCACCACGCATACCGACACACCCTGCACGCAGAAGGAACCCACGACCCTGTCACACCGGTCATCGATGCTGCATTCACACTCCTACCTGCAGGGATCCAAACACAACCGATGCGGCGCACCGCTTCCGCCGTCTTGATCGGGGCACAAGGGTTGTCCACCATCCACGTCGACGGAAAGCCGTTCCGGTGCAGCGAAGGAGACAGCCTCGCCGTTCCATCGTGGTCGACTGTCAGCTACGTCAACGACACCGACATTCCAGCCGTGCTGTTCGAGTTCAACGACGCGCCCGCGATGACCGCCCTCGGTCTCTACCGCGAAGAGAAAGACGCACAACGGTGACACCAACGTCGACCATCACGATCCTGCTGTCCGAAGCCCACATTCTGACGCTCAATGACGGCTCCACTCAACCATGCGGCTTCTGGGCCGAAGAGTTCATCACAGCCCATCGAATCTTCACGGCCGCAAACATACGGACGATCATCGCGACACCCGGCGGCGGCGCTGCGCACGTCGAGCCCGACAGCATGCACGCCCCTCACAGCCCAGACCCTGACGGGTACAGAACGTACCTATCCGGTCTGAGCGAAAATTTGCGCGCGCCGGCCGCGCTCGAAACGGTTGACCCCTCTACCGTCGACGGGATCTTTGTGCCCGGCGGCTACGGGCCAGTGGTGGACCTGCACAAGAACTCTCACGTTGGAGAGTTTCTCCGCGCGCTCCGACGGGAGGGGACCCCGATCGCGACGGTCTGCCATGGAACTGCGGCGTTGCTTGCCGACACAGCATCCGGAGCAACGTGGCCGTATGCAGCCCTGACGATGACGAGTTTCTCGGACCAAGAGGAAGCCGATGTAGGACTGCTCGGCACGCTCCCCTTCACCGTCGAGCAGGAAATCCAGCGCCGGGGCGGCACGTACACCGCAGGACACCCGTGGCAGCAGCACATCGAAATCACCGACACGCTCATCACCGGACAGAACCCCGCCTCCACCGAGGCGGTCGCAGAACAGCTGACCCAACGGATCGCAAACTACTCCAGTTCGACTACCCGTTCAGGAACTCGCTAGTTCACCGGCCGGTTGACCTCTCGGCTTTATCCCTGGATGGAACTGCTCGGAACGCTGTAACGTGCGTGGGATTTGGAATTTTAGAGGCCTATTCTGTCTGTCAGGATTGACGTCTTGGCCGAAGTCGCCACGACCAGCATTCTTAACCACTGACCGACCGAAACGAAAACACGACCATGAAAACCGACATTACAGATACAGAAAACCCGCCACCCTAGGTCGAGTGACGGGTCTTTCCATCGATTAAAGCGCCGCAATAATGCAAATCAACATTAATATCGAAGGGATCAATGTAGACGCTGCTACAACCAATCCCGTTGTTGCCTTAATTACTTCTGTCACGGCAACAATGATCGCCGCTAAGGTGTATAATTTATCTATCATGATTCAAATAGATCCTCCATTCAATAGATTTACCGATGCTTTTCCGGCATCCACCAATTATAGCAGGTAATTCACCTTTTCGCTTGAGCAACCCATTCCTCCAAACGATGAGAACGAACTCTGCGAAGAGTAGAAGGCAGATACTTTAAGTAGTCCTATTGTCGCATCAATTCTGCCGCGCCGCTGCCCGGCAGACCTTACGGAATTGACCGCTTCGATACCTGCGATAGCACTTCCCGGATCACCGGCCAAAACGATTCAAGACCTCGCCTCAATCACCCCGGAGGCGTCGTGCATGCTGGGACCACTCTACAGCTGGCTGACTGCATTCGGCGACCTAGCATTGCTCGACCTCGTAGGCTGCACGAATGGACAGAGCAAGCATTCCGTCGCCTGGCGATATGGACCATCTGAGCAGCGCAGAACGCAAAGCGAAGCGCAAAGATGACCGTGGACGGCGAGTCGGCACCAAAGTGCGCGATTACGAGCGCATGTGCGGATCTGGACCCGATCGATTGGCCGAGACTCTGATTGCGCGCCACAACGTCAGGATGAAGAACACGGAGAAGCTGCCGGATGGATTCCGATTCGAAGCAATCCTTTTTCTGGCACCGATAGCAATACTGGATATCGCGCATCGCAAGCTGAACCTCACTTTGGATCGCGCACCGTCAGCCTATTATGGCAAATGGCCTCACGACCTCGGTTGGGGAGTGGACAGCTGCGTCGCGGCCACCCGACTGCTTCTCGCAGGACAAGTGGTGGCCGCTGCCACGATCGCCCGACAACAACTCGAACGATGGACTGCGGTCATGGCACCTGTCGTCGGAGTCGAGCAACATCCGTCTGAAAAAGTGGAGGACTTCATCGCGCGTGCGTGGACCGCATACGCCGAGCGCATGCCAAATCCTGGCGCACCGCCGGAATCATCCAACATCGAGGGCGACGCAGACCCGACTACTGCGCAAGATATCGAGGGCGACGACAGCTCCGCAAGCACAGAGGAGCCAACCGCACCTCATAAGCACGTCGTCCTGGCGAACGGACGTGAAGTATGCCCAGCCGTCGTCTACGGCGTTCTCAGCGAAATAATGCATGCGCGACTCTTCGAGGAAGCCATGTGGTGGGAGTCGGCCGCGCTCCTGAGCAGATTCGATGTACCAAGTGTCGTATACGGCGCGGTGGACTGCATAGCGGACGCGTTGAGCTTGAGCCTTACCCAGATCCAGTACATGACGGCTGCTGGCCTGTATCGGCAGGGCGATCCCGAGGACGCCGTGACGTTGATAGCAAGTATCAACCTTGCCGTACGGCCGTCGGCTGACGTCGCGTGTGAAGAACCACCAGATGATGCCCTCCCTTATTCGGCATCGTTCGTACTGCCGAGATTGCCTACAGTCATGCCATTGTCGCCCGATGAAGGCCTCTTGCCGGTGTTTGTTCGCTACCTAGACGATCAACGATCCACGTACGAGTCGCTGGCCTGGAATCATCGGCCCGCAGGTCGCTTGTATCGGGACGACGAGCTTGCGACTTTAGCCTTCGGCGCTCATCGCCAGGCGAGTGCATCGTTTGCGCTACGAGCCCTCGCCGCCGAGCGAGACGAACTAGGCGACGATTTCAACATTGACTCGGTGGCCTCGCGCGGGACGAACTACATCGTGGTTGCCGAGTTGGCAGCTCTTGCTGCTCTGTGGACACGCAACGGTCCTCTGCTACCAGCAGCATCGACTCCACTGGCTCTGGTGTCGTCGACGTTGCGGTCCGCATACTGGCTGTGGTTGGAAGACGACGACCGGGCGATGGCCTCGCTTCGATGCACGCTCGAACAAATCGCTCGATCAAGAGTCCACCGGACGAAACCGGAGAAAGCGCAGCGCCTTGAAAAATCCGTACACAACAAGCCCCAGCGGTGGATAGAGACCGCCGGGTGGAGTCGACTGTCGGCTTGGAATCGAGTATTGGGCGCATACGCGCACGCCCACAAAAAGCCTAACTGGGAAGGCGCAAGAGAGCTCCTGAAGGACTTGCAGCTCGACGCTCACGAGCCGTACGCCTTGCAACGCGCGCGTGGTGACGCACTGAATGTGGTGACGACTCTGGTGGCGCACGAGTCAATCAGCATTCTGGCTCTATTCTCACAGAAGGTGGCGGCTACCGCCGCTGAACTGCTGGAAAACCACTCAGGCTTGGACATGACACGGGAATGGATGGATGCGTTGATGAGTAACGCACTTGCCCATCGGAAAACACCGATTACAGAACAAGACTGATCGGCCAGCCCGAACACCCCGCTCCGGTAGCTACTCGACGGGCTGGGCGGCGTCGGCGGGGCACCATTGGTGATCGAGGCGTTATGCGGTTCTGAACTTTGTCCGCAGGTATCGGTGATAGCTTGCGGCTGTGCATTCGGGGGGTTCCGGCGTATTGGGCTGGCGACTGTTTTTCACTCGTCAGCAGTTGCCTATACCTCGGTCAGTGAACGACCCGGGGGCTGAATCGGAGGATCTCGACAGATTGCCTCACACCGGCAAAACGCCGGATGGCACTCCGTACCTGATCGATCCGTCCGGACGATACGACGTACGCCTGAACGACTTTTTCACCACGGAGTTGATCAACGCACCGCCGACCACCCAGGCAGCGTATGCGTACGACCTGAAACGGTTCCTGAAATTCCTATGGGACAACCGATCCCAGAGATCATGGACTGATGCAACGCCAGGCGATCGTGATGCGTACAAGCATTGGCGATTGCTCGACCCGGCGGGCGCACGAGTAGAAGCTACGACGTGGGACCGTGAGGTAGCGACGGTGAACCAGTTCTATCGCTGGGCAGTCGTACGCGGGCACGCCGCATGTAACCCGTTCGTGCAGCGCCTATCTCGCAGCCGAGATCCACGGAGACCCCGCGGTCAAACACCGGCAGAGTCATCGCACAGGGGCCGAGTCAATGACGTCGCGTGGCTCCCACCGGCCACGTATCGGCGGTGGCGCGATATAGGTGTCCGAGGTTTCGACATGGCAGGGTTGCCGGATCCGGCGTTCCGCGGACGGTTTGCCTCACGGAACGGGGCTTATTGCGACCTGATGATTCGCACCGGTTTACGGTTGTCCGAGCAGACAAGCTTGAGTGTGTTCGAATTCCCTCACCCAGTAGCGGGCACGTTGAACGTTCGATCGTGGCTTCCGCGGAGTATCGCCAAGGGTGGATCGGCCCGCCACATCTACTTCCCGATGTCGACGTTGACCGAGGTATGGAACTACATCGCGATAGAGCGGGCGGAAGCCATCGAGATGGCCCAGGCGAACGGCGCGTACGAGCAGATTCGGAGTCCGCTGATCGTTGCCAATCGGCTTCGGCCGTTCGTTCGAATCGGCGGCGAACGGGTCGACGCTGCCAAGCTCACCCACGACGAGCGGCGCCGTACTTTCATCGAGTGCCGCGAGGGCTTGGAGCCAATTGCCCTGTGGATCAACGAGGACGGTCTTCCGAGCAAGCCGTCCGCGTGGCAGGAAGTGTTCAAGACAGCAAACCGCCGCTGTGTGCGCCGCGAGGTCCCGATCCGGTGTCATCCGCACATGCTTCGGCATTCGTTTGCCGTGATCACTCTCGAACAACTGTGGCGCGGGCATATCAAGGAGCTGACACCGATGTCGGGACCTCAGCGCGAGACGTACCAACGTGTGTTCGGCGACCCGCTGAACTGGATCCGCATTCGATTGGGGCATCGCTCGATCGAGACGACACAGATCTACCTGCACACCCTCTCGGAATTGGAGATGGAGACGCGCGTGGCGTTGGTCCCCGACGGGTGGGAGCCCACCGTTGTCGAGAAGCGAGTCGACCCCGACTTATCCGGCACGGACAATTGCGTTGTCTGAGCCGATCAACGGCCAAGTGCGCCGTGCGGGACTGCATCACGTGGCACCGCATCCAGATGGCTACTACCAGCCCGATGTCACCGAGCAATCAGCAGGCGACCCGCCGGTTGTGCGGTTCTACGGCGAGGACAACAGGACAGCGCACTATTCGTTCGCGCGGTTGCCCTGCCCTGAGCTTCACGCCGATCTGGCTGTCGCATGGGCGGCTCGAATCGGGCCGGTGGGTCAGGTGCGCACCCGTTCGGGTGCCGACAACGGGTGGATCACTCTGCAGCGTTTCCTGAGGTTCCTCGGCGATCTCCCACAGCCGCCTGTCTGTTTGGACCGAGTGACGGTGGCGAATCTCGAGCACTATCGCGCACTGCAGCTCAAAAGAACCACTGCGACGCGCGTGACCCAACAGATGGCTGCAGTGAAACTGATACTTCGCCACCTGCCGGTCACCCGATTGCACTGGGAGGTCGCAGAATACGTAGCGCGACCGGGTGACTTCCATGAACCTCACCGACCCGGGGCCGGCGCGGCTCCCGGATACTCGGACCGCGAGTTCATGGCGATCATGGCAGCGGCACGTTCGGACGTCGCTGCCCTTCGCGGGCGGCTGCGGTCGTCGCGGCGATTGCTGTCCGTGTTCGAGCTGCAGCCGCACACGCTTTCAGCGGCAGAACGCGAGCGAGCCGCGCATCTGGCGGAGATGGCGAGCACCGGTGCCGTCACACCACCGCAACGCCCGAGCACTGTCTCCGGATCTGTCACCGACCTGGCCGGATGGCTGACGAAGGCCGGTCAACTATTTCTCACGACCCGCGACGTGCTGCCCCTGCTCGTGCTGGGCGTCGGACTCAGTGGCCGTAACAGCGAAACAATCAAGGAGCTTTCGCCCGAGCACCGCGTTCTGGAGGATCGCGCGGTAGCGGTCAACGTGATCAAGCGCCGGCGAGGAAAGGCTCGTACCTGCGAAACAGTGCACTGGGAGGGCGGCCCGAACGACTCCGGACTGCACACCCCCGGCGGCTTCTTCCTACTGCTCCACGAGTTGACCAGCAGTAGCAGAGCATTCAGCGGTAGCCGACGGGTGTGGTCCATTTGGACACGTGACAACATGCGAGGAACAGCGGACTTCATCCGGACGCGCTCGGCAGCCAACGGTCACATCGACCCTTTCGATCTGCAGGTTGGCCGATGGCTCGAGCATCGCAAGTGGGTTGCGCAGCATGGTCTGACAGCCGACGGCAATGGTCCGGGGGCGGAACCGTTGGTGTTGTCGATGAACCGTCTGAAAACCACGGTGGAAGTGCGTCGAACACGCGCTGTCGGAGGGCATCTCAGGTCTGCGTCGAGAACGAACACGCCGGATGTGTCATTTCTGCACTACCTGCGTAGCGATCCTAGGGTGCGTGACTGGGCCGATGAGGTACTCACCGAAGCACTCCACGAGGCAGAACACAATGCTCATGCCTTCCGTGGGAGAATTCTCGGACCCACTGGGGCGGCTGCATTCGTGTCGGATCCAACTGGCACCGCCGCCGGACTGGGTGTTTCGGTCGATCAGATCCGGCGCGCAGTCGACGGCGAACTGGACACCTTGGTGAGTTCGTGTCTGGACTTCGAGCACAGCCCATTCAGCGGCGGCGGAGTGTGTGGGGTGTCCTTCCTGACCTGCCTGCGCTGCCCGAACGCGTTGGTCACCGAACGCCACCTCCCCCACCTTTTCTCGTTGCTCGACTGGCTTCAACGTGATCTCGACCAACGCGACATCGACGATTGGTGTGGTCGGCACGGCGTCACTTGGCTGATCATCACCCGCCTGATACTTCCCAAATTTACTGATGCGCAACAGGAACAGGCCCGCGCCGCGAAACCTGACGACCTACCCGCCGACCTGCTCGACGGATTGAAGGAACTCGCATGAGCTTGCCAGCACCCCACCCCGGGCCAGCACGGATATCTGCCGAAACGCTGGTGCTCGGGGACCGAACTTTGCGACCGGGCGCGGTACTCGAAGACACGGCACGCTTTTCGGACATGGTGTGGAGGCTGGGACCCGCACAGCGACAACAACACCAGAAGCAGATATCCATCGACTTCACCAATGTTCCTAAGAGTTTTCGCGAGGTCGCGAAACAGGTTACTTACGCATTGCTCCGGGCGGATCGTCCTCGCGGGTGCGAACGCATCAAGGCGATCGACACGGTCGCAAACCTGTCCGGGCAAGTGGGTGCGGTCCTGCGCTGGGTCGACAACCGTGGCCTACGCTCGATCTCCGCGATCACGCGCGACGACCTACGGGCCTTCAAGCAGCATGTGCACGAGCTCCGCCTCACCGACGGAAGCAGAGCGCACCTTCCGCGGGCCTTTCAGCTGCTGTGGCTCTGCCGTGCACACCTCGATGATCCTTTGACCTTCGATCCGGCCGCCGCCCTCGATACACCCCGGTCCGGACACTCCCAGCACGGACACGAGAACGAGACCGCCCGCATACCCGAGCAGGTGCACGCACCGCTACTGGTCTGGGCCATGCGATGGGTCGACGATTTCGCACCCGATGTGCTCCGCGCCGGGGCAGAGTGGCACACGCTGCAAAGACCCCCGGCCGCGCCGGGACAAGATCGCCGAGGGCCGCAGACAGACACACGGGCCAACGTCGCGGCGATCTCCCGGGTAATAGCTCGCTATCGCGGTGAACGACGCGCGCTTCCGGCCTACCAAGGAACGGTGAATTTGAGTCACCTGCGCCGCGAAGCCAATCTCGGCCGCTCGGTCGTCGGCCCGACCCGGCCCGCCGGCGCGGTCATCATCGCTGCCGTCGCCGAGCTCGGGATCGACGACGACACCTACCTGCGGGCACCGATCGACGGACTGTTGGACGGACAACTCTGGCGGGGACGGATCCGATATGCGGAACTCGAAGAACTCACCAGGATGCTGTACATCGCCTGCTACATCGTGATCATCTACCTCTCCGGCATGCGGGACAGCGAGGTCAAACACCTACAGCGAGGATGCGTATCGGTATGGCGGGACGACACCGGAAAGGTCGCAAGGCACCGGATAACCGGAGTGGCGTTCAAAGGTGAACGACAGGCCACCGGGGTCGCCGCCACCTGGGTCGTTACCGCGCCTGCACAACGGGCAGTTGCAGTCCTGGAACGGTTGCAACCCACGACGGAGAAATACCTGTTTGCGCTGCCCCCGACCTCGAGAAGAAGCGGCAGCCCGCGGCCCAACCATGTGAAATCTACCGCTGCCACGAACCGCGACCTGGCCGACTTCGTAAGTTGGATCGACAAATTCAGCAGCAAACTCGGTCACCGCGATCGGATTCCCGAGGTCAATGGCGCGGCATGGAAGCTGAGCAGCCGACAGTTCCGGCGAACCCTGGCCTGGTACATCGCGAGACGCCCCGGCGGGAGCATCGCCGGGGCACTGCAATATCGCCACGTGCGCGTCCAGATGTTCGAGGGCTACGCCGGCACCTCCCAGTCGGGGTTCCGCGACGAAGCCGAAGACGACATCGCCCGCGGCGACAAGCTCGCCGACCTGATCACCAACCCGGATCTGCACCGTCTGACCGGACCCGCCGCCGCCGAGGCAGAACGACGGCTCGCTGAATTCGAGCGTCACGTTCGATTCGACGGCACGGTCATCAACGACCCCAAACGAATGCAACGCCACATGGCACGTCACGACCCCCACATCTACCCAGGCGAATTCGTGACCTGCGTCCACAACCCCGACCGCGCGCTCTGCCGACGAAGCGACGGACGAGACGGACCGTCACTGCCGGACTGCCAACCACTGCGCTGCCGCAACGCAGCACTGACCACCGGCAACCGCGAGCAGATGAAGGAAGCGCTGCAGTCCTACGACCGCGAACTCTCCGACACCGTCCGTCTGGGCCCCTATGTTCGTCACCGCCTCCAACTCAAACGATCCGAAATCGCAGAATTCCTCACCGACGAGCACAACGTTTCACTCACAGCACCGTGAAGAAACCACTCCCCGATGACGCCGCAGTCCAGGCCGCGATGGATGGCGTGCTTACCGAATGCGAAACATCGGGGCGTCGAGCAACCGTCACCTCGGTAGAGGACCGTCTCGGCATTACCCACGCGACGTTCTACCGGAACTATCCCGCCCTCATCACCTGGTTCCAGCAACAAAACAAGAGTCGGGCAGCGACACAGGTCAGCCGAAAAGACAGTGCAGCAGACGATCTCGCTCGACTGCGGCGCGATAACTCCGACCTGAAAAAGCTAGTGGCGATCTACGCGAACGCAATCCGTCAACTCACCCTCGACAACGCAGCGATGACAGCGGAGCTCGATAAGACGTCCGGCGTCACCACACTCAGACCTCGATGAAGCTGGCACCTTCTCCAGCCCAACTCCGATCCGCGTCGGCCGTAGCCGTGACCTCGCTGGTCAGGTTGACATATCGCGTGCCCAAACGCTTCCCGGGCGGATACGCAAGCCAGTGGCCAACGCGAATGGAGCGAAGCCTTGAGCCCAATGCGACAATCTCACCCCACCTCGAAGCTCCGGCGACTCCGGTGTTGCAGCTCTCGTGCCCGGACCGGCTCACACCCGCCCCGAGTTACCGCCACCGCTCTGAGCTGTAGGTCTAGATCGCAGGGTCAGGCGGTTTTGCGAATCACTGTTGTGGCGTACTCGACCGATCCTGGCCGTCTGCCAGGACGTTCGGGAACAGAGCAGTGAGAAGAGTTGAATACGCGGTATTCCAAGTCCATTGCGCCGCAACCCAACTGCGTCCGCGTTCACCCATCGCGCGGGCGCGGACCGGGTTGTCGAGGAGTTCGACGATGGCTTGGGTCAATTGCTCGACGTCTTTGACTACATAGCCAGTTCGGCCTGCCTGCACGGTTTCGGGGGCACCTCCGGAATCACCCGCGATGATCGGCAGTCCCATGGCGGAGGCCTCCAGGTATGCGATACCGAGTCCCTCCTCTTCGAGTCCCAGGCGACGCGTTCGGCACGGCATCGCGAAGATCGTGGCGCCGGCGAGGACTTGCGCAACGAGCTCGTGCGGAAGTCCCCCAACGAAGGTCACCGCGTTCTCCACGCCCTTTGTCCGGGCCAGACGCTGCAGACGTCGACGGTCAGGGCCGTCGCCGACGAGAAGCAACGTGGTGTCGGGATGTCGTTCCAGAACCGCAGGAAGCGCACGAATCAACGAGTCCTGGCCTTTCCGCGGGACGAGACGCGCGGTGCACACGATCACGCCGCTGTTGCCGTCCGGGGATGGATCGGGGCCCGCCACGGAGCCGCGCACGGGGTTGAATTGTTCGACGTCGACGCCCGGGCTCAAACGCACCAACGCTGTATCGGGCGTAACCGCTGGCAGGATTGCGCGGTAGGTATGGCCGGAGATGTACGTCAGCACGTCGACCCAACGGCCAATTGTGTGCAATCCCCACCGCGTCAAAGGAACCTTGGCCCACCATGTTTCATGCCCGTGAGTGGTGGCGACGACCCGCTTCACCCCGCAGGCCCGAAGCGCGGGAGCGATCAGGCCCAGGGGAGCTGCGGCAGCGATCCACGCGGTATCGCAGCCGTGTTCGAGCGCGATTCGACCTGCCCTGCGCATCACCCGTCCCGTCGGAAGCAGGGTTCGGCTGCGGTCCCGTATGACCAAGAATGGAAGCGAAGCGTCGTATGCGGCTGCTCCGCGTTCCGCCGAGGTGTAGACCACGATCGACTCGGACGGAAAGCGGTGAGCCATTTCCGATGCGAACGTTTCGATGCCGCCCTGCCTCGGCGGGAAGTCGTTGGTCACGATCAAGGTCCGGCTCATGCCGCGACCCGCTCGCTTTCACGATTGGGACTCGAGACGGCGGTGTCCGTTCCGGGAACCCTCGCAATCCACGCCATTCCCCAGAACATCAAAGGGTAGGCGAAGTACCCGAACCTGGCCGAAGGGGCAAGAAGGAACAGCACGGTGAGCCCGAGTGCAGCGATCGAGCAGGCCGCCGCGAACGTGCGCGGTGGTTTCACGCACAGTCTGATTCCGATGACGATGGCACCGACGAAAAGTGCGAGCAAAGAAACGATGTGGCCGTACTCGCCCGCTTCCGCCAACGCGCCGCCGATCACCGACGAGCCTGCCGGAGTCGGAACGTCTGCGCGACCGAGTGGGAACAACACCGTGTGCTCCACCAGTGCGCCGCCATCGAGGATCACTGGAGGAACGACTACCGCTCCCGCCAGAGCAACGGACACCGCACTGACCCGCACTGCTGACCATGTACCGGCGCGTTGACGATGTAGTACCAACGCGACGATGGCTACCGGCCATGCGGTCCACTTCA
This sequence comes from Rhodococcus sp. 15-2388-1-1a, assembly GCF_002259145.1. Classification (NCBI taxonomy): domain Bacteria; kingdom Bacillati; phylum Actinomycetota; class Actinomycetes; order Mycobacteriales; family Nocardiaceae; genus Rhodococcus; species Rhodococcus sp. 15-2388-1-1a. The sequence continues at coordinate 175,166 of NZ_NPFP01000020.1, read as the reverse complement.
GTGCGCATGCGAACGCCAACACAGCAGCCGCGGCCCATCGGCGGTCTGCCGCCATCAGCGCCAAACCGAGCAGACAAGCACCGATGACCGGCAGATCCACCCCACCTGTGCACAGCGGAATCGCGATGAGAGGGGACGCTGTGAGAAGCCCGAGCTTCCCGAACGACTCCTGATCGATTCGTCCCCGGTCGGATCTCGTCAGCCGAACAACGATGAGCACACAGGCGGCGAAGAACACTCCGAACCAGACTCTGGGGTCCCCGAGCGGACCCTCCAGGACGACGCCAGGCAGCCCGAACAACGCCATCGCCGGAAGGTACGGGTTGTACTGAGTCAGCTCGTGAGGGTCATTGACATATGGACTGCCGGTGTCGAGCAAGTGGCGGGCCGAGTCGATGACTACTGCAACCTCGAGCTGCGCGAGTGCGCCCCCGATCAGCACGATCATCGGAACCAACACAGCGCCCAACACAGCGACACCAGCCGCTCGAGGTCGATTACGTGATCGCAACAGGACCGCACCCGCAGCGAGATAGCCAGTGACAGCGCACACTCCCCACACCCGATGCGTGGTCAATTCGGTGGTCATCACGTACACGGCCGTGTACGCGGCGAGTGCCACGTAGATCCCGACGAGTAGGCGGTCCCGACCGACAATGCTACGAGAATCCCTCTGTAAGAGCATGTTTCGACGCTACAAAGACAGTGGGACTATGTCGTCACGCATCGGAGCCAAACTCGGCATCCCCCGGAGGAGCTAGTCGAGTCGGTGGGAGAGTTCATTTTCGTAGTAGAAAACGACAGCCTGCGTCCGGTCACGAAGGTCGAGCTTGGTGAGAATCCGCCCGACGTGGGTCTTCACTGTCTCCTCCGCCAGCACGAGATCGGACGCGATCTCTCGATTCGACAGACCCGTGGCCAGAGCGTCCAACACGTCGAGCTCTCGGGGAGTCAACGCCGACACTGCGGCGGTGTTCGGGCGACCGCGCCGACGCCGGGCGAACTCCGAGATGAGCCGGGTTGTGACAGTCGGTGCCAGCATCGATTCCCCGGACGCGACTGTGCGGACGCCCCGGACGAAATCCGCTGCGGTGGATTGCTTGAGCAGAAACCCGCTTGCACCGACACTGAGCGCTTCGTACACGTAATCGTCGAGGTCGAACGTCGTGAGCATCAGCACGCGGATCGAGTTCGTCCTCTCGCCCTGTGATGCGAGGATCTGCTCGGTCGCCCGGATTCCATCGAGCACTGGCATTCGGATGTCCATCACGACAACGTCGGGCCGCAGGCTGACAGCAAGATCGACGGCCTCCGCACCGTTCGCGGCCTCACCGACCACGACGATGTCAGGTTCGGCCCTGAGTACGGCTGCGATTCCGTCGCGCACCAATTCCTGGTCGTCCGCCAGCAGAACCCTGATGGTCATCGGCGGCGCTCCACTGCGCTCGGATCATCGCCAATGTTACTGCGTGGTGGGATGTTTCGTCCGCGAACTGGGAAGATTACAGACACCTCGAATCGTCCGTTCTTCGTCATCCCGGCAGTCATGCTTCCGCCGAATGCGGCTGCCCGCTCGGAGATACCGACAAGTCCGTGTCCTCGGCCTCTCGAATCGGCGGACACCTGTTCGGTTTCGTTGCCGACAGTCACCCGAAGCTCGTCGTTCGTGCGGGTCACGCGTATCTCAACCTTCGTGCCGGGTGCGTGACGTGCTGCATTGGCGAGCGATTCCTGGAGGATGCGGTAGACGGTAGTGGACAGCGCTTCCGGCAGCGTGTCGAGCTCCCCGTCCGTATACAACGTGACGTGGGCTCCGGCCGCGCTCCATTGGCTCACAAGGGCGCCGATGTCGGACAGGTTCGGTGCCGGTGAGTGTTCAGTTGCCTCGTCCGGGTCACGAAGGACCTCGATAACCTGGCGCATCTCGGTCAGTGCGGTTGCCGATGCGCGATGTATGTCGTCGAACGTCGCAATCGCCTCGGGTGGGAGGTCGGGGCTCTTGAACCGTGCGGCCTGTGCCTGCACCGCGATCATCGACATGTGGTGCGCCACTACATCGTGCAGTTCCCGTGCGATCCGCGCCCGCTCTTCGATCACCGCCTGACGCCGCTCCTGTCCCATGCGGAGCTGCTGTTCGTCCGCCAGGGCGGTTTCCGCCGACGACAGTCGCATCATGACCACTCCCGCGACGGTGATCGCAGCCAACGTCGCGGCAATGATCAGCAAAGCGAACGGTGGCATCTTCACCGTCAAGACAGTCGGGACCACGACCGCCAGGAAGGACACGAGGGCGACCGCGGCTCCCACGTTCGGCGGATGCACTCGGGCCACTCGATACAGGGCGAGCCCCGCCGCAATGCAACTTGCCGCCGGCCATGGGAAAACCTCTTCCTGAACCAGCCCTGACAGCGTTCCGGCGAACATCCCGAGTGCGATCAACTGCCAGGTCAGCAGAGGTGCCACCCGGATCAGAAGGAGGGGAAGTGTCTGAACAGCGCCGAGGACGTAACTGGCGGCGACCGAGTTGACCATACTCGTCAGTTGACCTATCGCAGTACCGAACAGCACGGCGACAAGCACCGCTCCAGCTGCAAGCGCCATGAATCTCGGCCGACTACCAGGCTCGTCGGTCCGCCCTCTCATTGTGGGCAACGTCGGGCGCAGGGCCGTTTTGATTCCGGCTGTCAGTTCGGCAATCACCGACACGACCCTACTTTGAGAAGATCCGCTTCAAATCGAAGATTGCGCGGCCGCCCACGATGCAGTCGTGGGCGCGCGGCGAAGCTGATCGCAGACAGCTTCTAGATCGACTGTGGACGGTGACACAGGTTGAACGACCTACGGCGAGCCGGACATAGCCCTTGTCGTTGCCCTCAGCCACGTTCGGGTGACATACTCGAATGGTCAGGAGCGACGCCGTGGTGGTGCTACGGGGTTTCCGGCAAATCCTCCACTATTTCGGCTGTCCCTGCTTGGCAACCAGTCCGGCAGTGCCACGTGCACTCCTGGTCGCCCGGCTCGGCCCGGCTCTCAAACGAGAAGGCGGCACCATCATGACCAGCTACAGCGTAATGAAGGCATCACACGACCGGGCAGCGGTAATCGCGACGTGGCCGGGCTTCGACTCAGAAGAACATTCCATCAAGATCACCACCGTCGCCAGCGCCTCGTACGCTCACAGCCTTGCTTTTTACCTCACTCAACTATCGGAATCCGCATGGGACGCAGCTATGTGGCTCGACACCTACCCAGAGATAGCCACGGCCATATCGAAATTGATCGTGCAGCTCCGAACATCCAATAGAATTGGGCCACAAACAGTTTCGACCGACGGCCTGCGCCATGGAGAAACGTGGACGTCCTCGGCACTGGCAGAGCAGCTCGTCGACGACTACTTCATCTCCCTACTCGACGACCTGACCACCACACAACGACTCTCTGTTGCCGATGAACTCGAAACCGACGCTGACGAACGACGCGACCTACTCGACCACACTCGCGACGAATACGAAACCGACAGCAGAGTCAATCAAGCCGGCCTGGTCACCCGCGTTCAAGAATTCGGCTCCATAGGACCTCTACCCGAAGGCGCATCCGGCTACCTACGCACCTGCTACAGCGAAGGACTCGATTTCGGAGACCGATTGAGGGCCGCGAAACAAATCCGACGGATGGAACAACTCGTCGCTGCATGCAACCATCACGGCGGACGCGCACGGGCACATACCGATCCCTGCGAGGCACACTGCGTTGTCGCTGTGCACCCCGGGAAAATCAGCGACGGCGACACACCGTGCTACATCACTCCCGTTCGCTTCGGACCGCACACACATTCCCCGGGCAGACCCAACCCGTACGGCAAGCTGCGCATACGTCGCGGCCACGAGTGGATCGCCGAGGTCGACCCAGATGACACTGCAGGTTTTGTCACCGCCCTTGGTGACTGGGCTGGAACCTTCGCGTCGTAGTGCCTGAGGCCCAAAATCGGCTCTGCGGCCAACTGCCCGAGGGCGGCAAGGGAAGGAGACCTCGTCGACGCCCGCAATCACCTCGCACACGGCGATGAACCCCGCATTTGCAAACGGCCAGAGAACGAATGGTTCGCACTCTACGAATCCACCCTCACGTTGTTGGCATTGGTGGCGATGACGAAGCCGGCGTATTCGAGGCGGTGCAACTTCGTGCACTTCGACGCGGTGCTCTACGACGAGCAGGTGTCGATCGCAGAGAACGCGCGTTGAACCGTCCGTTGGGTAAGGCCCGGCCAGGCTGCCGATCGTGCTGGGGCGGGCTCTAGGGGTGCTGTGTAGCTGTCTGGTGCGCGAGTGCCACGGTGCTTACGGCCTAGCTTCCAGGGCGGCTGGGGTCGTTGTGCGGCCTTGCCCCTGCTGCGCCAGTCTGCCTGTTCGTGGTCAGTTCGGAAGTTCGCAGTCGATGGTTGCACTGCACACCAACCCGGCCAGGCGCGAGGGTGCCTGCAGGCGGCACAGGTGGGCTCACCTCCTTAGGGTGATTGGGTGAAAGCAATGCGTGGAGATCGCCCCTGGAGCCGCATCGCAGGCCTGGTGTGCGGTGCACTCGCCGTCATTTTCGGCACCTTTTCCCTCCACCGGACGGGGTGGACCGTAGATCGGGTCTTCCAGGAGTTCTGGGTAGCCACAGCTCTCATAGGCCTTGTATTGGGCTGTGCCGCGATCGGGTGCCCCATCAGCGATTTCTGGCGTGCACGTCCACGCAAAAGAGACTGGGCATGGTCCATGGCCGTAGCGCTCGGCCTGGTCGCCGTCCTTGCTCTGACGAGTACCCACACCAACGTGGATCTGGGCTCGCTGCCGGCATGGGTCTCGGCAGGTGGTGCTCTGTTCACCGCCGCAGGCGTCGTACTCGCCCTCCGGTCGTACCAATCGACGCGGCATTCGGACCTGGAGGACCAGGCGAACCAGGTCCGACTACTGCACATGCTCCCGTGGCCCGACGGCCTCGACGCGAACCGAAAGCAACAGTGGCGCACAGAATTCACCAATCGCAGCAAGGACCCGCTGTACGAGATCGAAATTCACGGCTTCCGCGCCCAGGTCGAAGACGACGCTGACGCGGTGAATATGCGGGCGTTCGCAGAGACAGCCCTGTCGGAGGACACACCGATCAGATCGGGTGGTTGGCGGAGGCAGGCCGTGCTCGAGGCGGGTGAAACGTTCAATATCCGGTGGGAATCAGACGATCCCGCCGAGCAGAACCCGGCTCCCGCATTCGTTAGCATCTGGTACTCGGCAATGGACGCCAACGGCCGCTACTGGAACGTCGTCGACAACAACGAACCCGAGAAAGTGCCCCGCCCGTCCCGTCGCCTCGGATGACACGAGCAAAGGCTCACACCCCCAGCCGCGGAAGCACACTCGACGATGTCAGCCCTCTGCTTCTCCCCCTGGGCGGCTCAGACACCATCCGAGGTAACCGGAAGAACGTCGAACTCAGCGTCGCGGATCACCGATAGATCGAACGCGTCCGAACCGTCGACCGGTGCAACGAGAATCGTCTGACCCTCATCTGGGGCTGTGATGATCCGCCCCCACTTCTCAGGCTCGTAGCGGACGAGCCCGAAGCGATAATTCCCGAGGTGACGGCCTCGGGCGGTGACGACACGAGCCGGGTCGATAAGCATGTTCGTAGCCATAATCGCACCGTACCCGAACACGGAAAGCCATAGTGCACAACACCATCAAGCATCAAAGACCTGCCGAACAATGGCAAGTTGCTGGTCGCGTTGTGTTCGCGATGACCCGAGGCTTCTACCGTCGAAATCCCCGCCGAGGGTCACGTGGCTCGTGTCCGTCCATGGCCGTGAACCACGTATCGCATGGAAAGACACGTAGACCGTGTGCCGCTGTCGCCGGGTGATAGAACACCTCGACATCGCGGTCGCCCATCAGAACGTCTGTGACGGCGTCCCAGTCGACGTCCCGCGGATGGGACGCCAGTACGGCAACATCGTCGCCATACACCTCATCGGCCAGCGCTGCGGCGGCTTGGGCGATGACGATCATGAGCGCGAGCTGTTCGGCGATCGTGTGAGGCCGGGGTAGCCGACCAGCGTCGAGGTCCTGAGCCAAGTCGTCGAAAGATCGGGCCATCTGACGTCGCCACAGAGCGGACTCGGCGAATGTGCATTCGGGAAGTCGGTTCAACAAATACCACCACCGCACCGTGTCGACCGGATCATCACCGCGCTCCTCGACGTCGTCGTACGCCATGTCGGCGCACACCCACGCGTGGATCCGTAACAACTCCCGCTGCCGATCAGTCAGTGAGAACCGCGGCACAAATCGGCGAATGTGCATTCGGGAAGTCGGTTCAACAAATACCACCACCGCACCGTGTCGACCGGATCATCACCGCGCTCCTCGACGTCGTCGTACGCCATGTCGGCGCACACCCACGCGTGGATCCGTAACAACTCCCGCTGCCGATCAGTCAGTGAGAACCGCGGCACAAACTCGATGACATCGCCCATGGTCGTCCATGCTGCCCGCCCCAGAACTGATCTGCGCACGGATCGACCACATCCGCACGTCGACCCGTGCATGCAGGAATACGCGCACGTCTGCATGCAGATCGGATACCACGTACCAGCCAGGGTCACTCGGCAGTGAGCTACCAGGACAGCCGGAAGCTCCTCAGATCATTCGATTCGATGGTGTCACCGTCCCACGCGAATCGATCGTCGGGCAGTTCAGCGTGTTCGGTCAGTTTCTCGAGGTGGAGCGCCTTGCTGTGATCGCGGCTGCTTAGGCTCGCGATGAGGCCGGTTCCATCGTCGATGACGATTGTCGTGGTGAGTCCAGTGGGCGATGTCAGCTCGGTCGACCATGCCGGACGGTCAGCGTGGTCGATCGCCGTCGGGCCCTGGGTGACGTGCTGAGGTGGTGTGCGCCGAGTCAGGAGTGAACGCGGGCCGAAGAGATCTCGCGGGGTGAACAGTGCGCCGAGGCGGATCAGGCTGGTGGTGCGTTGGTGGACCATCTGTCCATCGATGCGGGCGACGGGGACCGTATCAGTGGAGCTCGACGATGAGTAGACGATCTCGCCATTGCGTTCGACCCACCAGCGGTCACCCCGGCCGTAGCGGAACTCGAAACGGTCGTCGACGAAGCCTGTGTCGGTCACACCGACAACGTGCAGCGAGCCTGACATGTTGAGGTCGGTCGCCGCGGCATTGCGCGCTGTGAGTTGTTGCCACGTCGGGACATTCACCGTCTCGAATTTACACTTGACCTCGTTCGCTTCGACCTCCCCGAGCAGGGGCGCATCTTCCAGCCGGCGGCACGCTTCTCCCGGGCAGGCGATCGAGTCCGCACACAACCGCCGGAGTCGTTGATCGCAGGCAGCCTCTAAATCAACCTTGGACAATAGACACAAGATGAACGACCGTCATAAGAGCTGAAGGTACCCCTTGCCGTTCCCGATCGGAATTTTGAAACTTAGGCAGCAAATCTTGTGCATACTCGGTCACTGACCGGATCATGAGCGGCGATGACAAGCAGCCGATGGCATGTTCGCACTACTGCCGCAGAGCTACCCAATTCCCGCTCTTCACCTACTGCAGACAACCGCACCCGCGCCGATGACTGGACGGACTGGCTCGCAGAGACTCGCCAGACTCAGGGCACTCCCTTCTTGCTCTCGCCCGCTTTCGACTACGACACCGACCTGAACGATTTCTTTCGCACCACAGCGATGGTCACCATGGCCGCAACGACACAGATCGGGTACGCACGCGACCTCGCGAGCTTCCTCACTTTCGTCAACCACATTGACTGCAAACGTCATTGGCGGGACATCACCGACAGTGATCACCTCTCGTATCTGCATTGGCGTCGACACGATCCCCGCGGCCCACGCGTGTCCGGCAACACATGGAACCGTGAAGTGGCGGCAGTGAACAGGTTCTACCGCTGGGCACACGCCGCCGGCCACGTTCCAGTCAATCCGATCCCCCAGACCTGGCGACGGCCCGCTCCTGCACACACCGGCTACGCGGTCTCGCGGCGGTCCGACGAGCTCCGCCCGGCGACCTACAGTCACGACGGCGGCCGGGACCGCATCCAATGGCTCCCCCTTGCCGACTATCGCAGATGGCGCGACGTCGGTATTCGCGGATTCGACAGCTGGGGGATGCCGCGAGAAGGTTTTCGTGGCCGGTGGTCGGGGCGTAACGCGACCTACTGCGACGTGATGGTCCGGACAGGACTTCGGATCTCGGAACAATCTGCTCTCACCGTGCTGGAGCTTCCACACATCGATACGAATCAGAATGGTTATCAACGATTTTGGCTTCCCGGTGCTATTGCAAAAGGCCGCTCCGCACGGTGGGTCTACGTCCCGGCATCCCTCGTCCGTGATCTGGCTACTTACAGTGCCTTCGACCGAGCCAACGTCATCGCCGCAGCCCAGGAAAAGCAACGGTACGAGCGCATCCGGCACCCTCTGGTGGTGGAAGATCCGGAACATGCGATCGCCACGCACATCACGGGTGCAGCACTGAAACGGACCATTAAAGTCTCGGAACTGAATTGGTCGGAGCGACAAAGTTTGTTGATCGCGCGCCCCGGCGGTCTCGAACCCGCCGCGTTCTGGCTCGGCGAGCACGGTATGCCACTGTCGGTTGCCGCCTGGAAGAAGATGTTCGCCGAGGCCAACACCCGCTGCCAGCGCGCCGGTGTCCCGCTGGCAGCGCACGCCCACATGCTCAGGCACACGTTCGCCGTCATCACCCTCGAACAGCTTCAACGCGGTCACATCGCTGCCCTCGGCGCGCTGGGACCGGAGCAGCGCGGGCACTACACCCGCATCTTCGGCGACCCGCTCGACTGGGTACGGTGCCGACTCGGTCATCGATCCGTGGTGACCACACAGATCTACCTCCACGCACTCGCCGAACTCGAGATGGAGACGAGAATGGCACTTGTGCCCGATGATTGGGACGTCTTCACCCCGGACCCGGCCAGTACCGACGACGTAACGACTCTCCCGGCCAGCGGTGTCGTGCTGTGACCGAATCGCGAACTCACCCCGGGATGCACGCCCCACTTCCTACGCCCGGAAGCTACGCCCCGCCATCCGTTGCGTCCTCGGTTTCGTCTCTGGTCGTCGACTTTCACGGCGACGACGGACGCACCGAAACGTTCGACGTCGAGGTCCTGGCCATGCCGAGCTGGCACGTTCCGGTCGCGGAAGCCTTGGCGCTCCGTATCGGTCCTGCCGGCGACAGACGGACCCACAGTTCGGCAACGACCGTGTTCTCGTTTGCCGCACGGCTAATGCGTTTCCTCGAGAGTCTCGACAACAGCCCCGCTGCACCGGCTGACTTGACCGTGGCACACGTCGATATGTTCCTCACCAGGATCGACACCCCGCGAACAGTCGCCACGTGCACAGCCGAACTCAGTGAGCTCCGCCTGCTTCTTCGGCTGCCTCCGCTAGCAAACCAACTCAATGCCGAGGTGCTCGACCATCTCAGCACCCCGGCGGGGAAAGGCACGTTCACTTCTCTGACCGGGTATTCCGACGGCGAGTTCGCGCGCATCCTCGATGCCGCTCGTACCGACGTCGCGCAAATTCGTAGACGCATCACTGCAGGAAACGACGCAGTCACGGCTATGGCTGCGTCAGGTGTGGAGCCGTCGACGGAGTTCGAGCACATGGTCTCGCGTATGGCGGCCACCGGCATCGTCCCGGTAACCGGCGGACGAATCGTCGCGCACCGTCACCGCCGCACAGCGTGGGCCGGCCAGCTGTTCGTCACACGCGACGATCTCGCACCCTTGCTGACCTTGTTCGTTGCAGTCACCGGCCGCAACGTCGAAGCCCTCAAAGAACTACCCGCCGAGCATCGGATCGTCGGTGACCGAGCGGTAGAAGTCCAGTTGAGCAAACGACGCAACGGCCCGAACCGATGGCACGACACCGTGACCTGGGAAATCGGACCGCCGCACCGAGAACTGCACACCCCCGGCGGTCTGTACCTGCTGCTGCACCGCCTCATGGAACGTGGACGGGCACTGAGCGATACGGCCGCACTCTGGTCGTCGTGGCGCAACACCAACCACGATCGTGGAACCGTCTCCGAACATCACAACCCGTTCGCGCAATCCCTCGCCGGCCGCGCCACCTTCGCGAAATGGAGCAGACTGCGAGAACTGCACTTCGACCCAGACGTTTCCGGACACAGCGCACCGCTGGGGCTGGACATGCGCCGCGTTCGCACCAGTGTCGAAGTACGCCGCACTCGATCCGTCGGTGGACATCTGCCCTCGGCTGCCCGATCGAACAGCGTCGAAGTGCTGTTCAGCCACTACCTTCGTGGTGATCCCACCGCCAAAGAGTGGGCGCGCCAGACGATGTCCGAGGCTCTCCGCGATGCCGAATCAGCGGCCCTGTCCGCACATACCCACATCCTGGCCGAACACGGCGTCACGGAACTCGAGGTGCTCGCCGACACCGACGCCGATGAACCATCTGCAGGAGAGGAGGGTGCCTGGACAGCATGCGCCGACTCCTCCGCGCACCCTGTCACCGGACGTGCGTGTCGACGGGTGTCGTTCCTGGACTGCTTCCACTGCGGCAACTGCGTCGTCACCACGACGCATCTACCCGCTATCACCGCGCTGACGTCGACCTTGTCCACGCGACGCACCGAACTCGACGAGCAGACCTGGTGGACGCGCTACGGGCCGACCTGGACTGCGATCCACCACGACATCTACCCGAAGTTCACTGCCGCACAACTCGACTCGGCGAAAGACGAGGCACCCGAGTGCCTCCTCGAACTCGCCGAAGACCCCTGGGAGCACCCATGAGCAACCCGATCGCCGTCACCCCGGTACCAGCTAGCGACCCGCTCCTGTCCGATCCGGTACTCGGCGAGCATCACGTCCTGGCCGGCTTGTGGCTTCGTCCCGGCTACTCCCTCACAGAGACGTCGCAATTCCGCGACGACGCCTGGCGATTGGAACCTGCTGTTGCACAGGCACATGTCCGATCCTTGGTCGTCTCATTCGACACCCTCGCCGACCGCTACCGTCTGCCGGCCAAAGAGTTGTGCCTGGCGATGCTGTCCGGGCCGCTACCCGCAGGCGAGCGGCGGCAGTCTGCCGTCGGAATCCGCGGCACCTTCATCGAAGTGCGCAAGTTCCTGCACTGGCTCGCCGAACGCACACCGGCACACTCTGATCGAGAGCAGACGCCGGCATTGAGTTCGCTCACCGCTGCCGACGTCCTCGACTACCACCACTACTTGATGACTTTGCCCGTCGGAGTCGGATCGCGCGAGAACTCCCGACGGGCGGTATGCATGCTCTGGCGTTATCGCACATGCCTGACCGACACGCTCACCTTCGATCCGCGCCGCGTCGACGGCTGGACCATGTCCAAAACTGGAGCCACCGAGAACGCCACCGGTCGCATCCCCGAACCTGTCCTGGGCCCGCTGATCACCTGGGCGATCCGCTTCGTCGACGACTTCTCCGGCGACATCCTCACCGCCGCCGCACACCGAGATCACCACCGATCCAAGCGCACCAACGGACGGTACGGGCGCAACAGCGGTGCCGCCGAAGCGCTCGAACACTACCTCGCGCAACACGAGGCCGACGGCGACCCGCTCCCCGGACATCAAGGCCGCCCGAACTTACGACAGATCGCCGCTGAGATCGGCACGAGCAGACACGGTCTCGACACCAACCCAGCAATCCGCAACCGTCTCTTTGCCTGCGCGGCACTAGTCGGAGTCACCGACCACACCTGGATACCGCTGACCATCGAGGGCCGACTTCACGGCCGTCCGTGGATCGCGGGCATCGTGCACCAGCACTCCAGCAGCGGATACCTGCAGCTACAACGTATGTTGCACATCGCTTGCTACATCGTCATCGCGTTCCTCTCCGGAATGCGGGACGCCGAGATAAAACACCTACGCCGCGGTTGCCTTAGCACCGCACGCGATCCCGGCGGCACCCCCTATCGGTGGATACTGACCGGGCTGGCGTTCAAGGGCGAAACCGATCCTCGGGGAGTCGCTGCCGAGTGGACCGTCGGGGCTCCCGCCGCCAGGGCGATCGCGGTCCTCGAGAAGATGCACCCTCCCGGCCAGGATCTGCTGTTCTCGCATCCGCCAGGCTCGGAGCAAATCCGCCCCCGAAACGACGCCAGAATCGGGGCCTTGACCACCAATGCCACCTCCAGCCAACTGAAAAGCTTCGCCCTCTGGATCAATTCTTACTGCACCGAACATGCTCTTGCGGAATCGATTCCGTTGGTGAACGGCCAGCAGTGGGTTCTGAGTACTCGCCAGTTCCGCAGGACGCTGGCATGGTTCATTGCCCGCCGGCCGGGTGGGTCGATCGCCGGTGCCATCGCCTACCGCCATCTGAGCGTTCAAATGTTCGAGGGCTACGCAGGCACCTCGGATTCAGGGTTCCGCGCCGAGGTCGAAGCCGAACAGGCTCTCGCTCGCGGTGAAGACTTGATGAGCATTGCCACCGACCATCCCCACACGGTCACCGGTCCTGCTGCCGATCTCGCCCACCGCCGACTGGATGCGTTCGCCACTGCCGCTGCATTCGCTGGAGCAGTCGTCACCGACGGCACTCGCCTCAAGCGCCTGATGAAGCGATCTGAGCCCGCCATCTATCCCGGCACGTTCGCACTGTGCGTGTTCGATCAGGACAAAGCGATGTGCCAGCCCCGTCCGGATCAGGGAGGCAACAGTCGACCACAACTCGGTCACTGCCAGCCCTTGGATTGCAGCAACGTTGCACTGACCGCAGACAACATCGACGCGCTACGCACCGAACATCGATCGTTGCAGCAAGAACTGGCCACCGGGACAACCCTTCCGCCGCTCTTGGTGCACCGACTACGTGAGCGACTGAGCCGACTGACCAACTTCCTCGACCTCTACGTAGATCCCGACCCGGCACCGATCCGCACCCAGACGGTCAACCCGAAACGATGACCGATCAAGCAGATCAATCGGATGCAGCGCTCATCGACGAAGCGATCGAGCGCCTCGAAGCCGCCGCCGGCCGCACACCGTCGGTGCTGACCTTGGCGCGGCACCTGGGTCTTGCGAACACCACATTTCGGCGGCGTTACCCCGACATCGTCGATCGGCTGCGTGCCTCGGGCCCGGCATCGACTGCACCTGCCGTAGACCCTCTGAAGGTCGATTCGGACATTGTTCGACTTCGGCAACGGAACCGACAACTCACCGATGACCTCACGCTGGCGATGTCGAGTATCCAGCGCCTTTCCATCGACAACCGTTCCCTGCGGCGGCAGCTCGACGCTGCCGCTGCCGTCACGCACCTCCCGAGAAGGGGTGACGAGATCGGATTCTGATAGGTATCGCCACACACCTCAGTGCGCCCTTTTCAGTAGGCAACGGCTGATAAGCACATCGCCGCGATTCGAGGGAATTACCGCGCTGTTCGAGGCGACCTGGGGTTTTGTCGCGGATTTTGGACAGACTTCTCCCAGGTAAGGGCGATGGGTGTTGTTGCTAGCGCTGTCTGCGGTGTGCCTTGGCGAGTCGGACTTGGCGTGTGCACGCCCGGTCCGAGACCAAGGGCAGCAGCAACCGAAGTTCGCGAAGAACTCCGGCGACTGCGCCGAGCAGAACAGCGTTCAGGACGAGGTCCATGACGCCACCTCCGCTTCTGGGGTGGAATGGCTGGCGCTGAAGTGCCAGCGTGACCTGCCGCGTTCTCGGGGCAGGAGCTTGCGGCCCGACAACGGGCACGAAAAAACCCGGCCTCACGAATCGGGAGCCGGGTTGTCGTTGTCGGACGAGATTTGGGCACGAAAATACCGCGCGGTGGACATTACCCTGTGGATAACTCGATCCGCGGCCCTTCCGGCTGTGCGTTCGCAGATATTTCGGTTCGGGCAGTTGAACGATCACCGCCGTGACTGCTCGACCGGAGAGTCACGATCAGCCGACATCCGGAGCTCCATCGGACGCGGTCAACGCTCCGCGTGGCGACTGCCGACGATCGCTGATCAGGCCCCTGACTACTTCAGGCGTGCGACGAAGTCGGTGATACAGATGCGCGCTTGCTGTTGTGTCGTGTGCCCGGCCATGACCAGCGACCCCAGTCCGTGCATGAACGCCATGCACTCCGTTGCCAGATCCGTCGCCCGACGTCCGCTGATGCCCGGGCTTCGGGTGTGGCACAGATCGGTGAGGTGGTCATGGATCGCTGTGAGGTGCGCGCGATACGCATCGGCGACTAGGGATTCGGTTGTGATGGAAAGTAGTTCGAGCGACACCCCGACGCGGTGGAGCGAGCGGCTGGCGTCGTCGGTCGGTAGGGCTTCGAGAAGGAACTCCTCGATCGAGGGGTTCGGGTCCGCAGAGGCGTGCTGCCACCGTTCGACGCTGCGCCGGGACAGCCGGCTGAGTGCCGAGTGGAGGAGCTCGTCTTTGCTGTTGCCGTAGTACTGCACCAGCCGGAGCGAGACACCTGCTTCGGCCGCGGCGGCACGCATGGTGACCGCGTCGAGTCCTCCGCGGGCCAGTAGTCGTTCGACCGCGTCGAGAATCTGCGTTGTTCGTTCCTCGGTGGCCATTCCACACACCTCCCGTCCTTGATACATTCGTATCACTTATACGGATGTATCAAAGGGGGGAAGATGAGCTCGCGTCGTGCTCTGTGGGTCGCATCGATCGCTCAACTCGTCGTCGTGGTGGACGTGTCGGTCGTCAATGTGGCACTGCCCTCCATCCAGGACGACTTGGGTCTGGGTACTGCGATGACGTCATGGGTGGCCACCGGGTACAGCGTGGCGTTCGCGGGAGCGTTGTTGGCGGCCGCGCGGCTGGCGGACTCGTTCGGTGCGGCTCGGGTCGTGTTGTGGAGCACGGTCGCGTTCACGTGCGCCAGCATCCTGGGTGGCCTGGCTGTGACCGGACCGATGCTGGTCGCTGCTCGTATAGGCCAGGGAATGGCTGCTGCAGCGTTGTCTCCGGCCACGTTCACGTTGCTGACCGTGACGTTTCGCGAGGGCCCTGATCGGACTCGGGCGATCGCCCTGTGGACTGCGGTCAGTGTCGCAGGCGGCGGGGTCGGCAACATCCTCAGCGGTGCACTGACCGAAGTGTTCTCCTGGCGTGCAGTGCTGTTGATCAATGTGCCGGTCGGGATGTTCGTCGCCGCCGCCGCCCGCCGCCTGCTCGCCGCACGAGGACCGGTCGCTGGCACCGGGGTGAGGTGGTCGTCGGCGGCAGCATCGATGTTCGCATTCGGTTCGGTCGTGTATTCGCTGTCGATGTTCGCCGACGACGGCCGACTCTCCGGTCCTGTGCTGGCGGCGTTCGCGATCGGTGTCGCCTCGGCCGCGACCTGGATGCGTCTGGACCGACGAAGTGAGTCACCGTTGATCCCGTCGAGTCTGTGGCGTCGACGGAACATAGCCTTGGGGACGACTGCGACGGCGCTGACCGCGGTCTGTTTCCAGGTGGGTATCTGGTACTTCCTGACGTTCCGATTGCAGCAGGACTGGCAGTACAGCCCGATCCAGACAGGTCTCGCGTTCCTTCCATTGACGGTATCGCTGATGGCGGTGAACCTTGCGCTCGTGCCTCGACTTCTCGACCACATCGGTGCCCGCATACTGATCTTCACCGGGGCTGCGGTTGCCGCGGCGGGGGTGTGGTGGATCGCGGACGCGCAGACAGGTGCGTTCTGGAGTGCCGTAGCCGGTCCCTCGATTATCATCGGAATCGGTGGAGGCCTGATGAATACGCCACTCGCTACTGTCGTGACCTCGGGAGTACCGACAGAGCAAGCAGGGGCGGCATCGGGCCTGATGAACACCGCCAAACAATTCGGCGGCGCGGTCGGACTGTCCGCTGCAGCGGCCGCGACCACGATCTCCCACAACGAACGAGCACCGTATCTGGTGATGGTGGCCGCACTGGCAGCAACGGCTGCGATCATCTTGCTCACGCGAGCCCCTGCTGCAGGCGATCTCACGCCGCGCCCGAACGTGAGATAACAACAGTGGCAAAGTCATTCGGCCCTGAGGGTAAGCGAGGGTACCGGTGTGAGTGCAACGAGCACTGCCACCGCTGCGGGAATCACCGCGAATGCGAGGACGACGGGGTGTAGCTCCCTGCCACGTCATGGCCCACTGACAGTGCGAGCGGCCCGAACGCGGTGAATCCCACAGCGATCATCGTCGATACTCCGCGTATTCCGCCGACGTGCGCGGCACCCGCCCACCCGAGTCGGCCGTATCATACGATGCCCGCGAACCATGACAATCTCTGCTGTAGAGCGACTTTCATTCGGCATGGAACTGGTCGCGCAGTTGATGCTGAACGCAATCACCCGTCGTCCATGCGGTCTGGGACTGGCCCGTGAACGGTTGCGTGTGCAAACGAACCATGTTTCACTGAGGGAAATAAACCGCTCGGTCTGGCGGGGGATGTGGATGAGTGCAGCTACCGCCTCACGGCCCAGCCGTCCGCGTTCGATACCGGATATCGCCCGCAGGATCTCGGTTTCAGCCGTGTACAGGCCACCACAGCAGGGGTGATGCATGTCGCAATTGATACTTGGATACGACGCCTCGTGCGGATCGTGCTCTCGGGCAAGCGCACGTATACAGGATCTGCTGGGCTCGAAACTGACGATCAAGCCGTTGACCTCGTTGTGGGACGAGCGCCGCGAGGTGTTCGGGGATACCCCGCCGTGGGCTCCTACCCTCATTGAGTTGCAACCGAGCGGGCAAGTTCGTGGGTGGGCGGGTGTAAGGATGGGACCCCGCCTCACTCGTGAATTCGGTGTCAAACGCTCGATGCAAGCACTTCAGGTTATCGGCGAAGAGATGCCCGCGCGCAACAGACGGTTCGACAAGACTGCCACGCACGGTCGAAGAAGATTTTTGGGAGGCGTTGCGGCTGCCGTAGCAGGCTTGACGCTACTGAGCCCGATAGCATCCGCTCGAACGCCGTCTCGGGCACCGCCGAAGGCGACATCCAAACAATTGACCTATTCCGAAATCAACCCGGACGACGTCAATAGGATTCTCAACGCCCCGGATTCGCGCCGGATCCTCGATCCGACAGGCTTGTTCGATGAGATCAGCACCGCAAGTAGCGACCCGAGTTCATGGTGGGTCACCGATAGCGGATCCGAGTACCCCGCAAGCCAACGTTGGGTATTCGGTATGAGTCTCGACGAGAGTGGTACAACGCTGGCAATCGCTGACAATACAAGTAGCCAAATATATCGGCTTTATGAAACGTCCTCAGCGGCGACCGCAGATCGTGGAGCGGAGGCTCTCCAGTTCGGCGACGGTGCGAGCGGCGAGGGTTTGACTGTGCTCGGTGTAAGTCACAACGGTGAACAACCCGGAACCGGCAACCTCGAACGGGCAGCCACAACCGGCTCGTCATGTACCGGATGCGTGGGTTCCGGCGGTCCGGGAGATTTTTCGACGCGGGAAGTGCCTGTATGCAACTCCAGCATCAATGCAGGCTGTATCTTGAGCACACTCGGGTGCGCGGCATGTGTCGCCTCGTGCGCAGGCAGCCCTTTGTCTTGTGGGTTCTGCCTCGCCGTGTCCTGCGGAGGCGCAATCGCATCAGCGTCCGCTTGTTGTGACGGAACGAGACCTCAATTCAGTGTTACCGGTGCTCGAGTTCCCTCTAGAGTCCGAGGAGTTGACGGTGAATTTTCCGAGCGGGAAAAAGTGGATTTTCTTCTGGTCGGCGCTGGCGTTGCTGTGGGCCGTTGTCGCGGTGATTCGAGCTCAGGGCGGTGAGTTTGCGGTCTGGCCATGGGTGGCTACTGGCTTGTTTGCTGCGGCCGCAATTCTGACCGGGCTTCGCACATTTCGCCGCAGAGGTGAAACGAGCATGAACTCGTGAATCTGTAGGGAGCATCCCCGACGCGGGCATTCATCGTCGATGCCCCCAAATCCGTTGTCTCCAATGCTCGCCACCGCTGGGCCGCTCCCGTCCGGACCGGCCTGAGTGTGGGAATGGAAGCGGGACGGCCAACGCGGGGTCAGCGTTGTCGACGGCACATCCCGGGTGAAACTAGTCTTGCGCAACGGAACCGACATGTCCGCCTCGTTCCCGGATGTGGCGGCGACCTGACAGATCACATCCCCTCCCCCGCGCAAAGACCGGTCAATTGGTCAACGGGAAACCGTAGCTACAAGCAAGCCAATCGCCGGTCCCGGTGCGTGCCCATGCGAACAAGGTGCCCTCGACGGTGGTATCCATGGCGAGGCCTTCGGATCTCTCGCCTGTCCGTCACAGTTGCTGGGGTTTGACTGTTCAGCGACAAAATCGCCGTCCAACCTACCTTGTCGGTAACCACACACGCGCAGCGCTAACGGAGGCAGGCGGACGACCACCACAAACTTGTAGTCGAGAAATTCCGCTGATCGCGGTTAGACCTCGATAGTACGACCTCAAAGATGCCCATGATCGTGGGACTGAGCGTCGTTAATCCAAAATTCGAGCGTCACCAGCGTTTTGCTCGATCGTCACCGGGGTTTGATCGCCAATTAATATGGTCGCGAACTTTAGCGCCGGTGGCCCTGCTCGCCCGACGAGGACATAGACCTCATCACCGTCGACCATCGCTACTCTACGAAAGCTCGAACGAACCAGGTGCCTGGTTGGCCTTCAGAAAAGTTGCACCCTCTCACGCGACTAATTTCAGTAGCTTTTGAGATCCTCGACTGGCGGCTTGGTCCCCATGAGCGCTTATCCAGGCCTCGACGATATCCAATATGGATGTACCAAAACTGAGCTCCATGTGGGACGTCATTGCCGGAATCTCCAATATTTGGCGCGCTATCGATTCCGCATCATCACCCGGTTTCAAGCTCACCTGAATACGCGGGCCGCTCGGTCCAGACATATCCAAAGACTTACGTCCAGTCCGACTATGGATTTGCATCTCTAAGGGGCGTGGATCGGATCCCGGGGGGATACCGTTTACCATCAATTGGCCATCAATGAGCGCGACACGGCCGTAGAAGGAAAATTTCACCTTTTCGCCCGCAAACAGCTCCGGCCAATCGCCGTCAGCATGGGCGTTAGCAGGAGTCCACATCGCGTTAAGTTCGATAGCCTTCGCAGGATCGCTCCCTGCTTTACCGGCAAGCAACATAGCGACCGTACGCGGGTCAAGAGGAGGCCTGCTTCCACCTCGATGTAGATCCCCGTTGATTAAGTCGAAGGGGATTGGCGCTTCGCCAGACTGCTCGGCTTTCAAAGCGTGTTTACCACTTGGCGAGAGGCTGCATCTGGTGTATTCAGGCGGCGCAGCAGGTTCGCTCCATAACCCCATATTGCCGTCGGCTACGATGAGCGGCAGTGGCATGAGGTAGTCGTGGCTAAGTGCACATAGAGCGGCATATGTCGATGCCGGCTGGTAAGCAGGAACACCTCGGGCCATGGCCGACAGTACTTCCATACTTCCTTTTTTACCGTTGCGGTCAACCGCTCCGGCGAGCGATAGCTCGAAAAGATCGAGCCCAGCCTTTCCCAGCGCAATCGGGATCGTATCAGTCATTGTGCATTCCTACGGTTGCCATACGCGACTCGTGTGGGCCCGGGTGGCGATATCGACACCCGGGCCCACACCTTCAACACATCGACAGTCTACGTGTTTCCTTCAACGAATCGGCACGGCCTGACGGGGCCACAGGTCACGCGGTCAGATTGCGACGATCCCAATCCGAACAGATTTGCTGTCAGCCAACCCCTTCCCTCCGCCGCGATGTAGATATGGTGGATGTCCCAGAAGTATCTCTTATCCTCGGACGGATAGGGCAGCTTGTCGAAACCTTCGTCCCAGTAGGGCTCAAAAACAGTCCCGTTCAAAGCGGGCACGCCGAGGTTGTATTCGGTGTCATCGGCGTACTCATATATGTCGAGATCACTCATAAACGGCCGACGATCCTCTCGGATCCTCAACTGAAATCTGAGTTCGATAGGTACCTCATCTTGGAATCCTACCGAGATATTCCCGCTATGGTTATAGATGGAAACACGCATACTAATCGAGGTCGACCCGTTTGTACCGTCTGAATAATTCCAGATTATTTGTTCGTAGTTTGTCACGGAGTGCGAGTCATCAATTCGAGCGCGCGGCATTATTTCAGGTCCCTCACGCCCCTCCGGAAGCGTGCCCCTGCCGTCTGGGGTCTGTGCCGGATCGTCGGGATTAATCTCCTCACCAGTAGATGTGTCGATCACAGTCGCACTCGGGTCCGAATCATTCTCAGTGGGGACGGTGACAGTCAAGGTGTCGCCGAAACACGTCCAATCAAATCCAGTCCCATAATTTTCCATGGCGTAGTCGGTGCAAGGAGTTTGCATTGGCGTTGCATCTGGCTCCTGCTGTGCAGTGGCCATCGGAGCACTGAGGGCAAGCATCGACGCGCATACTGAGCTTTTCAGAACAGTTGCGCATCAACATGCGCAGAGCGCGTCATCGACGCGACACGTCATCGAATGATCACCAATGCAGTTGGTCTGGCGTAGCGACGGTGGCGGTGAACTGCGTCGTTTCGAGCAGCTCGCGTGTGATTCGGACACCGGTGAGTCGTTCCGCGAGCGCGAACGATCCCGCGACGTGGTGGAATTCTCTACCCGGCGTCTCGTCGAGGTCGATTCCGCCCACCTCACCGATCAGCGCGATGATCTCGGCGCGTGCATCAGGTGCCTGGCGGTCGGCGAGTACCCCCACTAGGTCCGACTGCGGCAACAGTGGCTCGAACGTGATTCTCAGAACACCCCGCGACCACCACTCGAATCTGTCCGCCCCGTGGACCACAACGTCGTGGGTCGTGACGATCTCGGACATCGCCGCCGAGATGCCGAGAAACCCCGGCGTCTGGAGCAGCATCGTCCACCCGCCGGCGACCTCGGCGACTGACAACAGTTGGGTGTTCACGCCATCGACATCGTGCCGCTCTCTCAGGCCGGAGCCCTTCCGATATGCGGCTTGGGCGCCGACTACCGTCAGTCGGTCGTCGGATGCCTCGAGGCTGGCCAGAACTTCTTCGGGCGTGCTTGTTGCGATGAGCGCCAAGCAGTAGCCGTCGGAGGTGAAGACCCCGAAGTCCTCGACCCAGAGGTAATCACGATAGTTGGTCACATTCACTCCTTATCAGGTCCTGCAGCAATAAGCCGTCAGAATCGAAGAGGCCGACGGCATCACCGATCCCACGCGTAGTCGTGAGGCTCACATCGTTCACCTGCTGGATCGATAACCTGATGGCCGTCCTTGAGTTCATGCGGTTCGGCCCACGCAATCGGTGCGGAAACTGCTGAACAGGATTGAGGAGTTCAGAGCTGCTTGCGCATCTTCACACTTGTGGTTTCATAACCGGCTGACTCGTAAAGCCCGCGCGCGACCGCATTGAAGCCGAACACGCTCAGTCCCAGCGTCCGCGCGCCCTGCGCCCGTGCATGGTCTTCGGCGAGCTGCATCGCTGCTCGCCCATAGCCCCGGCCTCGGTGCTCGGGCTCGATTACGACATCCCACACCCACCAAGAGCTGGCGTCGTCTGAGTTGTCACGGCCAATCCAGAGGTATCCGACGATCTGGCCGATGTCGTCAACGAGGTCGAACACAGTGTTACCCGGTGTGGGAGCACCCGCTGGGAAAGCACGCTCGAGAGCATCACTGGAGTGCTCTTCAGCGGCGCGTGGCGTCTCACCTGTAGCGATCAGGTCCGTCTTGTACTCGCTCTGGCTCCGTTTCAGCCATGAGGGAAACCGTTGAAGAGTGATCGGGACGAGTGTGATCGACATGTCGACAGTCTGACAGCGGCCTCGCGCCGACCCTCGACAGTGGTAGAACGAACATGCGAAAAGGACAAACGATGCAGAACGGACAGTTGCCACAGCGATAGGGGTCGGCCGAATAGTCTGGGGTGCGACCACAGCGCTCGTACCGGCCCGTGTTCATGGTGCCCTCGGGGTCCACTACCCGGGACCAGACCGCGGCATCTGGATCAAGGCATTCGGCGTCCGCGACATTGCGCTTGGCGCGGCGGCCCTTCACCCCGATCAGACCGTCAGGCGATTAGTCCTGCAGGCAGGTATTGCGATTGATCTCATAGACGCGGGGGTAGTGATCGCGGCCGCCCGCAATGGCGTCCCCTCTCGAGCGGCCGGGATAGGGGTCCTACTCGCGGGCGGTACTGCGGTGGTTGCAGCCCTAGGCCCGTCACTGCTTCGCCGATCAGGGCAAGGCACGCGCTGACACCGCAACCCTCCGTGCGCGTTGTCACCTACTGGGGTTACAACTGGTTCCTAACAGTTGCTCAATTCGAGCAGATCATACGTCGACTGAACGCGATCGTGACTTCATTTTCAACGAAACTAGTTCTCCTGAAACCAGATTGGCGTAGGTGGCGTATCCTCCTTCGTGCTTTTCGGTGATCTGGTAGCGGTAGCCGAGCATGGTCGAAACGACGGTCAGGGGGCTTGGTCGAGCTCCCCGTCGCCAAGTACACGGTCGAGTGTGGTGCGCCCGATTCGACTCATGGTCGGGTTACTGTCGAGGTAGTACCACACCAACCCGATTGCTTGTTCGAACGCCCATGCTTTGCCGCGTCGCCATTGCTCGTCGTCGACACCGAGTCTGCGCCGCAACACCTCTCGCGGTCCGGCGTCGAGCAGGTGCCATGCTCCCACGAGATCGAGGGCTGGATCCGCAGCGGCCAAACCCCCGACATCGAGCACACCCGCGAGGCGACCGTCGGCAACCAGGACGTTTCCGGGCATCAGATCGCAGTGGTTCATCACATCCGGGCTGTCTCCGCGAGGTAGCTCACGCCATTGTGCCCACGCCTGCGACAGCGACGCCACATCCATCAGTCCGGCGCTGCGTGAGATGCACTCTCGTACCCAGTCGTCGTGAGATGCGAGGTCGCCGCCACGCCCGCAGCCGTTGTAGGTCCGACCGCCTGAGGCGATACCTCGCACCTGCATGATGAACTCGGCGAGGTCCTCGGCGAAAGGCTCCGACTGAGAGAGATCGCCGGTCGTTGCGGGGTCCCCGTCGATCCATGTCTGTACCGACCACGGCAGTGGGTAGTCACCGCCGGGCTCGCCCAGGGCCACGGGTTCAGGCGTGGCGAAGCGCGTGCTGCCGGCAAGCTCGCGAGCGGCCTCCAACTCTGCGAGTACTTCCGCTCGCGTCGTGTCGACATCATGGGCTTCGAGCCGGAACCGGGCCACGAGATCGGTACCGATCCGGAAGATCGCGTTTTCCGTGCCGCCGGCATGCACCTGGTCGAGCGCGAGGTCGCGCCAGTCGGAGAACTGCGTGTCGATCAGTGCGCGCACGGTCGAGATCGAGATCGTCACCTGGTTCGGATGCATGTCCACTCGTGCCAGTCTTGCGACCGACGGATTAGCCGTGCAACTGGTTTTGCCCGCTCGGCCCGGTTGCGCTGCCACGGTTTGTTGCGACGCACACAACGGCAGGGCCGTGCGACGTGGCGGGTGGACGCCAGTTCGATAGCGTGCGGGACCGGATCGTCGAGCCCGGCCACGTATCACGTTGTGCGGCAATCCCTGTCGCTCGACACGCGTTGTGCAGAATTGCGCACAGGCTTCTTAAGTCGACTGGGCGCGTGACGCTACGGGCACCCGGCGGTGCAGGGCGACACAGGTAATGACGGTGACGACCATGATGGCGGCGCCGATGCAGGATGCGATCGTGTACGCGCCGTCGATTGGGAAGGTGTCGGTGGTGCCCGCCGCGAGGACGAGTCCGCCGACGGCGCTTCCGAGTGAGAACCCGACACTGCGGACGACCTGGTTGACGCTCATCGCGCTCGACGTCTCTTCCGGGTCCGTGACCGCGAGGATGACGCCGGGCATCGCGGAGGAGAAGGATCCGACTCCGAACCCGAGCACCGCCATCGCGACGAGGAGTTCGGCGATGTTCGACCGAGCGGCGGCGAAGACGACGAAGCCGGCGAGTACGACGGCAGCCCCGGCCGCGAGGGTCAGTGGGGCACCGAGGCGACGGGCCAGGTGTGGGGTGAGTTTGCCGGCGGCGAATCCGAGTGCGGAGAACGGGACGAGGACGAGCCCGGCGACGAAAACGGTCAGCCCGAATCCGTAGCCGGCAGACAGTGGTGTTTGGGCGTAGCGGGTGATCAGCGTCAGCAGCAGGTACATCCCGACCCCGCCGACGAACATGGCGACATTCGCCCCGGCGACGGCGGGGTGCGCGAGCAGCCGAACGTCGACCAGTGGTGCCGCGGTGCGCCTTTCGACGATCACCCAGACTGCGAGTAGGACGGCGGCGGCGAGGGCCAGGAGCGCAGCGAGCGGGAGGTGCTCGGTCCACAAGTGCGTCTGACTGGCCAGGAACAGGACCAGGAACAGAGCCGCTGCCAGCAGGAGAGCGCCGGGTATGTCGACGCGGGCGGGCCGTCCCGGCGGCGGCGACGGGATGGTGCGCAGCGCCGCGGCGAAAGCGATGATGGTGACGAGGACGCCCAGGCCGTACGCGGTGCGGAGACCACCGATCTCGGTGAGCAGTCCGGCAAGCGGGTAACCGATACCGATACCGATGGTGGAGGCGACGGACAGCAGCGCAATGGTGGAGGACGCTCGGTGGTCGGGGAGGTGATCGCGGGCGACGCCCATCATCAACGCGGTCAGGCCCAGTCCGGTGCCCTGGGCGGCGCGGCCGACGAGCAGCCACCCGAACGGTAACGGGAGCACGGTGAGGACGCTGCCGGCCACGACTACGGCCAGGGTGATCAGAATCGTGGTCCGGCGGTGCGGTCCTGCGCCGAGCCGGCCCAGCACCGGGCCGGCGATCGCGCCGGTGAACAGGGTGATCGTCAGCGTCCACTGGGCGGAGGCCAACGACACGTCGAGTGTGGTTGCGACACTGGTGATCAGTGGTGCACCGAGGCTGCCGACAGCGGCGACGACGAGCGCGATGAACATCAGCGTCGGGATGAGCGCTCGCGGCGGCGTACCGGCTGCGGGGGTGTTCATCGGTTCGTCTCGGTGGTGATGTGGTCGAAGAGCCCGGGTTGGATGCGGGTCTGGATAGCTGTGGCCCACGGTTCGTCAAGATTCGGAACCTGGAGGGCAGCAGCGTTGTTGAGGAGCATGCCGAAGGCGAGGAATGCTTTGACGGTGACGTCGTCGAGGCCGGTGATGCCGGCGACGGTGGTCCACATGCGTCCGAAGCTGTCGCGGACCGCACCCTGGACGTCGGGGTCGCCGCACGCGGCGAAGCCCTGCAGCTGCAGCAGCAGAGCCGTGCGGTCGCTGAGCATGTCGTGGTAGCGCGCGCCCATGGCCGCCAACGCGTCTCGGCCCGTGTCGTCGCCGGCCGCCTCGCGCATCGCTTCTGTCAACCGGTCGAACGAGGCGACCATCACTTCGGCGAACAGTGCCTTCTTGGTGCCGAAGATTCGGAAGATGTACGCCTGGGTGATCCCGGCTCGCCGGGCCATCGATTCGGTGGACGCCCCGTGCAGTCCACCGGCGGCGAACTCCTCGGCGGCGATGTCGAGGATCTGGGCGCGCCGGTCGGAGCCGGTCATCTTTCGTTGCTGCCTCACAGGAGCGAGAATACACCCGTTAGTTACTGGTCACTAACTAGTCACACGGCCGCCAGCCAGGATGCTGTTTCCCTGCCCAGACGCTGCGCACACCCCGGCGCAGGCCACGTCGTGGGTGCGCCGAGTGTCGGTTGGCGGTCCATACGGCGCCGACGACGACGGCGGCGCCGAGGAGTTGCAGCCAGGTGGGGCGTTCGTGAAGAACGAGGAATCCGAAGACGATGGCCAGGACCGGTTGCAGGAGAAGCAGTCCCGCGATCGTGTTCGTCGGGAGATCGCGGGATCCGACGCTGACGAACAGCCACGCCGCGACCTGACCCAGCAAGGCCAGGGCGATCATCCACGCCCAGGCTCCGGCGGTGATCGTCAGGTCGAGATCACCGAGCGGAGCCGAGATGACCCCAGCCGTCACCGCCGCGGAGGCAGTGGCGACACAGATCGGGGTAATCGTGTGCTTCGGGCTGCGTTGCCCGGAGCGCCGATTGAGAAACAGATACCCCGCATACGCGACCCCTGCCGCGATGCCGAGGATCGATCCGCGCACCGCGCTGCCGCCGCCGGTGTCACCCGCCGGCCCGATCACCGCGCCGGCGAGGGCGACACCGAGCACCATCGCGGGTGCCGTCACCACGAACCGTCGAGGAACAGCCGTCTTGTCGACCACCAGGGCGAGCAACGGGAGGACGACGACCTGCACGTTGATCAACACGGTTGCGATGGACGCTCCGACGTCGAGGATCGACTTGGTCCACATCACGTAGTCGGCACCCAAGAAAACCCCGGCGACGATCGCCAACGGGTACAGCGGTATCGGCATCGCGCCGCGACGACGCACCTCCCACACCGCCAACGGGACGAGAACGACCAGCGCCAGCGCGCAGCGCAGGAACGCTGCGGTACCGGAGGTGACGTCGGCGAGCTTGACGAACGTCGCCGACAACGACAGCGACGCCGCGCCGAGCACGACCAAGGTCGTCGAACGTCCGAACCGCGGTTCGCTGTCAAGGGTGGCGCTGGCTGTGTATGTCACGTGTTCAGCGAACCAGCACCCCAATTGGTAAGTCTAATTCGTATTACTCGGTTCGATTGCGTAGTCTCGCTTCGATGTTGACCTGGGATCGTATGCGCGTGTTCGCCGCCGTCGCCGAACACGGATCGGTGACGAAAGCCGGGCACGCGTTGCACATGAGCGGATCCGGGGTCACCCAGCACATCCGCAAACTTGAACGCGAAGCCGGCACCGCACTCGTCGAACCCGACGGCCGCACGATCCGCCTCACACCCGCCGGCCGCGTGTTGGCCGTACGGGCCCTCGAGATGGTCCAGGTGGCAGACGCCGCTGCCAGTGACGTTGCCCGCATCGACACCGAGATCGCCGGACTTGTGCGGATCGGCGCAGTGGCGAGCGCTCTACGCCGGCTGGTCGTCCCCGCCCTCGCCGAGATAGTGCTTACCAATCCGATGCTGACCCCGCAGGTCGTCGACGGCGAAGGCGTCCACCTTCTAGCGCAGTTGGAACGACGCGCGCTCGATATCGTCGTCTTCGAATCCTGGGACATCCGGCCCACGGCACTCCCGAAAGGTGTGCACGTGCAGACCCTGCACACCGAGGAAGTCCACCTTGCGCTGCCATCAGCGAGCGGATCTGCGGCGCGGGTGGATCTTTCGGGGCTCGGCGACGCCGTGTGGACAGTGTGTCCGCAGGGATCGGACGCATACGCAGCGACGACACAGGCGCTGCGCGATTGTGGGGTCGAGCCGCGGATCGCGTACGAAGTGTCCGACTACGCAACCCAACTCGCCTTGGTCGAAGCGAACCTGGCCGTCGCACTCTTCCCGGTGACGGCACGCGTCCCCACCGCGGCGGTCACCTACGCACCCACCACGCCGGTCATCACCCGGTCACTGCGCATCGCCACCTCGACCGACCTGCCGGCCGTCACCGCACTGATCGCCGCGCTCACACGGTCACTCGAGACCAACTGAACGACCTTTGAAAGCTCACACGACGATCGCAGGACCAACAACAGTGCGAAACTGCTTCTCAGCAAACCGTTTTCGGCCAATCGAACCGCTCAGGCCAGGGTACGCACTAAAGGTTACCCATCGCGTCCCCGGATACGATTCTGGTCGTGAGGCAACAGCGGCTCGCCAGCGTGAAAATATCCCATGCCGTTCTCACAGTGCTTGTCTCAGTGGCTCTGCTGGTAATGGTAGGCATGCGCTACGACCAGCCGCAGATCCTGTCGGGCATGAGTGGACCCGATGAACTCGTGGTCGGCGGCATGTCGGCCCTGCTCCTGTCTGCGTGCGGGCTTGCCTGGTTCTTAAAGACGCTCGGCTTGGTCGAGCGGCGAGAGCGGTCATGGTAGACCGTTGTTCCCCCTGTCTTGGTAGGCCTCGCCCTGGTTGTGTGCACTGCGGTGCCGACCGAGTAGTCGGACCCAACCTCGTTTTTGACGCTGGTCGCGGTGCGAAACTGCTGGGCCAAGTATCTTTCAGTGATGACGCTACGAGGGATGGTGTTCTTCGATATCGACGGAACGTTGGTGCCCTCGATGTCGAGCGGGAGCTTTCTGGCGGCACACATGGGACACCAGCACGAACTCGATGACGCTGAACGACGTTACGCAGTCGGGGAATTGACAAACGAACAGGTCAGCGTCATCGACGCCCGAGGATGGCGCGGAGTGGACACGAGCACCGTCGATCGGTGGCTCGACGACTTACCGGTGATCGACGGGGTCGACGACGTCACGTCGTGGTGCCGCAGTCGTCGGATCGAGCCGGTGCTTGCCTCGTTGGCGTGGCAGCCGGTCAGCAGCGCGATCGCGAGGCGGTACGGTTTCACCACCAATGGCGGTCCACAGGTGGGGATTTCAGAATCGGTCTATGACGGCACGGTGGCCGAGCATTTCGACGAGTTCGACAAACGTGACCGCGCGGTAGCGCTGGCGGGCGAACGGGGGATACCACTGCACCGGTGCTGCGCTATCGGTGACAGCCGTTCGGACATTCCCTTGTTCGAGGTTCTTCCCGAATCGCTAGCTCTGAACGCGAATACCGCCGCCCGTGAGGCGGCGACCGCAGCACTCGATACCCGTGATCTCACTGCGCTGCTGCCGTGGTTGCAGCAGTGGGAACAACACCTCGATTGACGTCCTGACCTGCGACCGGTGTTGGTGGTGGCCGAGTACGGTATGGCCATGAGTGATGCATGGAGCAACATCTCGCTGGCCATGCACGCGACGTTGACCGGTCAGTGCCTATGAGTGGTTATGTGCGAAAGCTTGCCCGAAGGTGACTGTTGACTTGTTCTGTTGCGTTCGGTGGTCAGTTCGTGGATGACCTGCGCGTAGATGTTGACTTGTTTCCGCAGCCGATTGTTTTCTTGCCGAAGGCGATCGTTCGCCGCTTCAGCTGTTTTCGCGCGTCTATCGAGGTCTTGGAACGCAGCTGGCATCTTGCCCTGTGTTCGTACCCGTTGTGTGAACTGTTCGGCGAGGTCGGTGTGTTTGTGTGTCAGGACCCATCGCTTGACGTCGGCTTCGACGGCAAGCTGGACGATGCTCAGGGCACCGGTCGAGCGTTGCGGTGTGCCGTCGAGCAGCCGCGTGATGGCTGCCTCGATCGCATGGCGTTCCGTCGTATTCTCATAAGTCATGATCGTTGCCTTCGCGGCGATTGTGTTGAATGACAGCGTCTTCGAGTCGGAGTAGTTGTTGTCGTTCACGTGCAGCACGTATCGGTGGTGCCAGAGGATCGTCGACCAGGATGCGGAGAGTTTCGATATCGGTGGTGAGTTCGTCGATATCGCGGTCCGTGCGGGCGATGTTGACGCAGTTGGGTCGGCAATCGGTGAGGTCGGGGGTGCGGCGGGTGTCGGTGTCGTCTCGGCTGAGGTGGCATGCCGCCCGGCGCGGGTCGAAAACGCAGGTCATCCCGTGTCCCGGGTAGATTTGCAGGTCTGGGTTGGCGAGCAAGGTGCGTGCATCGCTGCTGGTGCGTAGGACGTGTCCGGCGAATCGTTGCGCGCCGTCGACGCGGTGCCGGTAGGTGTGTGCAGCCGGGCCGCTGACATGTTCACCGTGTCGAAGGTGCTCGTCCGCGTCGGCGAGGAGGTCGAGTCGGGCGAGCCACTCCTCGAACGCCAGGTCGTCGGGGAACCCGGAGGCGTAGCTGCCGGCGTAGCCGACGGTCATCTGCACTTTCAGGTGACCGTATTGGATCGCGGCAGCGACGAGGCCGCGTGGTTTGCGGGCGATGAACCAGGCCAGAGTGCGTCTCAGACGGCGGGCTGGAATGCTCGGATCGGTCGGATCGGGTGGTATGACGTCGGTGCGGCCGGTGGCTGCGCAGTAGGAGTCGACCCAGCCGATCATGTGGGCGATGTCGGTGTTGATGCTGCCGGTGGTGCGGGCTTGTCCGGTCCGGAACTGTCGTGGCCCTGAGTTGTGTTCGCCGAGCATGTGCGGGAACAGCAGCTGGTCGTGGTGAAGGTTTTCCAGCACACCGATTGCGGTCGCGACGGGTTCGGCGACCACCCAGGGGTCGGGACGAATCTGTCCTTGCGGCACGGTGGAGCCGCTGGCGTCGTGTACCCCCTTCCAGTGTCGACCACGAATGAGCAGCAAGCCACTGTCGGGATCACGCTGCAGGCATCCGCGTTCGAGGGTGAGTACCTCACCGGTCCGCATGCCGGAGAGGTAGCCGATGACGATGAAGCAGGCGGCGGTGAGGTGGCGGGCCAGCTGGTGGGCTTCGCGTTCGTCGATGGAGTCCCTGCACCATAGCTGCCCGTCGAGCGTGCCGGTGGCCGGTATCAGCAACGGTGCACCTTCGCAGATCGGCAGCCCCGACCGGCTCAGAATGTCGAGGATCTCCGGACGGCGGAGTGCGTCGGGCGCGGTGTCGAGGAGCCGGGCCAGATAGGGCAGGTGATGGATCAGTTCACCGCTGCGACTACGGATGCCCGGTAACGGGCGACCCATATCGCGATACCTATCGATCAGGGTCTTCAGATCGGTGACTAGCTCACCTGGGCGGCGCCGCACCCGGTCAGGCCGTAGACGGGCCGGCAGCATGCGTCGGTGGAGCCGTTCGTATTCACCAAAGCCGGCCGTGATGTCGTCGGCGAAGTCCTCTACGAACCGCAGTGACCACGCCAACAAGCTGTTCATGGTGTCAGGATGAATGCGTGGGGTTCGGATCTCCACATGGCGTGAGGCTTCGAGCAGCCGGTAGATACGTTCGCCATTCCACGGCGGTGTCGGCGGGAGACGATTGGATCTCGGGACGAGTGCCCGGTAGCCCCACATCTTGATCACCGCGGCGAGGAGGTCCTCACGCTTGGCGTACGTCGTCTCCGCGGTTTTGACGTGCACCAGGTAGTCGTCGAGATCGGCGGGGCTGACCTGTGTCAGCGAGTGACATCCACGCGATGCCAGCCAGTCGGTGAAGGCGCGGGTGAACCGGAACATAGTCGAGATCGTCAGCATCGCGGGTGTGCCCCCACGATGATGTCTGTTGACAGTGGCGTCGTCACCACCAGGGTTGATCATTGCCCAGTACAGGTGTTTGAGAGCGAGCACGAAATCGGGGTGCACGGACCCGAAGTTGAGCGAGGTGCTTCGTGCGTGCGGAGCCAACAACGCAGGTGTCAGAGTCCACCGTTCGTCACCGAAACGGGAGAGTGCGGTTACATCGGTATCGGCCCGTAATGGACGGTTTTGCAGCACAACGGTTTCCGGTCCCGGGAACCTCGCATCGCCATTGTCGGTGAGGACGCTGGTCGCGGTCATCGGATGTCCAGGTTGCGCGCTAGAAACATGGTGACCAGAGTTCGTTGTTCCTCACTCACGTTTATGCGCGCCTCCTCGATGACGGTGTCGGGGTATCGGCTCATCACATCGGCGAGTTGAGCCACGGGGCCTGCGAATCGCTGCGCCCACCGCAGCGGCGTCATCTCCTTCGCCTTGTTTTGCAGTCTGTCGTGGACTTCGGCGATGACCGGTAGGTGCTGTGGAGTTGCCCGCGCGCACGGGCACGACAAGCACAGCAGAAACGATGCCGTGCACGGCTGCCCCACGGGGGCGTGTGGACTGTGGGTGTTGTCGACACAACCGGCAACAACGGTGTCGAGACGGCCACCCAACAGGTCAGTCAGCACGCTGGCGGTCAGCCCGACTTGAGCGGCGACTGCGCTCGGATCGGTGCGAGCGTGTTCGATTTGTTTCGCGGTCAGGCTGCGCATCACCGCAGTGCGCCGCGCTTCGGTGACCTGCTCGTCGAGGGTGGTAGCCACGATCTGCTGATATTCCGCGAGATTGCCGCGATGCCGGGCGAGATAGTCGTTGGCGAGTGTCTGCTCGGTGTGTGCGACCGGTTGCTGGTGCTGTTCGAGCCAGTTCATCCGTAGTCGTCTGCTGTCGAGTCGCCGCGGTACAGGCTGACCGGTCTCGTCGACCGTATCACCGAGCACACCGCGTGCTTGTGCCCATTCGCCGAGCACGTTGCGGCGTAACCCTGGCAGGAACAGCATGCCGTTCTTCGGCGTGAAATAGGCGAACAGCACCTCGGTTTCGGCGCGAGCGCGCACCGGTCCGCAAATATCGTGAACGACCTGATACACCGCGTACGCACTGGACAAGTCGAGCCGGGCTGGAGCGGACGCGGCCGCTTCGTGCAAGGCGATGCTCTGGTGGGCGTGATGTCGACCGCGTCGGGGTTTGATCGTCTCCACGATCGCCGTGCGGGAGGCTCCGGCGTCGCCGTCGGGCCTGTGATGCCGTGCTGGGAGCGTGGCGATCGCGGACAGGTTGTGCCCGGTCAGACAGATCAACAACGCTGCCGCAGCGGCGACATCCTGGGGTGTGGGATACAACTCGGCGAACAACACCGCCGTCCCTCCATGGGCGGTGGAAAGATTGTGTCTCGAACCGTTCGCGTACCGGGGCACTTGGTCGTGGCGGTCGATGTGATCGAGTAGCCACCCTCGCTCCCAGCCGTGTTTGTCGAGGTCCCGATCGATCTCCCCGGCCCTCCACCGAGCCAACAGAACACGACCTCCATGAATCCGGTGGACGCATTCGCGCACATGCGATTTCGCTGCTGCCGTAATCCGTGTGAACTCTGCAGCACTGTAGGCCTGGAACTTCTGATTTCTCGAACTGATCTGGGTGCGATGCATCCTCGCAGCGAAATCGTCGGGCACATCGCTGGCATGTCGCAGCAAGCTGCGCAGATTGATCACCTGTGTTCGACGGTTCGACACCCGTTGCGCCAGTACATACTGATCCCAATATGTCCCGTGCAGCTGCGCCGGCGTCGCCGGTGACCGATCTGCCGAGTCCAAGTATCGAGCGAACGACCGTGCTGCGCCGAGCAATGTCCGTGCCGATGCCAATGTTCGGGCGGACCCGCTCGGCCCGGTTCCTTTCGCGAGCGCTGCGGTAAGCCACTCACGCATCGCCTCCCCAACCGGCAGGTCGGAGAGGTCGAACGTGGTCGGGCGGCCACCACGCTCTGGATGGAAAACGACCCGACAACGGTTGTCCCCCAACGGATCTTGCCGTCCGGGAGACGTGTAGCCCAGGCCGGGCAGCTGGGCTCGACGGCCTTGTGCGCTCACGAGAGCCCTGCATCGGCGAGCGGGTCGGTGATCACCCGAGGGTCGGTTCGGAACAGATCCGTCAGCACCCGGTCCATGGCCGCACCGTGCGCATGCTCGATCAGTAACGAGACGTCCAGATCGCGGAACGGCTCCAGATAGGTGTTCATCGTGGTGGCAACATCGGCGTGCCCGAGAAGCGTCATCACGAAGTACCAGGTGTCACCGAACTGTGCCCGGTAGTCCCTCATCTCCTCGGCATCGAGGTGCGCGAAGCGCCGCTCGTACAACAACCGACCGACCGAGAACCACCGCAAAGCGAACGAGTGCCGCAACATGTGCGCGGTCGCGGCCAACCCGATCAAACCTTCACGCTCGACTCGCCGGTTTGCGGTGACGAACGTGTGCTGCCAACCATGCGGTATCCGCGGCATGCCGTCCTCGTTCACCCACAGCGACGCCGGGCTCAGCCCGCCTGCATCGTCGTGAAACAGATACAGCCGTGCGGCCGGGTCGAGTGCGTCCAACGACACCACGGATTTGGCACCGCCACGGTCACGGAGTTCGAGCCGCCGACCACCGAGCAATCGAACCACGATCCGGCGCTCCAGGATCCGGTCGTAACGGCCCTCCCGACGTGCTCGCCGTACTGCTCGGGCTCGTTCGCCCTCCACATAGGCACGTACGTCAGTCAACGTTTCGCGAGGCATCCAGAACCTGCGACCTCGGCTGCCCTTCGCACAGGCCGCCGCCAACCGGCACGTCGTGAACCCCCGGCTGGCATCGTCGACCGGCAGCTCGACCATCAACACACTCGCCCACTCCGACAACCGCAGCCCCGTTCCGTACAGGCCGTCGGCGAACGCGGTGTCGCGCTGCGCGTTCCGGCCACGCCACCCCTCCGCTTCTCGACCACGCCGGTCCAGACCACGCAATCCGATGTCACGCCATCGCCGGTACCCTGCTGGGTCGAGCCACTTCACGTCACGATCACGCACCACGTGCGGAGTCGCCTGATATGCCTCGGTAGCTATTTCTCTGGGTCGGTGACCGCGGACTGCCACGCGTAGCACCGGATTCGTTACACCATAAGTGCGGTGTGCCCACTCGTAGAACGTGCTGATCGCGACCAGATCCGATCTGACGGTGCCACCTGCAACGCGTACCGGGTTTGCCGCATCGGTCATCCGCCAGAACTTGAACGCATCGATCTGGTCGGAACCTGCCTCGTGCCAACGACATTCGATCGCGTCGAGAAAGCCCACCCACGTCGCGAGTGTGAACGCATACTTGCGGACCGTCCCATGCTTGCAGCTCCGCATCCGGGGCGAAGCGAAGAACTCGTCGACCTCCGGCACACAGTGGCCATCCGTACGCAGCAGAAACGGTTGTCCCGCACGCGTCCCATGCCGGCGGGCCCACTCCGGCAACGAGGGCAACCCTGCAAGCACCGGATCGTCGACGGCATCAGCCGACGAACCGGCTGGATCGCACCAGAACACCTGCCACCGACAAAGATCGACCATTGCGATCCACCGTATCTGCAAGCACCACGCTGGCGGCCCGAAATCAGTCAAATCGATTGCAACAACAACACTTCACTGGCTAGAGACCTTCGGACCGGACTTTGAGCGGCACCCCGTCACGGAAGGATCCTCCAGACGAGCCAGCCACGGTGAGCGCGACGCTGACCAAGACTCTCTGAGGGGGATCGACAACGAGGCGTGTGGGCGGATCGAAAGTGACGGGCCAGTTCTCGTACATCTCGGGGCTCACTGCACGACCGCCAGACCGTGTGGCCGGTGCAGGACGGCCGCGTCGACGCTGCTCGGGATCCACCGCAGGCCCTGTTCGCCGAACGTGGGCGCGGTGAGGGTGTAGCGGCCGGTGCGCTCGGCGATACCGCGCCCGTGCACGGTGGTCTCGAGGGTGATCGACCGGATACGGCCCCTGCCCTGCTCGATTCCGCCGTACGCGACAGGCCGCGAGGAGACTGCCAGGTCGAGACCGGGCATGCGTCCGTTCGTGATCGCGAGAATTCCTGCGTGCGTACGGTTTCGGGCCAACAGGGCACGCGCCCGGGTTGGCGGAACATCGCGTCCGTGCACGGTCGTCACGACCAGATCGAGGCCCTCGATACAGAGGCTCGCAGCGTCGAGGGGGTCTGTTTGGCCTGGGTCGATCAGGTGGATTTTCGACAGGTCGCCGCCCTGCTCGTGGACGGCGAGGAGTCCGAACTTCGACTGCCCGATCAATGCGACGTGGTGGCCGGCCGCGCTGGCTGTAGCGACGAGACCGACGAGGATCGATCCGGCACCAGTAATCGAGATGGCCGTTCCGCGGGCCAGCGCACCGCGTGGGAGGAGTTCCGACAGTGGCGTGGGCACGGGGATGGTGCGCAGGGTCTGTGAACGCACAGGGCCGCTGAGGGTCTGTTCGTCGGCGGGCGGGGCCGTTGGCTGAGATGGGGCGAACAGGGATGCGTCGACGGGCTCGATGGGTGCGTGGACACGTCGTCCGGGGATCGCGGCCATGCTGCGTCGGAGCGCGGCGAGCTGTTCGGCCTTGCCCAAGCCGGTGAGGTCCCCGATTGCGTCGACGGTGGCCATGTGGATCGACCTTTCGCGCGCCGATAGGAACCACCACACCGTATCGAACGCATGTTCGATTGTCGAACGTGCAGGTGGGCGCGTTCAGCGGTGGAGGGTGCGAGTGTCGAGGGCGTCTGCCGTGAAGGTCCAGGCGAGATGCCGGTATAGGTGAAGCGTTCGTTTCACCTGGTCGAGGGCGCTTACGACGGCCGGGTCGCTGGGGTCGCGCCCCTCGTCACGGATGGCTGCGCACTCGTCGTCGTCCATGCTGTGTTGGACGCACAGCGCTGCTTTGTGGTTCCCAGGCAACAATCATTCATGTGAATGACTGGACGAGCTGCGTCGTTCTTTCCGGCATGACGGTGCATCGGTCTTCTCGAGCCTGCGCCGAGGAGTTCCAATCTACGTCTAGTTCGACGCGTCGGCCTCGGGGGCGGTTGCTCCGTCGTAGATCAGGTCGTCCGAGCCGTGGTAGCGGTAAGCACGCTGTCCACTGGGCAGAGTCACCCAGCCCGCCTGGCCGTGATCGGCGTCCGGATCGAAACTACGGTCGTTGGTCATTCAACACTCTCATTCTCCGCAGGCGGGCGCACCACAGTCACCTTGCTCTTGACGACAATCGGGGCATCCGCGGGCCCCTGCAAATGCTCATCGATCCACATGGGTAGATGACGCTTCTGCGATGGATACC
Source organism: Rhodococcus sp. 15-2388-1-1a (assembly GCF_002259145.1). Classification (NCBI taxonomy): domain Bacteria; kingdom Bacillati; phylum Actinomycetota; class Actinomycetes; order Mycobacteriales; family Nocardiaceae; genus Rhodococcus; species Rhodococcus sp. 15-2388-1-1a. The sequence continues at coordinate 138,634 of NZ_NPFP01000020.1, read as the reverse complement.
AATGCCGACGCCAATGCCCCCGAACGACGTGGCGGTGCGAGAGCTTGCCAGATCCTTCCGACGATGAAGCACTGGATGCAGACCGCGGCTGCCGGTACGACAAATACGTCACCTCACGCATCCGCTTGACTACGCCGTCGTTGTCTCGCATGCGCGCCGACTGCTGGCGGGTGGACTCCACGAACTTGTTGCCTCGCAGCATGTTCACCATCGAGAAGAACGTTCGCGCAACGTAATCCAGGTCATTCATGGCGGTCACGGAATGCGCAGGTTCGTCGGGACCGACGTCCGTGAAACCCGCGCCTCCTGATCGGTTCGGTGCACTGGGCGCAGCATCGAATTCGGCTGGGCTGAGCTGGACCTCGGCGAAAGGAAACACCGGTAGGTAGTCGTTGACGACGCGGTACAACCGGTTTCCGTCAGTAGGAAGTGCCCCGTCGGCCCGCGCCAACCACCACCGCAAAGCAGGAACGGTAAGCATGGCTATCAGGAGAACATCGGTTCCACTTCCACTGTCGCGACCTGTCTCGTTCCACACCAGGACCCGCCCGTGGTCGGGCACTCCATCCGCTGGAGCGAGATAGAGAACTCCTCTGCTCGAGGGAAGATCGGCCACGGTCACAGCAACATCATGGTCTCGATCGGCACTCTGGCCGGCCTCGATCAACGCAGACATCTCCGGCGTCGCATAGTAGGCATACCGGTCCGCCGTCGACGCGCGCAGAAGGAAGTGGCTGTAGTAAAGCATCTGGAACCAACGGAAGGGCTGCAGGCCGACATCGTGCGATTCCGGTTCGTCATCGAGCCAGAAGGGCAAGTGCTTGTGGGGCTCCCGCGCAACAGCTTCGACCGGCAGCTTCGTCATCCGGGACAACCTATGGAGCATCTCGCCCACGTCGGCCGGGTCGGACCGAAACCGGATCACGTCGTAGCCGCCCTTAAGGAATTTTCCCAGGTAGGTCTCCACCGGCCAGGCTGCGGCCTCGATGGCCTCGAGCACAAGGGGCCACCGCGCCGCGGTGACCTTTGCTTCCAGCACCTCGGCGGCCTGACGGCGGATACGCATGTCGACCGAAAATTGTTGCCCTGGAACGAACTCACCGTCGAATCCATCACGGCGAACCCGAGTGCCCTTCGCATTCCGAGGCTTCTGCCCTCTTCTATCCGAACGCCGCGCCAATTTTCCCATCCCGCCCCCTCGTCTACCACTCCATGGCACAAATCCGCATCAACACTCTGACGATATGGACCATCGCAACATTAACTGGCAGTTGTCATTCGGAGTCTGGTGTTGCGGCGGTGACGAGTTCAGTCAAGACCCCGTGGCAATCCTTTGGGTGCAGGAAGTTGATTCGGGACCCCATTGAACCTTGTCTCGGCTCGTCGTAGAGTGCCCGGACGCCCTTACTCCGTATGGCTTCTGTTTCGCCACTCACGTCGTTCGTGCCGAATGCGATGTGGTGGACGCCTTCTCCGTTCTTGGCCAGCCACTTGCCTACTACTGAGTCGTCCCGGGTCGAGCCCAGCAGCTGGAGGTACGAGGCGTAACCGTCCGGGGTCTCGTTGATCTTCAACATCGCTTCACGGATACCCTCCTCCTCGTTCGATTCCAGGTGAGTAACCTCGAATCCATAGGTGGCACTGTAGAATTCGACGGTTTTGTCGAGGTCGAAACAAACAATCCCGATATGGTCAATTCGAGTCAGCATGCCTACAGTCCACCGCATAACTGCTCGCTATGCAACATGCTGACATGACCGAATCCGCTTGTCTGACTGATATTTACAAGATCAGTCAATCTGAACTCTGCCAACAGTCCCTACTTTGCTTGGTTGCCTAGGTCGTCAAATTCAGCCCAACCCTTGACTCGGGCCCAGTTCAAGCCGCTGCGCAGGTGATTTCGTGCCATGCAGGTGTCCCCGTCGATGTCGCAGACTTCGATCACCTAACGGTGGCCCAAAGCTTCGCTGCTTTGCAAAGCGCGGCAGAGGTAATGACTGGAGGAACGATCTGCTCCAGCTCTACGTCATAGGAGATTTTCGCTTGGCCTCAAGGGCTCTAACTACCTCGGCGGCCCCTTCTTGACGGCTGGCGGTAGTCGTCACAATGGGGACGTCGCGTTGACCAAGCTCGATCACGGCCTGGAGTTCGCGAAGTACTGCGTGGACTCCGTTCTGATCTGCCTTGTTTACGACGTAGAGGTCGGCGATTTCCAGAACACCAGCCTTGGCCATTTGGATGCCGTCACCTGCTCCAGGCGCTAGAACAACGATGGTGTCGTCCGCGATTGATGCGATTTCCACCTCTGACTGCCCGGTTCCGACCGTCTCGATCAAGATCCTGTCAAATTCGATCTCAGACAGGATCGCGATCATTGTCCTGGCCGTGGCCGAAAGTCCTCCGAGATGGCCACGACTGGACACTGACCGAATGAAAACTCCGGGATCATCTGAGTGCTCCTGCATACGGATGCGGTCACCGAGGAGCGCACCGCCGGTTATCGGCGATGACGGATCAAAGCAGAGCACTGCCACGCGCTGACCCCGCTTGCGGTACTCGGCGATAAGACATGAAATCAACGTCGACTTTCCGACACCAGGAGGACCTGTCAAGCCAATCACCGTACAGGCGGTTCGGGGGTGGTCCGGTGCAGCCGGAGAGATGACGTCAACCTCAGTGATGGCGTAGTTCTCCGCGCGAGTCATTAGTTGCGCCAGCGCCCTGATATTGCCTTGCCGTGCAGACTCCAAGGTCTGACAGTTCTGGTGCCTCGTCACTCCGTCTCCTTGAGCGGATGTAGGTTCGTTTGTGCCCAACGGGTGATCTCCTGAAGGGAATCCCGAGAGGTAAAGACCCGGAGCACTCCCATTTCAGCGAGCTTGCGTGCGTCTCCAGGTGGAATGACGCCGCCACAGAAGATGGGTATCTCCATCGCGTTATTCTCGGCCAACAGCTCGATTACGCGGGGTACCAGTTCCATGTGAGCGCCCGATAGCAGTGACAGACCGACAGCGTCGGCACCCTCTTCCAAAGTGGTGCGGACGATTTGCTCGGGTGTCTGACGCAATCCGGTGTAGATAACTTCCATGCCGGCATCACGAAGTGCGCGCGCCACCACTTTGGCACCGCGATCGTGGCCATCCAGCCCAGGTTTGGCAACCACCACTCGGACACGATGCACGCGGCCTTCGGCCTTTCCTGCGTCGAAGCTCGGGTTCGGAGCTGTCATGCCGTCACCAGCGGTGTGATCCGCGCCTCGCCGATCCGGGAACGCAGGTCGACGTCGGTGACACCGAGCCCACTCGAGGGTGCTAGGCAAAGTATGCCAACTTTGCCGAGGTGCTCGTTTAGTTGAATCCTGCGTGCGGCTTCTGGTGTCTCTTGAAACGGGTGCACTTCAGACAACATAGGTTGCACTTGGCCGCGCTGGATGAGGCGGTTCGTCTGCCACTGCTCGTACAAATTCGCCCCGTGGCTGCCTACTATTCTTTTCAGGCGCATCCACAAGTAGCGGTTGTCGAACGTGTGTTGGTAACCCGTGCTCGATCCACAGGTGACGATTGTGCCGCCGCGGCGGGCCACGAATACCGAGAGGCCGAAGGTCTCGCGGCCAACGTGCTCGAAGACGATGTTCGGATCCTCTCCGATCTCTCGCCTGATGATCTTGCCCAGCAGTTTTCCTGCCGCGACGGTGGCGTCCGGGTCAGCGGAAATCTCACCGATCTCGCGCCGATCGATGACCAGCTCACAGCCAAGCTTGCGGGCGACCTCGGCTTTTGCGTCCGAGCTGACTATGCCGATTGGTATGCCGCCGCCGTTGCGGACGAATTGCACGGCGTAGCCACCGAGGCCACCCGCCGCGCCCCAAATGAGGACTACATCGCCTTGACGCATGTTGGCACCGCGCTCGCTGACGAGCATCCGGTAGGCCGTTCCCGCGCACAATGGGTTGCTGGCAGCCTCTTCCCAGGTGAGGTGCGCTGCCTTGGGTAGTAATTGACTCGCGCGGACGACCGCATAGTCAGCGAGGCCTCCGAAGTTTGTCTCAAACCCCCATGCTCGCTGCTCGTGGCCGAGCATGCCGTCGTGATGGGTGAGCGGTTCCTGGTCATCGACATGAGCCGTCCCTACGGCGACATGGTCCCCGACCTTCCACTTGCGCACACCGGCCCCGACGCGCACGATCACCCCGGCTGCGTCCGACCCCAGTACGTGGTACGGCTGGTCGTGACGAGAGGCCCAGCCGCCCTGTTTTGCGTAGTGCCGCAGGAAGTTGAAAGTGGGGATCGGCTCGAAGGTAGCGGACCAGATTGTGTTGTAGTTCATCGCCGCTGCCATAACAGCGACCAACACCTCATCAGGAGCAAGTTCCGGCATGGGCACACTGCCGAGGTGAATCGACTTTCGAACGTCTTTGTCCTCGACGCCGGCGAAAATCTGGATGTCTTCTACATCTAGGTAGGCGGCGTTGTATTCAGGTGGGACGGGAAGGCTCTCAAGTACGTCCGGAGAGGCACCCGCGATTACAGCTTCAGAGAGTTCGTTCATTGTCATCCTTGTTCGTCGGTAGGGTGTCGGTACAGGTGATTTTGATACGTCCAGGCAGATCACTGGCGTGCAGAAAAGTCCGCAGATGTGCTCGGATTTCTCGTGCGCTCGGGACATTGCGAGTTGGTCCAGACACACTGAGCACCGCGGTGTCGGTACGGCCCCTCACCAGCTGCACTTCCGCCTCTCGTACCCAAGTGTGGGTTCGGGCGACGCGGGCGACTGCGGAGGCATCAATGAGGCTTCGGGTGCGGATCCACCGACCCTCCCGAGGTCCTAGGTGTCGCATCTCGCCGTCTGCCGCGACGTACCCACAGTCGTCGGTGCAAACCTCGCGGCCGTCGGCGAGATGAACCCAGATCGTGCCCGCTATACAACAGGGCAGTAACTGTTCCGACCGGCCACGCACGGTGAATCTCACACCGTCCGATGGCATCAAGCGCGGAGGGTGGGGAGCGTCGTCGTTACATAGTGTCCCCGCGCGGACGCCAGCACAGATGTACGGGGTCCCCGCGCCGGCTGCTCGGGGCCGGACTTTGCTCGTAGAGCTGACCAAGGATGTTTCTCGGTCTGAAGCGAGATCTGTGACAGCAGTGCGAAAATCGGCAAGAAATATTTCTGCTTCCGCTGCACCCATCAGATCCTGGCGATAGTCGAGCCGCACCCGGCACTGCGGCCAGTGCGCACGGATCTGCAGCGTTCTGGCCAAAGCAGCGTTTGTGTTTGGCGTGAAAAACTCCCACTCCGAACGTAGGCCGGGGATTTCCAGGTCAAGTTGGGCTGGCGGACGGGGAAATGACAGGCCGAGCTCAGTACTGAGCCGAGCGAGGGGTCTGCCGGGCACACCGGACACCAGGTCCACGAACGGGACGCGGCGATAGCGAGCCAAGTGTGTGAGCGCCCGGCGGGCCGAGGCAACGGATTTTTCCGTCGCCATCTGGCGGGAGGTTTCGATGGATACGGGGACCACGTTGGTTTGCAAGCCGGCGACATGTCCGGTGTGTTCGTCACTGACGTCCGAAGCCACAGACAACACCGGATCAATGTTGTCGTAAGCCGTCATTTGTCGAGTGAGCGCTGCGAAAAGCATCGTGAATGTGCTCACCTGCAGGTTTTGAGCGATCGCGCGAAGGGCGGCAACCGCTGAGGGCTCCAGTTCGATTGTCGGCGAGGCAGCAATGGACCGCTGCCCCAGACGGCCGCCCTCGGGAAGTGTCAAGGGCATCCGTTTGTCGATAGCAGTACGCCAAAATTCGATGGCCTCCGCGGTGACTGCCTCCGTGGCAACGGGCGTACTGGGCGCGGCCAGCGGCGTCGGATTCACTTGATGGCCGATTCTCAGTTTCCCCAGATAGTTCGAGAAATCGCGGGCGACAATAAACTTGCTGCGCCCGTCAAAGCCGGCGTGATGAGCCTCGAAGACCATCGAGCAGCGGTTGGGAGCATGGGTTAGAAGTTGGAAACGAATTGGTGCCTCGGTGGCTAGGTCCCAGCGCTTGTCCTGTTCGCGCTGCTTGCACCATTCTCGGACCGCCGCCGACTCGGAGCCGTCTTCGCATGGGATAGTGGCGCGCTCGAAAGAACATGCCTCAAGTGCCGGCAGGACGCACTGGCGCAACTGTCCCCGCACAAGCCGCAGCACCGACCGCAGCGGCTCGTGTCGTTCAAGCACGGCGCGCGCAGCGGCCTCGAGGTGATGCTCGTCAAGTACACCGCGAAAGGTCGCCACGAAATATCCGCCGCCACTAATCGAGGGATCAATCGTGGCTTCGGCCCAGAGTGCGTATTGGCCCGCATCGGCGGGCCTATCGTGCAGGATTGTGGTCATTCGTCACCGCCCTGACTGTGTCGGCGACGCCGCCGGCAGTCATCTGCGATGAGCTCAGCGACTCTCTCACGATTAACCTTCCCGCTGGGGGTCCTGGGCAGTTCGGGCAGTTCCGTCACCGAAACAGGGACCGAAACCTCGGGCAGTACCTTGCGTAGTCGCTTAAGAGCGTTGGCCTCGACTGGGCCGGTGCAGCCCTCACGAAGGACTACTGCGGCGCGCAGGCTGGCATGGCCGGACTTAGTCACCACCATGACCGTCGCCGCTGCAGCGAAGTCGGGAGCTGTTAGCAACTGCGCATCGATTTCTAGGAGATCAACGCGGATTCCCCGCACTTTGATCTGGCTGTCCATTCGGGATAGGAAGCGCAAGCCGCTGTCTGTCAGCTCCACCAGGTCACCGGTACGGAAGGCTCGGGTGTTACCGGCTGGTGAGGGAAGGATGCTGACGTAGCGCTCCACTGTCAGCTCGGGACGCCCCAGATATCCATCCGACAATGGATTTCCGGATACGAGAAGCTCTCCGATGTTCGGAGTTTCTGGAACTTCCGGCGCGATGAGTAGTTCGCATCCCGGCAGGGGTTCGCCGATTGGTGGCAGATTGGGCCAGGCATACGGATCGGGCCCCAGGATGTGCGAGGTCACCATGGCGGATTCGCTTTGTCCGTAGTGGTTGACCAGCCGGCAGCCGGGCATACATGCGAACATTGCGCGAATATCTTCCGAGCACACTACTTGCTCACCGGCGGTATTTACCTCGACCAAGCACAGTTGCGCCAGCATGTCCCGCTGGGCCGTCACTGCCAGCATCTGCAACGCAACGAATGGGACGAACAGCCGCTCGATTCGTTGATCGGAGAGCCATCGAAGCAATTGGGCTGGTTCACGGCGTAGCTTCTCCGGCATGATCGCAAGCGTGCCGCCGCCGCACAGCGTGCCCAATATCTCCTGGAACGAGACGTCGAAATTTAGCGGGGCGAACTGTGCGGTGCGTAGTTCGGGGTGGGGTGAGTGGGATGTTTGCCAATCGACCATTGTGTCGATGCAGAGATGGTTCAGCGCTACGCCCTTCGGCCAGCCGGTCGATCCGGATGTGTAGATGATGTAGACCGGAAGTGCGGCATCGCACGCGACGGCGCGCAGGTCGATCGGTTGGGTTACTCCGGGGGGCAGCCCGATGTCGACCAGCGGGGCGTGGTGGTTCACACGTGATCGCGTGGTGGCGATTAGGGCGCGAGGTGCGCAGTCATCCACCATGAACTGAATCCGTTCCACGGGGTACTCGGGGTCCAACGGGACGTACGTCGCTCCATGCAGCAGCACCCCGAGTAATGCAGCGACTGCACCCGCGCCTCGCGGAAGCGATACCGCAACCCGGTCTCCTACGTTCACGCCGGCCAGCGTCAAGTTGGACGACACCGTTTGCGCCCAAGCTGCCAGTTCTCCGTAGGTGTACGAACGATCGGCGTCGACTACAGCCGTACGCCCCGGATCGTGGGTGACACGGCGAACAAATCCAGTTAAGTGACAATCGGGTGTCGCCGGACCTCCCCACAGTGACTTGAATTTTGGGGCGGTCATGCATCTTCTCCCCGCGGCGCTACCCCTGCTAGTTCTTCATCAACGGCCTCCACGAATTCTTCGATGGTGGGGTTGTTAAAAATTAGATGCAATTCCGCTTGCAGCCCATACTCCCGCTGGATAAGGGCAAGGATTTTCGCGGCCGTGAGCGAATCACCGCCCAAATCGAAGAAATTGTCATCGAGCGTGAGATTTTCTTCGCCGAGAGCCCGTTCCCAGAAACTCGTAATAGTGGTAGCCATCCGTTGTTTGCTCATATTTCTCTGCTCCCCATCCGAGTGGTCAGTTGGCTGCACCCTTGAGTGTGTTTGGGTACGGGATTGACCCGGACTGCTGCTGCTCCGGTTAGATGCGGTCATTTCGATTCGAGCCCTTCTGCCACCGCCCGTTGCATTTGGCCGATGCTGGCCCGAGCCCGTGCTGCTGCGATCATCGAATTCATGACATTGCGGCCCGCGGCCACGTCATCGGTCACAGCACGTAGTTCTGCGCTACAAACCCCGCGCTCGAAGGGACGGCGGCGGCCCGGTACGACACCCGAACGCAGTTGCCTTTCAGTGAGCCACTCCTCTTCTTCGGAACTCTCGGCTTCGACGACGCCGACGACGGGGCCGCGGGTGGCGTAGGCCATGTCGTCAATGCGCGATTCCAGCCAGCCACTGCGCAGACAGTCCAACAAGCCACCATGGGCAGCGATGTCATCTAGCCACCCCGTAGCCTCTGCTTCGATTTCATCGGCGATGCGAGCTATTGCCTCGGACCCGCCGAGGGGGTCGACGTATCTGGCTAGATCGGTTTCCTTCAAGATGATCTGCTGAATCCTCAGCGCAATGCGTGCCGATAGCTGCCCAGGCGTTTGTTCGGCCTCGTCGAAGCCGCACACATGCAGAGACTGCACCCCGCCGAGGACGGCCGCTACGGCCTGAATGGTCGTACGCGCGATGTTGTTGAGCGGTTCGGAGGCGGCGAGAGCGGAGCCGAAAGTATTGACCTGAACACGCATGCGGCTCGACTTCGCGTCAGCAGCGCCGAAGAGGTCCACCATGCGGCGGGCATACATCCTGCGTAGGACACGGAACTTGGCCGCCTCGGCAAGAACCTCCATATGGGTCCCAAAGATGAAGCTGAGCCGGGGTGCGACCTCGTCGACGGTAAACCCCCGCTCCAGCATCCCTTGCAAGTACGTCTCCGCATCAGCGATGCCGAGCGCCACTTCCATTGCTCGGCTCGCACCGGCTTCACGGGCGTGTCCACCCGAGATCGATACCGGATTGACCTTGGGCAAGTTGCGTATGCAGTACTCGATAACGTCTAACGAGAAGCGGAAGCTGTCGTCCAAGTCGAACACGAACGCCTTGCGAGCCGCGTGCTCTTTCAGCATTTCGTTCTGCAAAGTGCCACGTAATAGCGCAGGGTTGACGCCTGATTCTTCGGCAACCACGATCCATAGGGCCAAGATCATCGGTGCGGTCGCATTGATGGTGAAAGAGACTGACACCTGATCCAGCGGTATTCCGTCGAACACTGCGGCCAAGTCGTCGACGGTGGACACCGAGACCCCGGCGCGACCGACCTCACCGGCAGCCGTTGGATCGTCCGGGTCGAGTCCGAGCTGGGTGGGCAGGTCGAAAGCCAACGAAAGACCTGTCTCGCCTTGGTCGAGGAGATAATGGAACCGCCTATTGGTGTCTACGCCGTCGCCAAGCCCAGCCAATTGCCTGATCGTCCATGGCCTAGACACATAGCCCTTGGGATGAATACCTGCCTCATAAGGAAACTCGCCTGGTTTACTCATAATCGTCGCCTTCCAGTTCTGCACGCAGCCGGTCGCCGTAGGCGTCCAACGCATCGGGACTCAACATGTCGTTGTGTTCGCACTCCACTGCGATCTCCGTGACTGGACGAGCGATAAAACGTGTCCAGTCTCTTGAATAACCTGGATCGCGTTCGTGATCGCTTCCCTGGAACACCACAGCGCCGCCCCCGAATAGGTCCGGTGTGTGGCCGTGCCAGAGGTCAGAATTGAATCGGAGATTGCGAACGACGTGGCTGATCATCCAAGCTGGCGGAATAGCTGCGCCGAGTGACGAATGAGTTTCCAGCCATTCCGTGGCCTGCTCGTAAGAGGTCAATTCTTTCAGATCGGGCAGGTCGACGTTCTTGGACACGAAATGCCGCAGGACGTCGGTCTCATTGAAATCCGCGTCTGGCGAGCGTGTCGTACCGGGTTCTACTAGAGCTGCGTCCAACAGTATTAGCCGACGTACGTGCGCCCCTCTCCGTTCCAGCACGGTAGCCATCTGGTGGGCGACGACACCACCGAAGGACCATCCCAGCAGGTCGTAGGGCCCATCGGGCTGGACTGACTGGACGAGGTCGGCATACTCGCCGGCCATTTCGCGGACCGTACGCGGACGTTCGCCGTCGACGGTTTGCTGAATAGCGAATATTGGGCGCTGCACGATGCTTCCCAAGGCGCGGTACGCCCAGCTGACGCCCCCACCAGGGTGTATGCAGAAAAGTGGACGCCCTGGCCCTCGGCACAACTTCACGACCTGAGGTATCTCGTCGGAACTGGACCAGTTGAAGAGTTGTTTGCTCAGGCCCGCTACGGTGGGGGCTTCCATGAGTGCACGGACGCTGATTTCACAGTCGAAGGTTTCCTGCACGGCGGCTACGACACGCATCGCAGAGAGCGAGTTGCCGCCCAGGTCGAAGAAGGAGTCGTCCACGCTGACTCGCGGCAGGTCGAGAACCTTCGTGAAAATGCCGGAGATAATTTCTTCAACCGGAGATGACGGCGCTCTGTGAACGCCGCTGGCGAATTGCGGCTCGGGCAACGCCCGTTTGTCCAGCTTGCCGTTGACAGTTAACGGCAACTCGTCGATGACCATCACCACGGCCGGAACCATGTACGCAGGCAATCGCGCGGCAACTCGTTCGCGCAGCGCCCCACCATCGATTCCCGCAGACACCTCGGTAGGTACGACGTAGCCAATCAACTGCTTGCCGGTATCGGTATCACGGGCCACCACTGCCGCACGCTCCACTCCGGTCAAGGCAGCGAGTGTTGCTTCCACTTCACCGATTTCGATGCGGTAACCACGAATCTTCACCTGATCGTCAGAGCGACCCACATACTCCAGCTCGCCGTCGTGATTCCAACGAACCAGATCGCCGGTGCGATACATCCGCGAACCCAAAGGGCCGAGCGGACACGCGACGAATCGCGATGCCGTCAAGCCCGGCCGTCGCACATAACCGCGTGCCACACCCCGCCCCGCGACATACAACTCACCAACCACACCGATCGGAACCCGCCGCAAACCGGAATCCAACACAAACAACGCATCACCCGGCACCGGCGTACCGATAGGAGCTCCATGACCAGGCTTCATGGGCGCACTCATAGAGGCGTAAACGGTGCTTTCGGTAGGACCGTAGGAGTTGATCATTTCTCGGCCTGAAGCCCACCGATCGACAAGTTCGGGCGAGCACGCCTCACCCCCCACAAAAATGGTCCTCAATGCGCTCAGCCGCTGCGGTGACAGCCGGCCGAGGGCGGACGGGGTCTGGGTCAGAACCGAAACACTTTCGTTCACAAGTAGGTCATGAAAGTCGGTGGCAGAGTTGGCCGTGTCCTCAGAGGCTATGACTAAGCGGCCACCGTGCAGCAGAGCGCCCCACATCTCCCACACCGACACATCGAACGAGTACGAATGGAACATCGACCACACCTGTCCTGGCGACAATTCGGACGTCCGTGCGGGTCTGGTGAACAGTTGCGTCACGTTCTGGTGGGTGACCGAGACGCCTTTGGGTGTGCCTGTCGTTCCTGAGGTGTAGATGACATAGGCCGTCAGTTCTGGATGGGGGAATGGAAAGGTGACAGTGGGAGGTTCGACGGTGACCCTGCCCCCGAGGGTCACGACTGCCACTTTGCTCTCATCGACCCGGTGCAATTGCGCTACCGTTGTCACTATTGCTGCTGGTTTGGCGTCTTGTAGAACGAATGCCAGGCGCTCGTCAGGGGTGTTGATGTCGATCGGCAAGTAAGCAGAACCCAGCTTCAGCACCGAAAGTATGGCTATCACAGTGTGTTCCGAACGTGGCAGCAACAGTGCAACAACGTCCTCTACTCCCACCCCACGCCCAGCCAACAAATGAGCCAACTGCGTCGATGTGTCGTCCAACTCCTGATACGTCCACGACCGACCCTCGAACACCACCGCTATGACGTCCGGCCGCACCCTCACCTGCTCGGCGAACAACTCCGGAATCGACACGCCAGCAACGGACTCCGTCACAGCCGACCTGTTACCCAGTACGTCCAGCTGCGTCAGCTCATCCTCACCCAGGATGTCGAACGAAGCCAAAGGACGATCCGGGCCCGCCGCCATCGCAATCAATAGTGTCTGGAGCCATACCAGGATTTGCTTGGCCAACCGCTCGTCGAGGACCGCCATGCGGTATTCCAGCCGCACCCTCAGCTGTGGACCGGGCCAGATCTGTAAGGCGATTGGATAGTGAGTGAACTCGCGACTTGAGGCTATGCGTACGCTCAGTCCGTTTGTCTCGAGCTGCCCGCCGGACATCCTCAGTGGGTAGTTCTCGTAGACGAAGAGGGTGTCGAACAGTTGTTGATGTCCCGCGGCGCGCTGGATATCGGCCAGGGCCACGAACTGGTGGTCTAGCCCATCGTGGTAGTCGTCCCGCAGCATGCCGATCAGTTCAGCCGTGGTCGTCGTCGCGGTCAGGGATGCTCTTACCGGGACGGTGTTGATGAACATGCCCACCGCCGACTCGCTGCCGAACAGTTCTGCTGGCCGCCCCGATACGGTAGTGCCGAAGACGACGTCTCCGCTGCCAGTCAATGCGCCCAGCAGACGGCCCCAGGCGGCCTGTAGCACGATGTTCATGGTCGTGTTTTGCGAGCGAGCCAACTGCTCAACAGAACGCGTGACGTCGATAGGGAGGTCGACTCGCAACAGCGATCGCGCATCAGTGAAGCGATCTCCTGGATCTAACAAGGTCGGCGTTTGAAGTCCCGCCAGCAGCTTCTGCCAATGCCGCCGCGCCGCGCTCCAGTCCTGGGCGGATAGCCACTCGACGTAATTTCGGAAGGTGGGCGCGGGTGCCAGAGTCTCCCGTTCGTAGACGGCGAACATCTCTTTGAGCAGAATCTGGATTGACCAACCGTCCACCACGATGTGATGGACGGATAGCACCAGCGTGTGCTTATTCGTCCCAGTCTGATGAAGGAGAATCCGTAGCGGTGCCTCATCTACGAGGTTGCCGCAGGCGGCGAGCTCTGCATCCAGCAGCCTCTGATCGCACTCGTAGCCGTTAACTACCGTCCACGGTATGTCTGGGCGTGTCGGAATGATCTGCACCGGCTCGGGGAAACCCTCGGAGACGAACCGAGCCATTAGGTTGGGGTGGCGTCCGACGACTGTATGAGCGGCCTCGCGCAAGCGCGGCACGTCGAGTACGCCAGCAATCTCGATACCCAGTTGCACGGTGTACAGCTCTACGGGTTCATTACTGCCGGAACGGCGATGGAAAAGCAGCCCGGTTTGAAGCGGAGTCAGCGGGAGAAGGTCTGCTGGTTCCACGATTTGTGCGAGTTGATCGATCTGCCGCTGATTGACCACCGCCGGCAGGACGTCGGAGGGAGTCAGTCCTCCGCCGCCGTTCTGCACGTACGCCGCAATTCCAGCTAGAACGTCATACCAGCGCGCGTACAGCTCGGTGATATAGGAGCGATCCACCTGTGTGCTCGTCCAACTCCAGGACACGTGTAGTTCTGACTGCGAACCTTCGGCTAGCACGGCTGCATTGATGCCGACTGTGTGCGGCAACAGCATCGAGCGGGAACCAAAGCGTCGAGCATCAGGCGATTCAGTCGGTCCGAGGATCCGCCAATCTTCGAGGGGTGCGTCGAGCTGGCTCACGCTGCGCCGGCCGAGGTAGTTGAAGCCGATGGCGGGATCTACGCCAGACAGATTGTTGGTGCCTAGATACTTGAGAAGACCGTAGGTGATTCCGTCGGGGTGGGCACGCAGCTGTTCCTTGGCGTCCTTTATCCAGATACCCATGTCCGAGCCCCCGGTCAGAACAGTGTCACGGTCCATGGGTACGACGTTCAAAGCGACCGGGTGCTTTGCGGTGAACCATCCGACGGTGTTGGTCAAATCGATCCCACTGCCGATTTCATCGCGACGTCCGTGGCTCTCCACGTCGATGCGGAAAGGGACGTCGAAGTGCTGGTGCTGTTCAGCGAGGGCAGAACCGAGTGCGATGAGCAGCAGATCCTGAACGTTGATGTGCAGAGCCGCAGTCACGTCGGTTACCAGCACTTCGGTTAGCTCCGTGTCGATGCTGACCGACAGATGCTCCACATCGCGCCAGATACCAGGAGTCGGGTGCGGGCTGGGCAGCAGGGTGGCAACGGCTTCAATGCGCTGCCAATGCGGAAGCTGGTCAGTGACTTTCCGCTCGGCAGCGTACTGCGCCAACATCGTTGACCACTCACGGAACGAGGTGCCGCTGGCATCCAGGGTAATTTCTCGCCGCTCGGTGAGGCAGCGCCAACCCGTTGCGAGATCCCTTTGGATGATTCCCCAGGAGACCGCGTCGACCGCGAGGTGGTGGACGATGAGCAACAGCTGGCGGGTGCGCTCAGCCCACAGCCCATGCACCATGGCTCCTCGACGCGGGTCAAGACGGCTCAAGGCATTGGCAAACGTGGTATCGGAGAAGTCCACGACGGGGGTTACACAGTCGGCTGCGCTGATCGAGCCTGTTGGTAGGACGATGCAGTTGTCCGCGTCCTCAGTCGGGGCGTTGTCCACCTGCAACCGGAGCATGGCGTGCCGATCGACCAATGCCTGTAGTAACAACACCACGTCGCTGTACTTCGCCTGCTGCGGCCCCTGGAACAACATGGTTTGGTTGAACTCGTCTGTCGGTGCCGTGAGAGATGCCAGCCACCGCATGATCGGCGTTGCCGTGACGGGCCCAGCCTCAGCCGGCCGAAGGAGAGACTGCTCCGGGACCGAGAGCTGGAGAGCGTGGGCAAGTCGTGCCACGGTTCGCTCCACCAGGATGTCGCGGGGCTTGCAGTACAAACCGACTTGCCGGGCCCGGGACACCACCTGAATGGACGAGATGCTGTCGCCGCCTAGATCGAAGAACGAATCGTCGACTCCAACTTTCTCCACATTCAGTACGCGCGCGTAGATGTCAACCAGGCTCTCCTCGAGTGGAGTAGTCGGTGCTCGGTATTGGTTCGATTGTCCTAGTTGAGGTACCGGAAGCCTCTTTTTGTCAAGCTTGCCGTTACTCGTCATGGGCAATGCATCGAGGACCACGACCGCCGCAAGCGACATATATTCGGGCAGCCACGCGTCGGTCAAGCGGCGCAATTGGTTGCCATCCAACTCGCCCGCCCAGTCTGTGTGGGGAACGACGTAGCCGATCAGCCGTTTGTACCCTGGGTGGTCCTCATGGACGACGACCGCAGCCTGTCCTACTCCGGGGGCCGTCCGGAGCACCGATTCGATCTCACCGATTTCGATGCGGTAACCACGAATCTTCACCTGATCGTCAGAGCGACCCACATACTCCAGCTCGCCGTCGTGATTCCAACGAACCAGATCGCCGGTGCGATACATCCGCGAACCCAAAGGGCCGAGCGGACACGCGACGAATCGCGATGCCGTCAAGCCCGGCCGTCGCACATAACCGCGTGCCACACCCCGCCCCGCGACATACAACTCACCAACCACACCGATCGGAACCCGCCGCAAACCGGAATCCAACACAAACAACGCAGTGCCGGAGCCAGCGGCACCGATCGGCACTGCCCCTGTAGGGACTAGCGGTTCGGTCATCGAAACGTAGACGGTGCACTCGGTCGGGCCATAAGCATTGATCACGGCTCGCTCAGGCGTCACCCATCGCTCGATTAGCTGGGCTGGGCACGTCTCTCCCCCGAGTAGAAGTAGCGCGATCGACGGTAGCCCCTCGGGAGACAGCCGTGCCAACGCCGACGGTGTCTGGGTCAGCACCGTTACTTCTTCGTTTACGAGCAGGTTATGGAAATCGGAAGGAGAGTAGGCAACCTCTTCGGGAACCACGACCAGCCGTCCCCCGTGCAGAAGCGCGCCGCACATCTCCCAGACCGCGAAGTCGAATGCGTATGAATGGAACAGCGTCCATACGTGGTGGTGGGGTTCCAGAGTGCCGGTGGTCGGGTCCTCGACATTGGCGAGGCGCGCGATGTGGGTAGCGATGAGGTCATTGACGCCGCGGTGGGTGACCGAGACGCCTTTGGGTGTGCCTGTCGTTCCTGAGGTGTAGATGATGTACGCGAGGAGGTCAGCATTCGGCACCGGCAACGTCGTCGTCGGCTGTTCAGCGACCTTGGGATCCTCGACATCTATCAGTGGGACCCCGGACTTACTGACGCGACCAGCGAGGCTCACCGTGGTCAAAATCGCGGCCGGCGCAGCGTCTTGTAGAACGAATGCCAGGCGCTCGTCAGGGGTGTTGATGTCGATCGGCAAGTAAGCAGAACCCAGCTTCAGCACCGAAAGTATGGCTATCACAGTGTGTTCCGAACGTGGCAGCAACAGTGCAACAACGTCCTCTACTCCCACCCCACGCCCAGCCAACAAATGAGCCAACTGCGTCGATGTGTCGTCCAACTCCTGATACGTCCACGACCGACCCTCGAACACCACCGCTATGACGTCCGGCCGCACCCTCACCTGCTCGGCGAACAACTCCGGAATCGACACGCCAGCAACGGACTCCGTCACAGCCGACCTGTTACCCAGTACGTCCAGCTGCGTCAGCTCATCCTCACCCAGGATGTCGAACGAAGCCAAAGGACGATCCGGGCCCGCCGCCATCGCAATCAATAGCTGCTGCCACCGAGCCGCCATGCGCTTTACGGTCTCGGCGTTGAAGATGTCGGTGCGGTACTCGACGATTCCGCTGATCCCATCGGGCTGACCGTCCGCAGTGAACCGCTCGCGCAGGCTGAATGCCAGGTCCATTCGAGCGGCTCCGATGTCGACTGACGCCGTCTCCACGTCGAGACCCGGCACCGAGATGTCGGGGACCGGGTCGTTCTGCCAGGCGAACAGGATTTGGATCAACGGATGGTGAGCCTGCGTACGGACCGGATTGAGGCGCTCGACAAGCGCATCGAACGGCACATCTTGGTTCGCGAACGCGTCCAGGCTCCGCTCCCGTACCTCCTCCAACAAATCACCGAAGTTCATCTCGGCTGAAACCCGCGTACGCAACACCAGCGTGTTGACGAAAAACCCGACCATGCCGTCAAACTCGGTTCGCCCCCGCCCCGCCGTCGGCACCCCGAACGCCACATCCGCGCTCCCGCTCAAACGCGCCAACAGCACCGAAAGCGCCGCCGACATCACCATGAACGTCGTCGCATTGCGTTCCCGCGCGATCCGCTGCGCCAATTCATGGAAATCCGCGGGCAGGTCGACGACGACTCGACCCCCATTCGTGTCGGTCTCCGCCGGGTACGACCGGTCCGTGGGAAGCTCCAACCTGCTGGGTAGATCTTTCAGGGCGTGTTCCCAGAATTTCAACTGCCCGGCGAGCACGCTTTGCGAATCCGCTTCGTCACCCAGCAGAGCGTGTTGCCAAAGCGTGTAGTCGGCGTACTGGACGGGAAGTGGCGACCAGG
Organism: Rhodococcus sp. 15-2388-1-1a; assembly: GCF_002259145.1. Classification (NCBI taxonomy): domain Bacteria; kingdom Bacillati; phylum Actinomycetota; class Actinomycetes; order Mycobacteriales; family Nocardiaceae; genus Rhodococcus; species Rhodococcus sp. 15-2388-1-1a. Next base: position 120,951 of record NZ_NPFP01000020.1, on the reverse strand, counting down.
AAGGCGACTCGCCCGCAGCGCGGACTCCGTAGGCGCTCCATAGGTCACGCAGGAGCGGAGGAAGTGACCCCCCGTCGACTGCAATGTGGTGCATGACCACGACCAGACGATGGTCAGTGGCAGACACGACAAACAGCGCCGCGCGGAAAGGAAGGTCTTCGGCTAGGTCGAAAGCATGCTGACCCCGAACACGCGCTGCGTCGGATATTTGAAGTTCCGTCCAGGTGGTGGCGTCAATGATGTCCCAGTCGAAGTCAGTCTCAGCTGCAAGGACACGCTGCTCCGGCACACCAGCCACCGCTGGAAACACTGTCCGCAGACTCTCGTGCCGCTCCACAACATCAGCGATCGCCGCGCGCAGCGCACAGACATCCAAAGAACCGGTAATCTGAATCAGTAGCGGTATGTTGTACGTCGCCGACTGCCCTTCCATCTGGTGGATGAACCACAGCCGACGCTGAGCGAACGACAACGGCAATCGCTTGGGACGAGCTACTGGGACCCATGCCACGCCGCCACCCGGCGATCCACCCACCAACCGTGCGAACCCCGATACCGTTGAGGCTTCCCAGAGCGCCTTCACGCCGATCGATGAATCAAACGACTCCTGCACGGCCGCGATCACTCGCATCGCCGATAGCGAATTTCCGCCGAGGTCGAAGAACGAGTCGTCCACCCCTACCCGCGGTAGGTCCAGCACACGCGCAAAGATTTCAGCCAAAATTCCCTCAACCAAGGTCGACGGATTTCGGTAGGATCCGCCTGCGAACTCTGGATTCGGCAATGCCTGCTTGTCTAACTTGCCGTTGACCGTAAGCGGTAGGTCATCGACGATCATCACCACTGTGGGGACCATGTACTCCGGTAGGTGCGCGGCCACATCACCACGCACCACAGCACCATTTACTTTTGGACCGGTCTCCGCAGGTACGACGTAGCCGATCAGCTGCTTGCCCGAACTCGAAGACCTCACCACGACCGCGGCGCGCTCCACCCCCGCGACACGGGAAAGAGCAGCCTCGACCTCACCCGGTTCAACACGAAAACCACGGATCTTCACCTGGTCGTCCGAGCGGCCCACATACTCCAGCTCGCCCTCGCGGTTCCACCGCACTACGTCACCCGTCCGGTACATCCGCGAGCCCGGCGGGCCGAGCGGAGAAGCAACAAACCGCGACGCCGTCAGCCCCATGCGTTTCAAGTAGCCCAGGCCGACACCATGACCTGCCACATACAACTCTCCGACTACTCCTACCGGCACGCGGCGGAGACCGGTATTCAATACGAAGAAGGCAAGGTCAGCAAGCGGACCGCCCACGGGACTGACATGGCTGTCGAGGTCAGAAGAAACGATCCTCCGGAACGATGCGTGGACGGTGGTCTCTGTGGTGCCGTACATGTTGATCAGGTGCGGCCAGGAATCCAGCTGATCTAGCCAAGGTCGCAACTTCGACGGTTCGAGAGCTTCGCCTGCGAAGACAATCGCTTCTAGACCGCTCAGCCGAGACTCGCCCGGCCGGCGCATGTCGACTGCCTGCAGAGCATAAAATGCTGACGGTGTCTGACTCAGAACGGATACGTTCTGGTCTCGCAGTAGTTGATGAAAGTCGTTGGCGGACTGGGCAATTTCTCCAGGTACGACAACCAGTCGGCCACCGTGTAGCAGCGCGCCCCACATCTCCCATACCGACACATCGAACGCGTAGGAGTGGAAGAGTGACCACACCTGGTTTGAGGACGGCACGAACCCCGGAGCCGTCGAGCTGAACAATCGCGTGACGCTCGCCTGGGTAACGGCAACCCCTTTGGGGACACCGGTGGTACCGGAGGTGTAGATGATGTACGCGACTTGGCCGGCCTCTGGCGCAGGCAGAGCCGTAACCGGCTGCACGGCAATCGCGTCGTCGTCGACATCCACAACTTCGATACCAAAACAGTCTACCCGGCAAGTCAGTTCGGCAGTGGTCACGAGGGCAGCTGGAGCGGCATCGCCCAAGATGAACGCCACCCGCTCATCGGGGTGCTTGATGTCAATGGGTACATAGGTTGCGCCCAGTTTCAACACTGCCAGGATCGCGATTACTGTCTTGTTGGAACGCGGGAGCATGAGAGCAACAACTTCTCCTCCGCGTACCCCACGAACGGCTAGTAGATGTGCCAGTTGCGTGGAGGCCTCGTCAACTTCCCTGTAAGTCCATACCTGATCCTCGAAAACCATGGCGTGCGCTTCCGGCGCTCGATTCGCCTGTGCTGCAAACAGTTCGGCTATGGATATACTGGCGGCAGTCTGAGAGTGCGCAGAACGATTGCCCAGGCGGTCAAGATGAGTGTGTTCGTTTCTGTCTAGTACGTCGATCGAGATGACTGGCTGGTCGATCACGGCGATCATCTCGGCGATGATTCGCCCAAGCCTGACGATCATGGTCTCGACCGATGCAGCGTCGTAGACATCAGAGCGGTACTCGACCACTCCGTCGATTCCCTGCGGCTCGCCGAACTCGGAGTACCGCTCCCGGAGACTGAAGGTCAAGTCCATCCGGGCCTGTCGAGAAATGGTGGGTACCGCCTCTGCCAGCACCCCCGGCAAGTCCAACTCCGTGGAGATCTGGTTCTGCCATCCGAGCATGACCTGGACCAGTGGGTGATGCGATTGTGACCGAGCAGGTTTGACGAGATCCACCAGCGCGTCGAACGGGACATCCTGGTGGGCCAATGCGTCCAAAACCGCGTCCCGTACTTTTTGCAAGAGGCGACGGAACGTCGAACTGGCAGACACATCAACGCGGAGCACTACTGTGTTGGCGAAGAAACCGACCATCTCCGCAAGATCAGCGTCACGTCGGCCCGTAGTTGGAACACCGAAAGCGACATCGGAGGTGCCGCTTAGTTCGGACAACAGCACCGCCAGCGCCGTCGAAATCACCATGAAGCCGGTAGAACGATGCTCCCGGGCCAACTGTCGCACCTGCTCTTGCATCGACACGGGCCATTCGATGGGGATTCGATTGCCTCGATAGTCGGCCACGACCGGATAAGGGCGGTCGGTTGGGAGCTCAAGCCGCCCCTCGTATCCGGCTAGCGTGTTCTTCCAGTAAAGGAGGTGCCGGCTCAGCGCACTGTCGGGGTCGGACTCGTCGCCGAGCGACTCACGCTGACGGAGCGTGTAATCCCGATATCGCAATGGCAACGGCACCCAGGCAGGCACCTCTACGCCCACATGGGCCCTGTACGCCAGCCCGACGTCGCGTACGAGGGGCGTGAGGGACTGGCCGTCTGACGCGATGTGATGCATCAGGAGCACCAATACATGCTGATCGGCCGATAGTCTGAAGAGCTGCGCTCGGAACGGAATCTCAAAGCTGAGGTCGAATTTGTATCCCACTGCCTGTGCGACTGCATCGTTCAACGCGTCTGTCGACCATCCTGACGCTTCGACTACGTCCCAGCCGAAGTCTGCGTCGGCCGAGCCAAGAACACGCTGCTCCGGCACACCCTCATGGGAGGGGAAAACAGTCCGCAAACTTTCGTGTCGACTCACGACATCGCCGATTGCCCTGCCCAGCGAATGAACACTGAGCTCACCAGTCAGGCGTAAGACCAGAGGAATATTGTAAGTTGACGACAATCCCTCCAACTGGTGGATAAACCACAGCCTACGCTGCGCAAAAGACAACGGGATCAATGCTCAACCCTTTCAGCGCCCAGCAAAACACTTCCTTGCGAACCACTCGGGTGACCACCCTCAGCGTTAGATTCAGACCCGAAATATTTCATCAGCAAGCTACAACAAGTCGACGAGCTCGGCCGACATAAATTCGCGCATCCCGATGGCCCCCGAAACCAAACCGAAGTACCGAGATGTAAGTTCGGGCGAATTGGCAATGGCATGCAGCATGCGCAACCGGGACTTCGTCGGTTGAAGCTTCGCCAGGGCGAGAGTACTCATGTACGGCTCCTCTAGAACAGCTCCTGTCGACAGTGCAAAGTGCACCATCGCCTCATCTACTGCGACCGAGTTCCCGACATCCACCCCGGAAATAGAATCGGTGAGCAGGTCGGCTTGAATCAGCGCATTGGTGATGCCGCGGGCGCTGATCGAGTCAAGGTGGTGAGCCGCATCCCCCGTCAATGCCCAGCCCGGACCGTGCGATTTACGGAAATAGTTGCGTTGGTCCCCCGTACCCCACCACCGATCCACTCGGTCGAGTGCCATAATTTGTTCGTATAAATCCGGCGCTGTCGATTCGATCGCGGACAAGTACGCCCTCTGCGGGTCCCGCCGAACGACCGAGAATTCGCTCTGCGGCAGGTAAGCTGCCACAATTGTCAGGTCGTCATGTGTTGGAATACGGGCTATCCAGCGGCCGACTCGCTCATGGAATCCGAATCCTGTTCGCAAGCCTTGCCAGAAGGTGTAGTACACGCAGCTTGCTATGGGTGCCGATCGGAGGATCGGTGCCTGAACAAGTTCCGCGACCTTTGATCGCATACCGTCGGCCCCAATAACCAATCGAGCAGACACCGATGTGGTCGAATTTCCACTCCGGAGGCGAACTCCGGCGACGCGTTCGTCGTGCCAAATCAATTCTAGGACCGACGTCCGATCCGAGAACTCCGCGCCCGCTGACACGGCAGCTCGAATGAGTAGATCGTCGAGTATGTACCGCCGTGGTGCGTAAGCGGCATTAACACCGTCCTTCGCCGGGGTAGCAGCGATCAGACTCAGTCCATCCACATCGTGACTAATAGTGCCCAAAGGCGGACAACCGGAGGCCACAACATCATCGAGCATCCCCCACTGTGCGAGTCTCACGACCCCAGGGTGCTGGATATACAACGTGGACATGGTGTCCGCCGGAAAGGAGGCCCTATCGACCAGCAGAACACTTCGCCCCTGTCTGGCTAACAGCAGTGCCACCGAAGCGCCGGCACATCGCGCCCCAACAACAACAACGTCGTAATCCATTACCAACCTTCTGGCTTTCTCTGGCGATGACACCGACTTGGTCACGTTCGCCGGTCGGCTCTTTTGCCGGATTTTGGTCCGGAAGCAATCCCCCGGAATCCCAACTTCATTCCGAAGGTTGAACGATTGACCTGCTCGACGAGTCGGAATGGCGGCGGACAAGGTGCGTGAGAGCAGTAGCACAATTTATAAACTCCGCTTGCATCCGTAAACCGATGAACAGACCAGGCCGAAATGGCTGAGCCGGTGCGAAATTGAAGGTTTACAAATGGCGGGCACGGAATGCTCTTTTGGCGCAAAAGGCTCCCGGGCCGTGGGTTCCGTCGGTGCGTCCGACATGTCCCCATCAGAAGTTGTTGTAGTCACCATGGCTGTACTCCCGCATGAACGAAGCTAGTTCTTTGCCTCGCCCGGCGTGGTTCGCGCTGAAGTGGTCCGCCACCCGTCGCCTGGTCTCGAGGTTCTGCTCCTGGCTGAGCTTGAACATGCCATCCGCCGATTCCACCTCAAAACTGAATGCACCCACAGCCGGACCGATCCTTCGGTAGTGGTCCAGCGAACTGTCCATCTCCCACCCGCTGCCGAATTTCTGCTCGTACGTACTGACTGTCAATTGAACGACCTTGAGCGTCTCCTCGAAATCGGCAACAGGTTGCAGCTTTCCTCGGAGATGTACCGAGACGTAGTTCCAGGTCGGTGCTACAGAATCGCGTTGGTAGACACTTGGGGTGACATACCCATGAGGCCCGGTGAAAATAAGTTGGGCATCCGCACCGTCGACGAGCGAGTCCCAGTGGGGATTGGCCCGGTTCATGTGCCCAAACAGTGTCGATCCTTCTAAGTCCTCGCTCTCTGAAGGGGCGCAGGGAGCACAGATGACTGGCAAATGGGTGGCGTACGGGGCCTTGGGGCCGTTTGAGATCAGAGCCGCAAAAGGGTACTGCGCAACCACGCGGCGCAGCCATGTCCGATCACTTGCCTTGTAGATCCGGGGGACGTACATGGTCATCTCCTGAGAATGGATTGGGCGATTTCACCGGATCTGACTGCAGTGTTGGACAGGAGACCAGCAGAAAGTCCATGGCTGTGTTCGGTACTGGCACCGTGCACATAGATACCGGCGCGCACCGCATCCGACGTCGTCACTCGGTAGTCGCGTCCCACGCTGAGCCGTCCCTGCTCGTCGTGCTTACATTCGCGCATCAGGCCCTGGAGTAGCGGTGCCGGGTCACTTGGCCGGTAGCCGGTGGCGTAGACGATCACGTCTGCTTCGATGGTATGGGTCAGACCGGTGGCCGAGGATGTGACCTCGACCCGTACGCCGTCTGTGTCCTCGTCGACGGATGTGACGCGCGAGGTGTTGATCATCCGTAACCGCTGTTTGCCCAGGACCTTCTCCTGGTAGCTCTTGAGATACAGCGACTGTGAAATATCGAGATCGACCACTGAGTAATTGGTGTTGGCGTGGTATTCGAGGAGCCTCTGCTTCTCGTCGGTCGGAGCGGAGAAGAACCGGTCAACTCCCTCCGGATCGAAAATTCCATTCGCATACGGGCTGTCATCGGCGACGCTGTAGCCGTAGCGGGACAGGACGGTGTGCACATTGGCGCGAGGGAAAGTCCGATGAAGGTAGTCAGCAACTTCGGCGGCACTTTGGCCAGAGCCCACGACGACAAAATTTTGAGGGACGTATGTAACTGCGGCTGCTCTGCCCAGCAGTTGGGAGCTGTGCCAGATCCGCTCAGATCTGTTGACACCATCGGGAAGTCGAGGCGTCAAACCCATTCCGATCACGATGTTCCGCGCCCGCTGAACAACGTCATCTGGGCCGACTACATCGACGTACTCCACCACGCCATTCTCGACTACTGGTCGGATGTCTTTGATCTCGGACCCGTACGAGACGTTTGACTGAAATTGGCTAGCTGCCCACTCCAGGTAGTCATGAAACTCCACCCGCAGTGGGTAGAGAGTTTTGCTGTTGATGAACTCAGCAATTCTCTCTTTCTCTCGGAGGTAGGACACAAACGTATACCGACTCATCGGATTGCGCATGGTGGCAAGGTCTTTGAGAAAAGAGACCTGCATGGTCGCATCCTCCATGAGCATCCCACGGTGCCAGCCGAAACGAGGCTGGAGCTCGTAGAACTTCATGCTGAACTTTGCCGGCACCGGTCCGGGCTGGATGGACTCTTGAAGAGCTATCGCGAGAGCGAGGTTGGAGGGTCCAAAACCGACCCCAACAACGTCCGCGACGGACGAGCCTGACTGTGCTCCCATCGAGCTACGACCTAATTTCGTTGTGGTAGGCATCGGCTGGGATGCCCTCAACCGAATTGGTCGTTCCCGGCCGCATAGTTGGTCCGACATTAGTTGTCTGGCTGCGGTTTTCGGCCTGAGCAATGGCGAGTGACTTGGGGCGCAAATCGGTCCAGTGGGTGTCGACGTACTCCAGACAAGCAGTCCGCTTGGCCTCGCCGAACACTCTTGACCAACCGGCCGGGACGTCGATAAAGACCGGCCAGAGAGAGTGCTGCCCCTCCTCGTTGGTGAGAACGAAATAGCTGCCGTCTTCATCGTCGAACGGATTGCTCATGGTCCTCGCTTACTCGGAGAGTTGCAGTACGCCTGCTGTGCATTTCGGTACCAGTCGAGTCTGCCTAGCAGCGAATACGTTGGTCCCCTTTGTGGCACGAAGGGAGTAGGTAATACCTCAGAAAACTACAACTTTGGATGTAGTTTTAGCGAAGACAAGTCCGGGCAGAAACCTTCGTGCACTGCGACAGCTAGGCTCCGGCTGTGTCAGATGGGTGGTCGTATCGGTGTGAGTCGGTCAAGCACGGCACACAGGTAGGTCGTCCTGGGGGCGCGTCGAGTCCCGCAAGAAATGCATGGTTGTGCTTCGTGGAGGCCAGACCGCAGGTCCAAGGTGTCTATCTGCTTCGATTCGCGGTTGGAATTGCCGGCGTATCAGCGACTGCAGGGCCTGTCGGTGTCGGACAATTAGCGGCCGGCGCGTTGACCTGGTGGGCCGTCGTGATATCGACGTACTTGTTCAATGGTGTGACTGACGTCCTTGAGGATGTGGCAAACGCGTCGCAGCGACCGATTGCGCGGGGGGAACTGGCAGTCCGTACAGCCCGGTGGGTCAGCGTGGCTACGGCGATCACAGCCCTGCTGATGGCTGCAGTTGCGGGGCGCGAGATGTGGTGCTGGACCTTCGCCTTCCTGACGCTTGGGTGGGTGTACTCGGCACCGCCACTGGCTGCCAAGCGTTGGAGTTTGTCTTCTTCTGTAGTGATATTCGGCCTCGGCTGGGCAAGTTATGCTGCCGGAGCGGCCGCCGGCGGCGGAGGATTTGGGCGTACGGAACAAGTCTTCTGCGCATCGATGGCAACATGGATGGCGTTGGTGGGAGCGGTCGTGAAGGACCTATCCGATGCCCACGGGGACGCCATTGGTGGGAGGCGCACTCTGGCAGCGCAACGTGGACTCAGCTCTGCACGGCGGCTGGCCATATTCGGAACGACTGTCGTTGGAGTATGCGCACCGATCGCCTCACTGCTATGGGCACCGCTCGCACTGTTCGGAACATTGCCGTTGACTGCTGGAGCTCTCTGGGTGATGGCGCTATGCGCGCGGGCGAACGACTATGACCTGAAGGCACGGCGCTGCGGGTACCGCGCTTTCATGGCCACCCAGTACGCAGCAAACCTCGCGATGCTCGGCACCCTCCTGGTGCGCGCGGTATGAAATTGCGGGCCGCTAGATGCGGCTGCCGAATAGCCTGTGCAACGCGTCCATACGGGACGACGCCCCAAGTTTCAGATAGGCGTTGGACAGATGCCGCTTGACTGTGAGCTCTGAAATATTCAGAGTGCGAGCGATCTGCCGGTTGGTCATCGCGAACGCCACAGCCTCCAACACTTCAAGCTCCCGGTTGGTCAAAGATGCGTCTGACGCGGCCTCAAGCACTCGAAGTTGCCTGTCCCTCAAATGGCCTCGGGTCTCCTCGTAGCTGAGCATGCCCGTGTGAAGGCGGCCACCGGCAGCAAGGCGAAAAGCGGCGTTGATGCGTCTCCAGACCCCAGGTCGGTGTGTCAAGGGTGCCTCTTTGGCGGCCAGCTCTATTGCAGGCTCAAGGGATGACCACAGAATCTCCACAGCTCGCACGGACTCCGAAGCCGGTATTGCCTGTAGGGCTCGATGCGAGCCGAGCAACCGGGTGTACTCGTCTGGAATCGCCGACCGAGTAGTCGAAGACGTGGGAAGGCCTAATGCATCTACGCACTCGTTGAGGATTGCCAGTGCTTGGCGGCGGCACTGTGACCACACCCCCGGATTGATCCCGAGGGGACTATTCTCGCGTAGCAAAGTGGTTCTGTACGCCGTCACTACCTCTGGAATCGCGGCCCGTAGCGACGCCGCAGCCATTGCGTAAGGCATATGTTCCCCGAACTCCTGTTCCCTAGCCCAGGATACAAGACCATATGGTCCGTTGCCGTGCAATAGCGAGCCATGGATGCGTTGAGGGTTCGACCTACTGTTTCGTGTAGATGAATGTCAGGCTTCGTGAAGGTCTTGACGTCACCGGGTGGGTAGGCGGAGCAGAGCGGTCACTGCTTCCGGAGCAGAATCTATCGTGTTGGCCAATCGTTGCTGTACTGCTCAGAGACCGTCTCGTGGTCACGATAGAGCTGTTTACGTTTGCGCTTCGAGAGGCGGTCGCCGAAAACGATACCGTTGATGTGATCGGTTTCGTGTTGGAAACAACGCCCGAGCGTGCCGCCTGCGTTGAGTTCGATCTGGTTACCGTACTGGTCCTGTCCTCGACAGATAGAGAACTCTGGCCGTGCGAGGTCGGTGTATGCGCCGGGGAGGGACAAGCATCCTTCACCGAAATCGATGAGGTGTCGATCGTTTCCTTCGGCGAGTTCGACTACCGGATTGCAGACGACACCAGTTCGCCGTGTCCCGGTCTCGTCACTGCAATCGTAGATGAACACCGCAAGGTCGATGCCTACCTGCTGAGCGGCGAGGCCGGCACCGTCCGCAGCAGTATTGGTCGCGAACATATCGGCAAGCAGACTTTGCAGATCAGGACCGAAGTCGGTCACCGGTCGAGCCGATGTGTGCAGGACAGGGTCGCCCCATCGGACGATTGGTCGAGCATTGCCGAGGCGCAGAAGTTCAGAGACAGGCATGACTCGTATGCTCCACCCTGGCTACGTTAGAAGCAACCGATGAGGTTTGTTTTGGGCGCGTATCACGTTTTGTGGCCGTCATCATGGTGCGGAGTGGCTCGACGAGAGCATCCGATCGCGCAGGGCCCATGACAAGTGACCGTCTCTATTCCGATTCTTCGCCGGTGTCGATGGCTCCGTCGATGGGTCCGGTCTGGGGGTCTTCGGCTTGGACGGCGCGAAAGTCGGCGCGCGGCATGATGTCTGGATGAAATTGCCATGGTGCGCGGCGTTCTCGTCGGTGTGGTGGCGGTGAGGCCTTTTCGGTGGGCATGTCTGTTTGTTCCTTTCGCTGATGGTCAGTCCGTGTCGATGTCTTCGAGTTGCACGACGAGCCTTTCCCTGACCCTCTGACCTGGTCGCTCGTAGGGGACGAAGTGCGAGTTGACGACTCGGTAGCGGGTGCCCCGTGGGAGGAGGTGGCTCGTGTCGTCGCCCTTGTCCGATGCTCCGAGGTACAGCCCTCGTGTTGTTTGGATCTCGAATACGGCGTCCGTCGGATGGCTGTGTGCGTCGAGTTCGTGGATCGAGTGGCGGGCGCCGGTGAAGCGGTCGAAAGCTATGACCGAGCCGGGTGAGAGGGTCTCGGGTAGCTCGGATGGATGGATGACGGCGTGGGGCAAGCTCACAACGGTGTAGACCAGGTGTCCACGTCCGGACTCACGCTCGTATCGCTGGATTGCGCGGTCGACTCTCTGGATGTGGCGGCGCTGGTCGTCGTCGAGCCGAACTGCATCACCGTTGACATCGGACAATGCGTCGTTGGTGCGTTTCCAATTTTCTGGATCTCCGATCAGTGTGCTCATCGCACGGTGCTGGGCTCGGGGAACGCTCTGCTCGACAGTCCTTTTGGTGGCTGATCGCGCATTGCGCTGGCGGGCGCTGAGGCTTCGACGGAGTTCGATCGCGGCCGGCAGCGAACGTCTTTTTCGTTCGTTCGTGATCGGCGCGGCGGTGTTGCGGGGGAAGGCGCGTTCGAGGTCGCGGCGCGCGCGTGTCAGACCGGGCAGTCCTTCGATGTCGGTATCGAGGCCGCGGGCATGCTCGCGATTCGCGGCTCGGTCGGCGAAGGATGCGTGCGGGAGCACCACCCCTTGCTTCTTCTCCAGCTCTCCGCTGGATCCTCGATCGGGGTCGAACGCGCCCCCGTCTGGGGTGACGCGGTTACGACTACGGCGCGCGGAGGACATCGGACCTCACCCGGAGGGGGTCTTGCGGTCCCGGATACAGAGTCGGTACTGCGGCCCCGCGGGGGGCGGCGGTACCGACTCGACCTGCAGCGCCGCCGAAGTATTCGACAGCGCTGCAGCAAGTGCACGCTCGGCGGACGCCTCCACCGAGCAGTGCGACAGCTTGGGTCATCGTCCCGGCCGGCCGGGCAGGTCGGTTCCGGTTCCTATCGTCCATGCGACATCGACGACGTCGGACAGGGTCCGGCTCAGGTGGCCACAACTCGTGCATACGCCGGGCAGCTTCTGTGAAATCAGATCGAAGAAGTGCTCGTCGCACGCGAGGTGGGCCATGAGCTGTCCGCCGGCGCAGCAATCTTTCATGGCCACCGCCCACCATGCGCCCCGCGGTCCCGCTCCCCCGTCCCGGGGTTCCAGCGCGCAGACGTCGCAGGCCAGCTCGATATGGGTGATCGCGTCGGTTCGGTCGGTGCTCATCGCACAGCCCCCTCTGGTTGTCGACGGGATGTCATGTCAGCTCGCCATGGCGTCGTGCTCGCCGTGCTCGTTGTGGTGATCACTCCGGTGTTCCTCCGACGCCGGTGCGGCATGGTTCTGCTGCCCACTGTCGTGCCCGTGGGGTTCGCCGCCGGTGGCGGCGGTTTCTGCCGGCGGGGTCTGCGTGGGTTCTTTCTTGCTGGTGGCCGGTTTTGCGACTCCCTTCAGTGATGGCCGGACGTAGCCGCCCTTCTTCAGTTGGGCGGTGGTGAAGCCTGCAGCTTTGGCGGCGTCGTAGGCCACGATGAATTCGGCGGTCGAGTCGACATGTTCGGCCTGCGCTTTGGCGACTGCTTCGGCCTTCTGCCGGCTGTTCTCGGCTGCTTCGACAAGGTTGCGCATTGCGGTGAACTGCGGGCCGAGGATCTCGCGGGTGGTTGCATCGGCCTGGTCGGCGGTCTTGGGCATGAGATTCCTTCTTTCATGTTGTGTGCGAGGGACTTTCATTTCCTCTTGGGGAGGAGATTTGTGTGGCCGATCGTGTGGTCAGTTCGCCGGTTCGGTCTCGCCCGCAGTTGTCACCGCGGTGTTGCCGAGACCGCAGAGTTGCGTGGCCGCGACAGCATCACCGCGGGTGATGGGCAAGGCGTATGTCTGCGCCACACGAAGATATTTCGCCGCAAATGCACATGCGAGGTCGTCGTTGCTCGGATGCCACTGAGAAAGCCCACGTTGGGCTCGATGTTCAACTGCCTGCGCGCTGGCGACGATGATGTTGGTCTGTACGTCGCTGACAAAGCGTTGCTGCTGTTCGGGTGCCCATGCAGCAGCACCCAACGCCCACGCCGCGTCCAGCGGGTAGACGTAATCGCTTGCTGCAGCATCTTTCTCAGATGCTGCATCGAATTCGACGGTGACACCGGTGTATGGATCATTCAACACGCCCTGTGCCACAACGCAATTGTCCGTTCCGGCAGCGAATGTGACGGCCTCGAGCTCCGCTGCCAATGCGATGTTCCTGGTGTCGCATCCGTGATCGCTGCCTGGCGGCCGCACGAGAAGTTCCGCCAAGCGCTGACCGTCGGGCCACCTGGCCGTGCTGTCGATATCGTCGACGACGGGCAGGGCGTCGAGAAGGCTCGCAACGGTGATGACGTCGTGGAAGACCTGGGGTGGTGGTGGCGCAGTGTCGGCCTCGTGGTGATCCGTCGTGATCACCACGGCAGCCGCGGCCGCCACAGCGACCATCACGGCTGCGGCAATGGCTGTCCATGCGGTCTGATGTGTCTTCGCCATGATGGCAATCACCTCTTCGGGAGCTGTCGAGTTCGGGGAGGGAAGAAAAAGCAGGACGCAACTGCGCGCAGGCGGATCAGGATGCGACGAGAGTGAGCGCGGTGCCGAGTGCGAGGTACGGGCCCAGCGCGATATGCGACCGTGCAGGCTCGGATCTGATCGCTCGAAGGACCCGCACGACTATCACTCCGACGAAAGCCGTCAGGATCGAGAACACCAGCGCCGCACCGAGGGATGTCCAGCCGACGTAGCCTAGGACCATCGCGAGTGAGACCACCAGTCGCGCATCGCCGATACCGATTCCGCCGCGCAGAAGCACTGCAAGCGCGAAGAACAATATGCCGGCGGCCAGGCCGGCCAGAAGGGCGCGACCGACCGCGCCCCAGGTGCCGTGAACGACACCGGTGAGCAAGATCATTGCTGCAGTTCCGCTGGCGGCCAGATACGCAAGAGCAGTCGGAATCCGTTGCACGCGTTGGTCGATCCACGCAATCCAGGGCACTACCAGAGCCAAGAACAGCATTGCCGCCGGCGGCGCACTCGTCGGAGTACTGACGAAAGCGGAGATGACGCCCCACACGACACCGGAGACGATGACGGGAATTTTCGTCCCCAGCGCCGCCTCGTCGACGGAGATCTCGACCCGTGCACACACCGCGATGACGGTGGTCCGCAGCGCGGCCGACAGAGCTACCCCGACGATCACTGCTATCGCGACAATCGAGACGCGGCCGACAGTCGCAGCAGTTGATGCCTGAGTGCTGGCCCAGGATGCCGACGACGCCGCGATCAAGGCCCATAGGACGCCTGCCGCCAGAGCGACCACGACACTTCTGACGTAGTCGCTACGCAACATCGGCTTCTCGTTCACCATCGGAGCGAGCGGCGTGCACGGCCATCCGGGCACGGTAGCGGACCTTCTTTTTCACCGCTGAGTCGAGATCGATTCCGAGTACGTCGGCCAGGTGCTCGGTTGACCACCGCCGACGGAGCGAAATTCCTACGATCTCGGCTTGCTCTGCAAGAGTGAGCGGCAGTCTCCATTCGCCGCACAGGCGACGGTAGACGGCCGCCTCGTCCACGCCGCGGATGCCTCGGGGCGAATGTGGACGTGCTCGGGGGTCGTCGATTTCGTCATCGTCCCAAGCAAGAGGCGTCGCCCATCCCTGCTCACGGGCTGCATTCCGGACCTGCTCGTCGGGGCCGGGTGTCATGGAGATCTGGTCGTAGACGTCGTTGATGACGGACCAGAGTTCACTGGGGACAACTTGATCCGATGGCAACGTCGAAAGCTTGGGCACCGACAGCCCGGTCAGTTCGGACAGCGCTTGCACCGAGTAGCCCATCGCGACGAGGGCCCGGATCCGTCGCTGAGCTCCGACACCTAAGGTCATCGCCCGTCCCCGGGTGGGGTGGAAGGTGACGTCGAGAATAGCTTTCGAGATGCTTGCGGTGGTCTCGAAGCATTTGTGGTTGGCGACTGTCTCCACATCACTGAGGCTGAGCTTCGTGAGATCGAGGATCATTTGGTCGGGCATACCGCCGAGCCGCAACGACAGCAGGTGGCGGCGGGCGGGTCCGGAGGGTACCGACGAGGCACTCCCGCGGCGGGATGTTCTGTTAGATCCCGCCGCGGGAGTGGAGCGACGTCGCGCACGCGCAGCGTCACTGCCGTCGCTCGTCGGGCCGAAGGAACCACCCCTCGGCGTCGTCGAGCGACTCCATGAACCGGTATTCCGGTCAGGATTCATTGTATTGCTATCGGGCACTGCATCACACAGTGCGGGGGAAAGATTGTTTTGCGTACGCGAAACCACGTCGACGTCAGTCATGGTGCATCCCTTTTCAGTTGATGCGGTTGGTCAGACCGCACATCAGATGTTGGGGACACTACCTCGCGGGAGTGCATCGCGTCCAGACCGTCGGGTCGTTTTTCTTCGGTGATGAGAGTTCCTCGGTCGTACAGTCCGCCTGCCGCGACGCCGGTATAGCTATCTGCCTCGGCTCTTGTGCGGCATGCGACGAAGGCCGCGAGCGGGCAGGTCTCGCACGATTCGAGGAGATGCGCTGCAGCGACGGTTGCTTTCCGGCGCCGTTCGAGACGTGGGATCCGTGACTGCAGCAGCTCTGCGACCGCCGTTTCGCGGGCGGCCCAGTTGCTGTCTCGGACACACTGACCGAGCGGCATCGTGAACGATTCTCTGCTCGCGATCGCGCGTAGTTCTGCGCGGCGACCACTGGTGGCTTTCGTTCTCATCCCCGGTCTCCTCGGTGCAGTCGAGCCTGTCGGGCTGAGTAGGCCGAGCGGCCGGCGCTGATCGCGACGGCACCGAGGGCGACGACGACGGCGAGAGCGATGATCAGTCGTCGACCGTCGAGCCCGGCACCGTCCGATGCTGGGATCTGCACCATCGGGGATGCCTCGCTGGCGATCAGAATGGAGTGCTCGACCAGCCAGGCGATTGCCGTCGACCACCACAGGCCTGCGGATCCGAGAGCCATGGTGGCTGCGAGTGGGGCGATCCAGATCAGCGCCATCTGATCGTCGTCGGAGAGGGCTTTGCTGTTGTTGCCGTGTTGGGACATGTGGTTGTTCCTCTTCTGATCGTGTGTGTCGCAGAGTGATTCAGGTGGCGAGGGCAAGGGGGCGACGAACTTGAACAGTCGCGTCGAGAGGAATGTCGAGCACCCCCTCGTCGTCGCCGTCGCCACGCCAGGTCAGCCCGACCATGTCGTCACCCGACTCGTCTCCGTAGATGTCGGGTTCGTTGTCGACGACGACCCAGATCCCGGCGTCCTCGTCGAGGAGAACTAGGTCGCCGGCAACGAGGTCGACCGGAGCAGTGTCTTCGGATTCGCCGTAGCCCTCCCAGTCGTCGACGTCGGTACCGGCGTCGGGGACCACCTGCAGGTGCGGGCGGTCCTTGTGCATCGGAGAGCCCGGGACGCCGGACACGGCTTTTTCTTTCGGCGTCTGCGCGTCGGGCTTGGGCTGGCGAACGGTGGGGGTGTCGAGATTGAGCATTGCCATCGGCGACGATGCGCGACGAGCTGAATCACTGTCCGCGCGCGTCTTTCGCCTGGCGACGGGATCGAGATTGGGATGGTCCGACGCGCGCGCCCAGGGCGCGCCGGAGACGTGATGGAAACGGATCTCTTCGTCGCCGTCCACGGTGCCGCCGGGATCCGGGTCGAGGATCACCAACCGCTCGTGCCGCACTTCGAGAGGACGCAGGCGGTCCAGCACCGCTGCGTCGTCGGCCCCGGGCTCAGTCTTGCGGGGGTCGGGAGTGAAGTAGGTCTGAATTTCGACCGCTTGGTTGTGGTCGTTGACACTGGTCGCCCGCCCACGACATCCGCGCGGGATACCGACTCCAGTGGTTGCCGATTCCCACATCATCAACGCGCCCTGCGGACTCAGACGGCCCATCGATACGCGCTGGCGAAAGTTGTCTCGCATGTCGCCGCCGAAGTACTCGGCATCGGGTCGCTGCGTTCCCAGCACCATGTGGCACTTCGCTGTGCGGCCTTTTCGTCCGATCGACGCCACTTCCTGGAGGGTCTTCGGCTTGGTGGGATCACCCTTACCTTTGATGCTCGAGTACCAGTTGAGCAGGTTGCCTCGGAAGTCGGCGTACTCGTCGATGAACAGAACGACGGGCTCAAAGTCGGCCTCGGTAGCTTCTCCGTTGACGATCAGCGAGTACCGGGTTTCCATGAGATTCCAGAACCGATAGATGACCGCGACCTGGTGCTCCATGTGGCTGGCGACGATCTGTACATTCGGCCAGTCCTGGAAGCCCAAGAACTCGACCCCTTTTCCGTCGACGACCCATACCGGCCAACCGTGCGCGGTGAGCTGTGTCAGCAGGGTGTGTGCGGTGACGGTCTTTCCGGTTCCGGATGCACCGACGAGCATGAAGTGTGGGTCGATCGCCGGCCGCCACACCATGGGGTTGCCGTCCTCGTCCTCGCCGTACGAAATCGCGACCGAGTCGTAGTCGGAGTGCGCGAGGTCGCCGAGATCGGTCGTGGATTCCGCGTCGCCGAGGCCGGCCGGGTTGTAGAGCTTCTTCGGAAAGGTCGGGCGCACCTCGAAACGCACCCAGTCCGTTTCGAGGTTCCAGCGAGCACGCCACCGACCGGGCAGATTGACGCTCACTACTCGTTGTACTCGGGCCCGATAGCCCTCGGACTCGAGTCGATGTCCGACCTCATGGGTGGCTTCGACAGCTACAAGATCCCCGGTGCTCGGGTCCGTCTCGTGTCTGGTGATCTTTCCGGTCGGCCCTAGCAGCGCGAGAATCGTGCGCGTGGCTTTGACGAGTTCGGGCGAGACATGCGTCTCGGAGACGGACCGTGTGTCCGGGACGAGAACGAGACGGCGTTTGCGTGTGTTGTGCTTCTGGATCCGGTACCGGCCCCAGCTCTGCTGGGAGAGCAATTCGACGACGCGGGGCTCCCACTGTTCGTCGAGAAGGAGCGCGGCCGACTGGTAGCGGACGGTGATTCTGCCCGGACGGCCGGGCCACTGGCCGCTCCACCGAGTCGCCGTCAGGACATCACGGGTCGGCGGTGACGCGGTCAGCCGGCAGAGCTGCTCGATCGCACGATCGGTCTCTTCGGCTCGGATCGTGGCGCGATAGCCGTTGTAGCTGACGGCCGCGCCCGCGCCGACGCCGAGTGCTGCTCCACCCCATGCGATCGCTGTGTCGAGGTTCAGGATCGGGCCCAGTGCTGCCGACACGACTCCACCGGCAACGTAGAGCACACAGTTGCGGATCCACGGATTGTTCTGGGGGTCGAGCGAGGGTGCATCACGTAGCGACCGGTATCCGTCGAGGGGTGCCTGAGTCGGGTTGGGTAGCGCGCACATCATGCATCCCGGGTGATCGTGATCAGGATCCCGTCACCGGAAGTTGGGCGCATCGTTGCGGTCAAGGCCACGCTGCGTCGGCCGACTTCGTTGTTGAGATGGGTCGGGTTGTAGTCGAGGGTGAAACGGCACGCGGCGTGAGGCTGGCAGTGCGCAGCGCGGAGAGCCGCATCGACAAGTCTGATCAATCGTTCGTCTTCGGTGTCGACGAGCAGGTTGCTCGAATTCCACTCGACGACGAGCGACCAGACCTCGTCGGTGGTTGCGAGGGTCACGATCCGGTTGGTGGGATCGTCGAGCCTGAGGGTCTCGATCCGAGCGAAGTTCGGCAGCGCTCCTCGATCGATGACAGGACTCAGGGGGCCGGCCGTAGATCGACTGCTCCTCGAACGTGCCCTCGCTACGTGTAGTCGTGTCGGTGCGCTCATGGGGACTCCCTGTCTCGTCGTGCCTTCTCGAGAACAGGTAGATCCAGGTGCGTCGACTTCTGTGACAGCCGCGGTGAATCTTTTTCCGACAACCTTTCATCTCGCGCTGCAGCGCATGCGTTCATGGCCCCATCAGTGGCGCACCGATCGGTCACCAGTGCTCTATCGGTGAGGGTGCGATTGGGGACGGGCAAGTCGCGTTCCGTGTTGCGACTGACCGTCGCGGGAACAGCTATGTGCGCTCGACACCCCTTGACATGGGGGGTACGCTGCAAACGGCGATGCGAAGCGAGTAAGGCTTGCAGCGACCTTCCCACATCCGGGGCATATAACCACCAATTCGCGGCAGCATCGGCGCCTCATCAACTGCTCATCGGATGCGGTTCGATTCCTCTCTTACGCACCCTCGGGCAACGTCCATCCGCCAACCCCAGCGTCGGCGTGACTGCCACGAGATTCGGTATACGCAAGCCACCCCGACCGGCCTGGGGTGGGGCTCCTCCTCGCGGATCCGCGAGCTAAGGGCCGACGGAAGCCGGTTGTCACGTAGCGCGACAGGGCTATGAACGGCGGCACCGATCACGGGAAATAGTGCGTTCCATGTTGCCTGTACAGGGCGATCGGTTCAGTGGCCGGCGACCCTCTCCGGGTCATGTGCGGCGAGGGTCAGAAATCGAGAGTGTCCACACTCCACCCGGCTGCGGTCGGCACTGCCGATACCCACACGGTCGTGGTGGAGTCGACGGGGACCGTGGCATCCGAGGTGACGGCCGATTGCGTTATCTCCGCGACTCGATAGATGCGCTCGGCGGTATCTGCCGGGCATCCGGAGCAGCCGATCGAGACGGTTGCGGTGATTTCGGCGTCTTCTTTCTTCCACTGTTCCCACTGGGCACCGGGGCCTCGCTCGGTCGTTGCAGGGGTGGAGAGTTTTGCAGCGAGGTTGTCGGTGAACCATCGGCGGGCGCGTAGAAACGCGTCGGTCGAGCTCGTGTCGGTGCTGGGGTACCAGGTGAAGGCGGTCGTCAGTGCTTGACGGATTGCGGTCTCCGCGTCTGTGGCGGCGCTGCTGATCGGAGCGGGTACAGCGGTTGTCTCGGTTGGCTGTGTGTTGATTTCGGGTAGCGACGGCGCGGTTGGCGCGCTCGTTGTCTCCGGTGCCGATTCCGGCTCATCGGTGGCGGGTGAGCTGCAGGACCAGGCGATGGTCACCACGGCTACAACGACGAGGAGGACGGCTATAAGACGTCGGCCGGCAAGGGACATCAGATCCTCCGGGCTTTCATTCCAGCCATGAGTGGAGCTTGTTTGACGACGTCTCCGGTGGTGGGGGCGTGGATCATCTGACCGCCGCCGATGTAGATACCGACGTGCCCAGGGCCGTTCGCCTCGAACGATCCGAAGACGAGATCACCGGGCATCGCTTGATCGATCGGGATCTCCGAACCCACTCCCCATTGGGCCTCGGATGTGCGGGGCAGGGTGATGTGCTTGCCCGCGAAGTAGGCGAAACTGGTCAGTCCTGAGCAGTCGAATCCTCCTCGGGAGGGGCCGTTGATATCTCCGCCGCCCCAGACGTAGGGGGTTCCGAGGTACTGGCGTGCAGCCTCGACGACATTGTCTCCGTCAGCTCCGGTCGGCACGAACCGGCCTGTGGAACCTTCGGATGTGTACTGCGCTTGGCCGGCCAGAATCTTCGCCACATAGGGCTGTGTTTGTGTGGTGTAGTCACCGCCGGATGGCATTCCACCGGCTGCGAGCACCGCGGCGGGGCCCGCGTTGTAGGCGGCAATCGTCAGTGCAGTTGGGTCGCCCTTCACTTTTCTCGCGGCGATGGCTGCGGTGATATCTCCGTTGATGGCGCACATGAAGTGGGCTTGTGAGATCACTGCATCTCCGATGGAGTTCGGGTCGGCTCGCCCGTCTCCGTCGTAATCCTTGCCCCACGTTGCCCAGGTTCCCGGCATGAATTGTGCGGGCCCCAACGCTCCGGTGCTCGATACCGGAGCGGACGGGCCGTAGCGGAAACCGTTCTCGGCGGAGAGTTGGGATGCGATCAGGGGAGCACCCACGCCTGGGCACACGGCTCCTGCTTTGCGGATCCACGGCTCGAACTCCGGCGGCACGGATCCGGTTCGGAGATCTCCGCCGGCCGTGCCGAAGCCACAATCGACAGCGGTACCGGCGCCGGTCGGTGAATCAGCGCCGGACGATTGGGGGCTTCCCGCCTGACCGAGTTTGCTCATCGGGTCGATAGCGGTTCCGCCCTGTAAACGGCCGCCTTCCCAGTACTCGAAGTGCAGATGTGGTCCGGTGGAGCCGCCGGCGTTGCCGATGTCGGCGATGTGGTCGCCGACCTTGACCTGTTGTCCCTCCTTGACGAGGACGCCGTTGGGATACATGTGCCCGTACACGGTGGAGACCGGTTTTCCGTCGACGATCGAGTCGAGGACGATCCACATTCCGAAGCCTTGAGCGGGTCCGGCTTTGACCACAGTGCCGTCGAGGGCTGCGTAGATCGGGGTGCCGATCGGGCCCGCGAAGTCGACGCCTTGGTGCATCGTGCCCCACCGCTGCCCGAAGGGGGACGTCATCGTGGTCGTGCCATCGCGGGTCGGCTTGCCGATGGGACCGGACGGGGTCAACGGCGATGCATCATCACCACCGGTACCGGACGAGACCGTGGGGGCACAACCGCTGGAACCTGACGATGTGACGAGTACGACGACCATCAATGGAATGACGACGAGTACACCGAGAGCGGCGATACCGACCGCCAGGGCGAGTTTCCACCATCGACGTGGCGCTTTCGAGTTCGGCGACACCGCTGTCTCAGGCGGGGCCACCAAGGTCATCGCCGTGCGCCTGACGCAGCTCGATGGAGGATTTCCGTCGGATTCGTGGTGGCACCTGGTTGGACGGTCGGTCGGGCACGACGCGGAGCACTCGACGGCCGCGTGGACCGGTCGGGAAGCAGAAGCGGCGAGCCCTCATCGGTGGAGTACTCACGGAATCGTCCGCCTCCAGGGCCGGTCACCGTGGCGCGGCTGGCCCGAACTTCTCGGTTTCCTGGAGTCGACAGTGCGGGAGCGGTGGCCACCGGCCGCTTGATACCGGGTGCGTTCGTTGTCTTGTCGCCGTGAGAGCGGACCGCCGATCGGTCTCCGACGGGGCTGGAGACCGGAGTGTGGGAGTGACCGGAGCCGACGACCGACTGCGTCGGGGGAAGGTCGATGTTGATCGGTTTGCGAAGGCTGGGGTGGGTTTCGGAAGCATTGGTGGTGTCGGTGGCCGCCTGGGTAGCTTTGGCGTCGCTCCGTCGACCGACGACCTTCTTGACGCCCGCGGTTGCAATCTTCCCGGCCGAGTAGACCACGGCAGCAGTTCCAAGTGTGGCTGCGCTGCTGGCGGCTGCCGTCCCGTCGACGAGAGCTTTACTCGCCTTGGCGGTTCGGGCCGTTGCATGGCTGGCTGTCTTGGCCAGTCCCTTTCCACCTTGATAGGCCTGGCGGGCCACTTGTCCGGCGTAGGCAGCTTGGGCGAGGGGGCTGGTCGGTGTCTTGGTCGATATCGCGGTGGGCGCGGCTCCTGGTCTGCTTCCGAGCTTGCGTGCGAGGGCGTCGGAAGCTTTGCGTAGTCCTTTCACTGCGCGGCGGTAGAGAATGATGCCCGCGATCAGAACGATGTCGGTCAGGATGAATTTCATCATCAGCGGAGAGTCGCCGTCTCCTCTGAACAACTGTCCGATCACGATCATGTATCCGACGAGGAACACCACCGCGAAGATAACGATGACCATCGACATCAGCACCGCGGCGAGGGCTTTCCACAATGCTCCGCGGCCGGATCCGGGCAGAATTCCAACGACGGTCACCACAATTCCCTTGACGGCCGATGCGAGGGCGGTGAGTACCGCGAGGATGAGGGTGAACGCCAGAATTGTGGCGAATCCGAGCAGGATGACACCGGCCAGTAGCATCGCGACCCCGGACCCGACCTGTCCCGGTCCGGGGTGATCGGCGAAGTCCTTCATCTGTTTTGCGCCTTCGCCGCCGCAGCCTTTGATGTTGTCTTTGAGGGTGTCTCGTGTGTTGCCGTCTGCTTTTTCGTGGCCGGCGTCCCAGGCTTGAGTGCAACGTTCTCCGTCGGGCGAGCCGTCGATGACTCGGCCGAAGTTCAGCAGTTGGGTGGGTTGCCTGATGAACGTGTCGGCCATCTGTTCCGAGATCTGGTCGATGAGTTCGTCGGAACTCGACGTCGTGTCTCCCTTGTTGGCCAGGCCTGCCGCAAGCTGCACGCCGGCGTCGCGCGCCTGCATGATCAGGCCGTTTTGTCCTGCGACCCGTTCGACTGGATTGGACAGGATCCCCACTGCCGCAGCGGCGATCGCTGCTGCCATCAGGAGTTCGTACACTCCCGTCGTCCACCGTCCGCGAATGACCCACCACGCTCCGATGCCTGCAGCAGCGGTGAGAAGAAGGCCCGTGAGCTGGAACTGATCGGTGACCGTTTGCATGGCATCGCCGATCGAACGGAACGGCGCAGTCAACAATTCGAGCCACTCGAACCGCAAGGCGTAGGTGACGAACCAAATCGCGAAGCCGGTCACCCCGCGGTACACCTCGTACTCGAGCATGATGAAGGTGGAGAACACGGTGTACATCGGGTGCCCGACCGAGCCTTCGTCGATGGACATGAAGTAGTCCCAGACCAGAATTCCGTGAGAGTCACGGACTTCCATCCAGCTGAATGTGCTGTTGGTGGGCAGGGTTTCACCCGGGTCGGCATGAGCCGGTGACGCCAGGGCGATCGCCAGCAGACCGATCATGTGCCAGACAGCGACACCTGTGACGATCGCGCGGCGGATTCGAGATGCCACTACCCACTTGAAGACAGGGCCGAGGAAGCGAGCGAGAACACTGCACCACGACCGCGGGATCCACGACCACAGCACGAGCTCGAGAACCATCTTGACGCCGCCGCCAATCGAACCTGGCCGGCGCACAACTCGTTTCGACATCACCATGTCGCCAACTCCGCAGCGCGCTCGGTAGTCGATTCTTTCGGAGTCGTACTCGCCGCTTGGTATCTCGCTTCCGATGCCGGAAGTAAGACCTTGATGCGGCCGACGTTGCCGGCGGGATCGCGCATGTAGCCCTCTCCGCGGCGATGCGGTGCGACGTATCCGTCTTTGCCTTCGACGGGCGATGTGTTCTCCATCAGCTCTTTGAGCAGTCCGAGATCGTCTTCCCCGACGCCGAGCCACTTCAACGATTTTTGCGCTAGTCGTCGATCCGTCTGCCGGAACACGAGCCGGGTGGGGATGAGCCCTCGCAGCGTCTCGGAGCCGAAGTCTGCTTCGGGGTCGTGCGATCCGAGCATCACCGCGGCGTCGTGTTTGCGGCCGTCTCGAATGAAGTCGATGATGATCTCGACACCTTCGCTCGAGCGCGTCAGGTGATGGCATTCGTCGAGCAGGAAGACCGCGAGGGTGTTGGGGTCCGCGAAGCAAATGCCGCGGGCGATCTGCGCGATGAGGGTGTACATCATTCGCCCTACCCGCTTCTGGAGCGACATCTGCTTGAACAGATGCTCGTTCTCCACTTCTCGCTCCGAGGGCAATTCCAGTGTGTGAGTGCGGAAGACGATGGCTCCTGCGCGTGGATTGAACGGCTCTAGGTCCGGCCGAAACAGCGCTGCTGCATAGGATTTGGTCGCGTAGACCTTCAACTTTCCGGCAAGCTCGGCAGCTCCGTCGAGGGTGCAGTCCTTCTCGAGGTGCGAAACCAGGCCTGGGGTAGTGAAATTGCCGAAGCGAGCGCGGTATTCCGGCTCGAGCACTTGAGACAGCAGTACCCCCAAACGGTCGTCGGGCTGAAGTTGCAACAGCGGCAACAGAATAGACACCGCAACTTCCCCTCCTCGTGCGGGCGAGAACAGCCGAAGAGGGTCCATCGTGACGTCCGGTGCTGCGGTATCGACGACCACCGCGTCGGTGATCGCTTCGGCCCACAGTGCGTATTCGCCCAGAGGGGTCCGGTCGACCACGATGACTTGGCCGCCGCGGTCGACGACCTGGTTACCGGTTGTTTTCAAGTAGCCGGACTTGCCTGATCCCAAGTTGCCACACACTCCCACCGAACCCGAAACGTCACGTGACGCTTTCTTGGCGATGTCGTGGTGCACGACGCCAGTGCGGGCCGAGGAAATGTTGAGTGCGATCAGCGGGCCGTCTCCGTCGCCGAGATCGTTGCGGGTGACCGGTACGTACGCGGCGAAATGTTCGGATGTGGTGATCTGCGCGAACTCGTTGCAGATCGCCGGCGTCGGCACGCCGGGTGTCATTGCCCAGAACAGCTCCTCCTGGAATCCGATCGGTGACTGCAACCTGTAGGTCGAACCCTCGAACTCCTTCGCCAGCTCGCGCTGATATGCGATGGCCGTCTCTTCGTCCGCGGCGGCGACACAGAAGACGGTGGTGGATTGCACTTCCATCTCCATTGCGTCCGCCTCCAGAAGCGCGTTGTATTCCGCGAGGGCGACGGCAGCGTCGTCGAGGACGCTGCCGGTGCTCAATTCGTCTTCTCGCTGGGTGTATTGATCGTTCATCTGCACCAAGGCGCGGCGGTTCTTCTTCAGAACCTCCGATGCAGCGGAGTTCTTGAACCGAATTGCCCAGTCGACATCGACGCCGCCCAGGTTGTCCGCGAGGGTCAGGTACTCCGAGCCTGGAAACAGCGTGCCGCCCGAAGGAGTGGCGGCGAGCACCAGGAAGCACTGATAGCTGGCCGGCGGTGGCGTTACCTCCCACGGCTGGTCGACTTTGAGCACACGCGACAAGGTCGGCGCCTTGGCCCGCCAGCCCGATTCGGGGCGATCGCTTTGAGCCCCTTCGTCGAGCCGCGCGGCAGTGAAGGATCCTCGAGCAGTGCCTGCCGGATGATCTAGAGCGGTGGGCATGTCGGTATCGAGGCCGAGGCCGCGCTGCAGAGCATGTTGGTGCAGCCACACCATCTGGGAGGGGGTTGCGGGGGTCGCATCGTAGAAGGCAGGGATGGCCGCGGCGATCTGCGCGGCCTGAGCTGCGCGGCGTTCTCTCTCCTCGACGGGAATCGACGAGGGCGGCATCCCCAGCAGATCGGCCACCGAGGACCATGCGGCGGACGTTGCGGCCTTGACGGTGTCACCGAAGCCGTGGTTGGCCAGGGGGATGGACAGCCAGTAGATTCGCTGGCCGGGTCGGATCTCCTCCAGGCGGTCGATCGTGGCGTCGCATTCGTCTGCCCACGCGGGATGGAGATCGAGATCGACACCCCGTTCCATGCGCTCGACGATGGTCATTGGGTCCAGACTGACCGCGACACTGAGCAGGAGAGATTCGCCAGGAAGAGCGCGCAGCAACATCTTGTGCATCGCCCGCGCGGTCTGTCGGTCTTCGATCGGCCGGTACCCGTACGGGATTCCGGTCAGGACGTAGTCCGCCCAGACGACTCCGGAGCGGGTCCAGCGCAAGTTCGAGGTGACGAGCCGGTTCGGTTGTTGCATTACGCCTTCTCTCGGGTCGGGGTGGGGGCCGCTGCAGCCATGGCAAGCAGCTGCTGAACGCTGCTCGCCGGTGCCAGGTTGGCGACGCCGAACGCTTCGGCCAGGGCTGGACTCTGCGAGCGCTGGCGTTCGCCGTCCGATCGCGGCCGGGCTGGCGCTGGTGCGATCTTTCGCTCCGGCCGCGGTTGGGTCAGAGGTCTGAATGCTGGTGCGGCCGGCGCTGCGTTGTCGTCGAGCTCCACCGGTGCCGCGGCGTTCTCTACTCGATCGCTGGATGCTCTGATGACTGCTGGTTCACTGATAGCAGCGTCGTGGCTTGGCGGGGTGTCGAGGATGATCACCGACCCCAGTACCGCGTGAGGGCGTTTGATCCGGATCGGCTCGCCATTGATCCTCGACGGTGACATCGCCCCGGTAGCCGCGCGCCCGACACCCCGGACTACTGAGATCGGATTCCGTGCTCCCTGCGGCAGCCTCCCCAACGCCCACAGGGTGCCGCCGGTGACACCGAGGAAGATGACACCGTTGGTGATGACACTGCCCTGCGCCCACAGCGACTGGGTCAGCCACAGCAGTCCGCCTGCAATACCCGCGCCGACGAACTGGGTCAGGGTGTAGGGGCCACCGGGGATCTTTCGGCCGTCTGGCGCTTTGCCGATCAGCTGCGGAAAATTGCGCGCTTTGGTGAACATCTTGACCACGCTCCGCGAGGAGGCCTGCTGTTCGGTCATGGTCGGTCACACTCCTGCGGGGGTCGTTGAATCGAGGTGTTCGTGAGTTGGCCGAGCAGTGTCAGATGAACGCCGCGATCGGATCGGGCACCACGACGACCTCGCTGCTTTGTGGCGAGGCGGAGCCGGGAAGCTCGTCGCCGACACTGTCTTTGACGGCGGTGATGTTCCACATCACCCAGATCAGTGCCCCGCCGACCACGATCGCCACCAGTGTTTTGGCAATGGCGAAGTGACTTTTGAAAGCAATCGCGGCGATGAACCCGGCGACGCCGACGCCCACGAGAGTGCGGATGAGGCCCTGCACCTCCGCACCTTTGTTGTTGGCCCATTCGATGATTCCTTCGGCGACGACGGTCGACGACGGATCGGCCAGGATCGAGGTAATGGTCATTGTTCGTACCTTTCGGATAGGGGGAGCAGAGCGTCAGTTCGGTTGAACGGGCGCTGCGGGAACGGAGGAGGTAGTGCTGGCACCAGTCGAGGTCGGCACCGCAATGGTTGGGGTTGCTGCGCTGAGTCCGGTCGAGTTCGCGAGCAACGGCATCGGGTCGAGCGCGGATACTTCCCACCGGCCACCCCGGGCGATCGCTGTCAGCGGGTATTGCACGGTCGAGGTCTGCGCTCGGTCCGTGGCTGTGACGGTCGCGGTGGCGAGCACCCGTACCGTCGCACCATCTGCCGGGGATCCGGACGCACCCGCCGAGAAGTCGGTGTCCGAGACGAGGTCGGTGATCTGGACACTGGTGTACGGCGCGGGGGTGACGGCACGGATCGGTGTGCCGGGTGAGGTGTAGCGAGAAATTTCTCCGGCACCGGCAACCATTGCCGAGAGGAACTGGCTGATCGACTGGGTGAGCGAGTGATCGAGGCCGACTCGGAATCGGTAGCCGAGTGTGAGGTCACCGCCGGTTGCCGGGGCCGCCACAGCAGCAGGGACTGCTGCAGCCCGCGCGTCGTCTCCCACGAACACGACAGGGACCGAGAAGTATCGACGTTCCGGCTTCGTCGCCGGGTCTGCCCCGATCGGAACCACCGAGACCGACACAACGATCGCGTAGTTCTGGCCGGCCGCCTGTAGCGGTCCTCCTTGCGATGTCGATCCTGTGGGACCCTGATTTCGCGCCGGCGGGTCGATTGCTTTCACGCTCGCGATTCGAGGTTCGGACGCGGTATAGCTCGCCTGAGCCGGAAGCGACATGCCGTCGGTGCGGACGAAGCGCGCGAGGGCTTTCTCGTCTCCTCGCTTGGATTGCAACCACGTCAACACGAAGTCCTGCGCGAGGTCGGTCGCTGCTGCTTCGCGGGCTGTGTCGATGACCGTCTGAGGGTTTGCCTTGCTCTGGATCGGCGTCGTGGACCCGACGCCGGCCAAGACGAGAACCAGTGCCACCACTCCGGAGCCGATCGCCGCGAACAGACCCCACTTCATCGCCTTGGTCGCGACCGCTTGCTTGCCGGCCCACTGATGAAGCTCGGTGGCCGGCGCAGCTTCTGTCGGCTTGTTCGAGCCCTTCTTACGGAGATGGATCTTCATGAGATCTCCTCGTGCCGAGACGGCTCGACCGTGGCGGGTACGAAGCCCTCGTCGACCAATCGCAGAGCGCCTCGACCCCGGGTCGCCATCATCCGTTCGAGCGCTGCCCGCGCCTGCTCGGCCGGCTCACCGAGCACGACCTCGCGGACGCGGCTGGCGATCTCTGCGCTGAGCGGATTGTCGCCGAGTTGCGCCGCGAGGCCGCGGATCTCTTCGGACACCGAGTGCACGCGAGCGGTGTCCGAGAGCAATGCGGCCGACGGATCGTGGTCGTCCATCCGGGGTCCTCCTGTCGGTAGCCCGCCGTGTACGGGCTTCTGAGAACAGGTAGATCCCTTCGCGGGCGGGTCTGTGACAGAGGCGACCGGAAATTTCTCGAACTTTTTTTCACCGCCCCGCTGCGATTCGTCGGGCTGTTATCACCGTCGCCGTGTAACCGCAGGTCACAGCGGTCTATGTCGAACGCGGGGCGCTGCCGTTTTCTGGTTCCGCCGGACCCGGCGGGTATAACAGCTCCGCCTTTTCGAGTAAGAATCCGCAGCTCAGCGGATATAAGGCGCTGTTTGTGTCAGAGGCGATCGAACTTCAGTTGCCTCTATCAGGAGCGCCCCAGTGACCTCGCCGCAGCCTTCCTCGCATTCCTCCACCCCACTCGGATACAGCACATCGCTGTTTACGACGATCAACGCCGAGTGGACCAATCTCTGTGTCGACGCTCTCGCAGGCCGCGAAGTCCGCACGTGGGCCGATCGACACCCCGCATGGTCGTCCGCTCGCTCCGTGGCCGACATCGCTGAGCTTGCCGCTCAGGACAGTGACGCCACCCTGTCCCTTCTGCTCACCGAGCACAGTGCAGGCAGCGCCCTCGCCGGCACAGTTTTGGTCCGGTTGATGCTCCCCAAGCTGGTCCGAATCCATCGCTACGCGCGGCTGGACGGAACCGATCACAGCCGCGAAGAACGTGCCTCGCGTACCATCGCCGCGTTCTACGAGGTGATCGCTTCGCACCGTCCCGGCGGCACTGGGATTGCCGGGGCACTCTCGCTTCGGACGCTGGGTCTGATCACCAAGACCTGCGAATCTGCGGTGGAAACGCCGGCCGAACCCGACCAGCTCCACCGGGTTGCCGACGGATCCGATGACCGCACGACCAGCAATCCGGGGGAGGTATCGGCACGGGAATTGCATTCGGTTCTTGCATGGGCAGTGCAGTCCAAGACCATCACTGCCGACGAGCACTCACTTCTGATCCGTGCATATCTCGTCACCGAAGGTGCCGATCTCGCATCGCTCGCCGTCGAGGAGAACTGCTCACCGGCAGCCCTTCGACAGCGCTTGAGCCGCGCTGTCGCGCGAGTCCGCGACGGAGTAGCAGCACGCACCGGCAACACTCCCTCGCCGGGAAAGCGGACGTTCTTCTACACCCGATCACACCATGAGTCCGCCTTGGCGAGCTGAAGTCCACCTGCACCAACCCCGCTCTCACCTACAAAGGACGCACATCATGACCGCATCTCGTACACGCAAGAGGATCGTTGTCAGCGCAGTCGGGCTCGCCGTCGCTGCCAGCATCGTCGTCATTCCCTCCGCCATTGCCGATCCGCAAGCCGGTGCTCCGGCATGCCCGGACAACATCTTGGTGGCCATACCCGGCACCACGGAAACCAACGAGCAGGCCGATCCGAATGTGCCGGTCGGAATGCTCCGCAACGTCGTGGACCCACTCGACTCCGAGTTCTCATCCCAGGAACTGCAGACATACACAGTTCCCTACGTCGCGACGATCGTGAACGACAAGGCCCAGACCTACGGAACCAGTAAGAAGGAAGCGATCGATCGCGCATCGCAACACATCTCCGAGAAGGCAGCCGAATGCCCGAGCACCAAGTTCGGGCTGACCGGCTTCTCCCAAGGGGCCGACGCCGCGGGAGATCTAGCCAGCAAGATCGGAAACGGCGAGGGCCCGGTGAGCGCCGATCGCATCTTTGCCGTGGGCCTGATGGCCGACCCCGGCCAGAGCCCGACCGCCGGCGTTCAACTCGGAACCAAGACCACCGGCAACGGCTTCGTCGGTGCGCGACCCAAGGGATTCGGAGCTCTCAACAACGTCACCGCCAGCGTGTGCGATCCCGACGACACGTACTGCAACACCCCCGACGACGCCATCGCCACACAGTTCATCGGGCAACTCGGATCGAAGATCGACGCCACCGATCCCGCGTCTTCGGTCGCCGGAGTCGTCACCACGCTTCTCGGTCTCGACGGCCAACCCCTGACCGACACGCTCGGCAAACTGAACACCGCAGTGACCACAGGCAACATGCTCACCGTGCCGCAGCTCGCACTCGACCTCGCCGGCAACGTCTCAACACTGAGCGCAAAGGTCGCAGAAATGACCATCCCCGGGGCAGACATCGCCCCGATGGCCACCACCGTCTCGCAGCTCACCGATGCAATCCACCGCGGTGACATGTTCGCCGTTCCGGCACTGCTGGCGACCCTCACACCCCAAGTCATCAGCTTCGCGAGCCAATTCAGTTCGATGATCGGGACCGTGGTGTCCAAGCTGCCTATCAACGAGTACATCGCGATCGGCACCACCGCAGCGCGGATCTCCACCAACGCCGCGGCCCAGAACTATGTGGCTCTACCGGCCGATCTCGGCAAACTCGTGGGCCAGGTCAACAACGCGGTCCGCAAGACCCTCCGCGCACTCCCCCTCGACGAGTTCCCCCTTTTGAACCGGCTGGCCGATAATCTCACCCCAGGCCGCGTGCTCGACGAGGTGCTCAACTACGCCACCTCGCTCGCCACCGATTCGCACAACTCCTACGCGAACGAACCGATGGCCGACAACGGTCGAACCGGAGCGGACGAGCTCACCAACCTCTTCCGCACCCGCATCACCAACCCCACGGCACAGATTGCTTCGTAGCCGACCCACCTCCCTACTCGAACACAAGGAACCGTCACGATGCTGACAGAGCTGGACGACCCCGACACCGACATCGCTGTCCGCATCGACGTGCACGACGCTGGGGGTACCAAAACGTGGCACCCCCAGCGCGACGGTCATCTCCTCCTGAACGCCGATCCCGCGGCGTCGACGCACCTCGCACACACCCTCGCCGACACCCTCAGCGGCCACTCTCCGCACGTATGGATGATCACTGGCCCGTCCAGAACCCCCACGTTCTCGACCACCGCGGACACCGACCCGGACCCTGTCGACATCATGGATTCCGTTTGGCGATTCACAACCCAACGCAAAACTCTGATCGACAACGGTCAAGCCACAACCCACGACTTCACCCCCGCATACCTCGTCATCGACTCCCTCGAAGGCGTCGTAGACACCCTCCGCCTCACCTGCAACCGCAGTCTCCAACTCCTGTCCGTCCTCGCTCACCGCGGACACCGCGCCAACGTCTACCTCGCCACGATCACCGATCTCAACGCCCCACGCATCTCCGAAGCGTTGCGGAATTTCGCTGAGCCTCGTCTGCGAGACCGGGACTGTCTGAATAACGGTTGATCCGCTGACCTTGCGTGGCGCGGCCTCACGGAACCGGTGCCTGGTCAATCACGCCACGGAACGAAGGTGGGATTCGAGCGTTCTGATCCGTTCCCGGCCTCGGCCGATGTCGTAGCGGGAAGCTCCGTGCGGCAAAGCAAACTCGATGTTCAGTCGACCGCCATACCCATGGACGATGTAAACAGGAAAGGAAAACCCAGCTGGCGCGGGCCGGCAGTCCTCGAGTTTGAGTCCTGCGGGCGATCGCAATGGTGGAACCGTGCCTCCATTGGTGCAACGAACCTCGTTGGGTTCAGGCAACAGCACTGCCATCTTCGCGGCTGTCAGGGCTTCACTTTGGAGGTGGCCGGCGGCGAGATCGATGTGCAATTCCTCATTTAAACTGCGAGCCAGATCCACGATTTCTACGGACTCGGCCGTAGCCCGATAGACGGGGAAGCCGACAATATTTGTTCCCGCGGTGGAATCCACTGCAGGTGTGACGTGAGGCCTGAGGTCCACAATAAAATGGTAGGCGATGTCGGCGAGCCGAACACTTCTCAGATCTGACTCGGTCCGCATGATAGCGGCAGATACTAGGCCGTTTACCGTAACTCCATGGTGACGTCCGAAGTCGATGAGCCCGGTCGTGACTCGCCTGCTCAAACGACAACGCAGTTGGGTCATCGCACGATGTGGCTCGGTATAGCCAGCCGTCGGCGGCCTGTTTAATGCCGACTCTAATGGTTCGTCATTGCCGACATCGGGTGTGTCGATTCCTCTCTCGGAGAACAGCTTTTCCAGCGACTCGGGATAGCCATGAACAACCGCGTCAGGGGTCTTTCCTTCCACAATGTCGGTGTAGAAAGACCACAGATCGCTGAGCAAATCTACAGAATGGCGACCGTCGGCTATGCAGTGGTGGGTTAGTAAAGTCACACTCGCGCAGGCGGAATCGCCGACGACGTG
This sequence comes from Rhodococcus sp. 15-2388-1-1a, assembly GCF_002259145.1. Classification (NCBI taxonomy): domain Bacteria; kingdom Bacillati; phylum Actinomycetota; class Actinomycetes; order Mycobacteriales; family Nocardiaceae; genus Rhodococcus; species Rhodococcus sp. 15-2388-1-1a. The sequence continues at coordinate 88,179 of NZ_NPFP01000020.1, read as the reverse complement.
TAGCCCGGAAAGGGCGCGGCCCGCACTGAGGTTCACCCCGCTCAGCGGCTGACCGGGATCCCCTGTGTGCACGCTGAGGCCGGGCAGCGGACCGGATGGTTTGACGATCATATGGTCTCCATCGATCGTCTCCACGTGCGCAGCCAACACAGGATACGAGCGTCGCAATGTCGCAAATGCCGCCGAGAGCCCCGATATGTTCAAATCGCCGCGAGCCCGCACCGAATACCCGATGAAAACTCCCAAGTCGACGTAGAGCGCCTCACTGGGAGCGAGCCCCCGAATAGAGTAATCCACAGTCACCACAAATTCCTGTCACTTAAATTGCTGTTCGATAGGGGACGTGCAGCTCGATGATCACGAGCCCGGCACCACCAGGAGCGTTTCTGATCATGGGATGGCCTCGGGAGATGGCGCGAACGAGCACCAAAACTAGAACTCACGAAGGTTGTCACGTAGATACACCGACGAATATCCCACCCGCGTTCGCCCAATTCGTTGTAAAGCTGGCACGAGGCCGTCGGTAATCTCAGCGATGAATCGGCGGGTGAGCGAGTTCGACCCGGTATAAATCAAGAATCCGTCACCGCCTACCTCGTCGACGATCTCCCCCATGCGCTCCGCTACGTGATCAGGCGTCCCCACCAGTTCGATAGACGGAGCGAGGTAATCAATGGTCAGCTCGCGCAGAGTTTTACCGCTACCGTGCTGCAGGAAGCTCTCCAGTGATGACTGCTCGCCATTGGTTGTCAAGTCTTGCGGAGGTACTTCGTCGAGCGGAAACTGAGAGAAGTCGATGTCGGTGACGAAAGACAGTTGCAAAAGAATGTTTTCGATGGCCCGGTCGCTGGTCATTCTCCGTTTATTCGCGGCCTGAGCCTCATCCATAGTGGCACCGAGTACTGGCATCGCGATGAAGAGAACCTTGATGTCGTCAGGGTCTCGACCGTGTGCCTGCGCCCGGTTACGGACATCGTCACGAAACTCCCGCATCGTCTCCACGGTGTTGACGTTGGCAACAATCGAGTCGGCGTACTTCGCGGCGAAGTCGCGGCCCTTGGGGGATCCGCCAGCTTGGACGAAAACTGGTTGCCCATTGGGTGGGTGCACCGTGTTGAGCGGACCCGCCGAACGGAAATGCTCCCCAGTGTGGTTCACTGCCCGAACAGTGCCGGGCGCAACATAAGTCCCTGACTCGCGGTCACGGACGATGTTGTCTCGATCCCAGGAATTCCATAGATCTCGGACAAGGTCGACGTACTCATGTGCTACCTCGTAGCGCTTGTCGTGCGGCAGCAGACGATCCATGCCGAAGTTGCGCGCGGCCTGATCTTGACCGGTGGTGACGATGTTCCATCCAAAGCGCCCACCAGCGATGTGGTCGACCGTAGAGACAGTGCGTGCCAGCATGTATGGGGGATAGAAGGCCGTCGACATCGTAGCGATTACGCCTATGCGGTCGGTCGCGGCCGCGATCACCGACGCCAACGGCACTGGGTCGTGTTTCGGCACCCACAGGGCGTGTTTCAGGTACGCATCGAAGGATCGCCCGTATGCATCGGGTACCGACACCGTGTCCTCGAACATCATGTAGTCGAATCCTGCGCGCTCTAGCGACTTCGCCATCTCGACATAGAATCGGCCATCCCATGGCTCTTCAGGCGGCGAGAAGTCGCCGGTGAAATCGTTAGCAAAGAAACCGACAAACCAGCCTAGGTGAAATTTTCGTACAGACATCGACGTGCCTCCAAATTTCGTATACGGACGAACTGGGTGGAACGTGAGCGATATAGAATGCACCGAGGACGGAGCAGATCTACCGGCCAGGCAGAAGTCCCACTAATTAGGGTGAGCGAATGGCCGCGATAGCCCCCTCGATGTCTTTGCAGACGATTACGCGAGACCGGGTTGCGGGGGTGATAAATCCTTCGACGGCAGCGTGCTCGATGTAGGAGAGCAAGGGGCGGTAATACTCGTTGTCGTTCAGCAGTACACAGGGTTTATTGTGAAGCCCCAGGTGTGACCACGTAAGGACCTCGAAGAACTCTTCTGCGGTTCCGACACCGCCGGGGAGGGCAATGAATGCGTCACCGAGTTCGGCCATGAGAGCTTTGCGTTGGTGCATGTCATGGACGACGTGTAGTTCTGTCAGTCCATGATGCGCAGCCTCGGGTATCGCAGTGAAGCTCTCAGGGATCACGCCAACGACGGTTCCGCCGGAGTCCAAGGCCGCGTTCGCGAGGGTGCCCATGAGGCCGACTCGGGCGCCACCATAAACGAGGCGCAGCTTCGATCTAGCAATCGCACGCCCCATCCCCTCTGCGAGCTGTCCATATTTGGTCCCGCGCCCTGGCATAGCTCCGCAGAAGACCGTGACGCTCTTGGGGGTCGGGCGGGCCTGTGCCGAGACCGTAGTCGCGGGCATTGGTCGAAGGTTCATCAGTCGAATGACATTCTGTATCCAGGGGCGAGGATCCTGTATGGGTCGAAGCGACGCTTAGCCCGTGCGATGGCCTGCCATCGCGAACCGAAGTGCGTACACCAATCTCCCGGTGACATGGGGACAGCATTGACTGCGTAGGCCACCCCGCCTACATCCCGAGCCTGTTCATAGAGCAGGCGGTTGCTGGCAATCATTCGGGCTTCGGCCCCTGGGGATGCTGTTCGAAGTACGGCCAACATGAAGAATGTGTCGCAGTGAGGAATCGGAATGAACGGTGCGGTGATCGGTGTTGTTGGAATCGGGTAAACCATGATCAGCCCGGAGTTTCCTAGGTCATCCGTCAATGAGGAGCTGGTAGTTTCGATGAACTGCTCGATCTTGTCTGCCGGGATCAGCAGGCTGGCCCATGGATGTGGATAGAACCACTCACCTGTGTGCCGAAGATCAAGCTCCTGATCCGCCATACGGTTGATAAAGTCACCATAATCTACGTCCGAGTTGTATTCGGCGCACGAATCGTATTGGAGCGATGACAACAGCGCATCGTCGTCTGGCCTTCGTGGTGGGGTGAAGTACTTGGCTAGGTCCAGTCGATAACGTAAGTGGCCGTCGGCATCGACACGAATTCGTCCTTGTACATGGTCGAATAGTCTGTTGGACATGGCGCGGAGTTGGTCGCCAAGGAATACGCCGAGGTTGGAATACTGCAATTTGTACTGTCGAACCGACTCGTGAGCAGCGGTCAGACGGATTGTCGCGTTGACGATTACGCCGAATTGACCGAGGCCGCCGCGCACGGCGTCGAAAAGTTCACTGTTCGATACGGCGGAGCATTCCCGAAAATCTCCCGATCCGGTAACTACAGCAAGAGAGTCCACGTTGTCGGTTTGCAAGCCAAAGCCGTGACTCGATCCCCCGAAGCCTCCGACCGAAAGCGTTCCGCCGACGGTGGTCCCGAGATAGTCGGTGAGTACCGGAGGGGCTTGCTGGCGGCTGAGCGTGGCAGCGACCACGTCGCTCCATCGCACACCCGCATCGATCGTGGCCTGCCCCGATCGAACGTCGTGGACGGTGTTGAACCTTTTCATGTCCAGCACGACTCCGCCATCTGCCTGGCATTGCCCGTAAGTCGAGTGTCCGGATCCGCGCACCGCGAGCGATAGGTTCCGCGCCGCGGTGTAGCGCAGGGCTTCCTGCACGTCGGCCACGGTCCGTGGCACGACAACGACGGACGGTTTCGCATGGATGCAGTTTCCGAAATCAGCCCCGGCGGATGTCAGGTGCACGTCGTCGGTGTGCCAGATCCCGCTCATCTGGCGGTCACACCTGGGGCACCGAAGGTTCTTAAAAATATTTCCTGCTGAAGGACGCCGTGCTCGACATACCGGCCACCCATTGATGCCGCCAGTTCGTCGAGCACCTCCGTGGTGAGGTCTCGGTTGGCCAACTCCTCTGGTGTTACGGAATGCGTGGCGCACCAGTCGAGTACACAGTCCAGACCCGCAACCGAGGCTATGAAGTTGTGCTGATCGCCTAGAACCCACGCTTCCGCCAGTTCGGTGAGTAAATTCCTGCCCGTTGAATCTCCCCGTAACATTTGTCGTGCCCTTGCGCACTGCTGGGCAAAGTAGTGTTGCCTATCAGGAATAGGCATAACATTCACGACAGCTGGGAACGGTAGGTTGGATATCGTTTGCGCGAATCGAAGAATGAGCGATATCGAACCGCCCTCCATTACCACCGCTTCGCCGCGATCAACGTACGAGGTCAGTACTTTTATCAGCCGGTCAAAGGCCTCGTCCGGATCGAAGTTGCCCTGATGTATGGTCCGGTTGTCGAGCCAAACGCGGTTGAGCCCTTCCACTTTCGCGTCGAACGCTCGACCACTGGTGACCAGGAGATCGGAGTAACACTGGATACGGTCGGCAACAACAATCGGAGCCGAGTGACTCAATGCCAACTTGCTCGCTTCGGCGCTCTTTCCAATTCCGGTGGCACCGACGATTGCGTATACGCCGGGTTCCCATCGCACCCGATCAAACCTTGCTTGCGTCTGTGCCATGGTTGATTCCTTCATCCCGATTCCTTTCTCTCGCGGGTCGTGCTCAGCCGAGGAAGGAATTGATCGAATTACTCAGGGAACGGGCGTCAAGTCCGTGAATGTGGTCGTGGTCGTCGGGGGTTCCGTAGTGGCGATCTTCCATCTCACGTCGAACGCCCAGGGAGAGCAGCCGATGGGGATGGCTGACGAGACTGGACGAGACTTGGTGCGCCGAGGTGCCTGCCAGATAGGGCTCGACCAACACGACGTTCGGACGGTTCACGGCTTGCACCGCGGCACACAGGCCCGTGGCGTCGAAGGGGCGAATCGTCGCCGCGTAGAGGATGGTTACGTCGAGCATGGAGGTTGCCGACAGCACCGCATCTAAACAGGGCCCGACTGCGAGGACGACTCCGCGGGTGCCGTACTTGATAGGTGTGAACGATGTCCCTCGGACCGCATGGGGGTAACGGTTGACCTGACTCGACAGCCGTAGGTAGACCCGTCCATCGCCTGGTAGCGATTCGAGGAGAAGATCGGCGGCCTCCTGTGGATGGCCTGGCACGTGAACTGTCCAGTTGGGCATCGAATCGATGACGGTGATATCGCCCGGGGTGAAATGGGAGAAGGCGAACTCCGACAAGTCGTAGGAGGCTCCCCAACTGACCAGGACTGCGCCGACATCTTGCTGGGCGAAGTTCAGCTTTATTTGTTCAAGAGGCCGCTCGACGAGAAAGGCGGCGACTGTGTGTACCACGGGTCGCATGCCACACATGGCGAGCCCGCCGGCTACCCCCATCATCAGCTGTTCCCTGATCCCTACGTTGATCACGCGGTTGGGATCTGCGATCGCGGCCGCTTTGAAGAGGTGGGCTCCGATGTCGGCCAGCACAACTACGGCGCGGGGGTCTGTTTCCAATGCACCAGACATGGTCGTTCCGAATGCGGTCCACATGTCAGTGTGGTTGAAGGACTTTGGTTCTTGCGTGTCTGCGGAATTCATGGCGATTCATCTCTGCTGAATGGACGAACGGGCCGATTGCCGAGTAACGGTGGCGACCACCGCGAGCGGTCTGTCGTTGTGATCTCGATTCAGTGCCGCAGCGATCTCCTCATGGTCAGCACCGTTGATGTTGATTGTGTCCCAACCCTCACCGTCGAACCGTTTATCGATTCCATGCGGCCAACCCATACTTGCCGTGCCGTTGTCCAGGACGATGACCGTCAGTTGGTTCAAGCGCGCGCGTCCTGCAAAAGCCATCGCCTCGTGGTTGCTGCCCTCATCGAACTCTCCATCGCCGATGAGCACGAAGACTCTCGGTGCGTGACGATTTTGTATACGGAGTCCCATCGCGACGCCCACTGCGAGCGGCAAGCCATGGCCGAGCGAGCCACCCGACATTTCTACACCCGAGATTTTGGTTCGATCCGGCGCGAAGCCGAGTGGTGAGTTCTTTGTCGCCCAGGTATCGAGGAGCTCTGGTCGGAGGAACCCTTTGGCCGCAAGTACCGCGTAGTAGGCCATCGGGCCGTGACCTTTGGACAGCAAGAAGCGGTCCCTGTCGTCGTCGTCGGGGCTCTCGGGGGATACGTTGAGGATTTCGTCGTAGAGTACCCACAGCACGTCCATCGTCGATGAGGATGAGAACGAGTGCCTTTCGTCTCCCCGCATACGGGAGATCAGAGCAGGCAGATCGTCATAGCTGAATTCGGTTGGCTCTTGTCGCATCGCATTCTCTTCGAAGCGGATAGCAGTAGCTGGGCAGGAACGTGCAGCCGCGCGTACCAGCGAATGGTTGTCTGGGGAAGGTTTGTCCACGAGCAATGTGACTGTGCCGTCGTTACTCTGCTCGAAGACCTCGGGCGCGACGAGCACGCACTGACCGGAGCCGAAACACCTCCGCTCGTTCACGACGACTTTCATGACCGCTCGCTTCTCACCACGTCAGCTGTAGTTCTTCGAGGCCGAGAACAATGCTGGCGGAGCGGAGCCGAACGTCGTGCGAGGGTGAGAGGGCTAGGTCGGGAAAGCGCCTCAGTACCGCCGGCACGGCCGTGCGCAGGGTCATCCGAGCGAGTGAATGCCCAAGACAGAAATGGACGCCATGCCCGAAGGCGAGGTGACCGGCTACTCCCCTGGTGATATCGAGGTCGTCGGGTCTGTCCGTCAGATTGCTGTCGCGATTAGCGGCCAATAGGGACGGGATGACGAAAGATCCTGCCGGAATGGTCACCCCGGCGATTTGCACCTCGGTTACTGCCATGCGCGGTGGCTGCGAATGGGCGACCGACAACCACCGCAATAATTCCTCAATTCCGGAATTGACGCAGTTCGGGTCCTCGATCATCATGGCGGCTTGTTCCGGGTGATGCAAAAGGGCCAGTACACTGAGGCCGATCATGCTTGCTGTGGTCTCGTGTCCACCGAGCATGATCAGACTGATGATGCTGATAAGTTCGTCGGTGCTGAGGTTGTCGCCAATCTTGCGCGCCAGAATTCCCAACAAGTCGTCACCGGGTTGTTCCTGCGCACGGGTAACCAGGGTGGCCATGTATCGACGGTCTTCTCGCTGGGCAACCGCTCGTTGTTCTGCAGATGCCGACAGATCCAGGAGGCGTGCTGTTCGATCTCGCAATTCGTCGCGATCGGCATAGGGCACTCCCAACAGCTCACACAGTACGAGCAAAGAGACTGGTAGCGCGTAACGGTCCATAAGGTCGGCGGGTTGCCCGGCTTGCTCGAGACCATCCAATGCACTGTCCACTATCTCTGCGATGCGCGGCTGCAGGCGACTGAGCCGGTGCACTGAGAACTCCGCAGCAAGGATATGACGCAAGCGGGTGTGGTCGGGGGGATCGAGTCCGATGAGGTTACCGGCGCGCATGGCGGCTAGTTCATCTTCAATCACATCGCCGCCGCTGGGTATTGCGAACATTGGCGTGTGGGCGTTGCTGAACCGGTTTGAGTCTGCGAAGATTCGCCGGACGTCTTCGTAACGGCAGACGAGAAAAGCCGGGGCCCCGTAGAGTTCTCCTACTGGGATAACACCGTCGCGGTCACGGACCTGGGCGAGCTCTTCGGTCGGGTTCAGGCCGTTGCGTCGCATTTCTAAAGGTAAATCAGCCGTTCCGGCCATACCGGAATCCCTTCGATTGTTTGTAGAAGGACGAAGTGGCGCGCCGATGCCGAGGATCGCTGGCGCGTGGATAACTCGGATATCTCAGGCCACCGCTACAGACGCTCGCACGCGATAACCAAGTAGTCGATGCTGCGTTCGCGGAAGCCCTGGAGGAATGGTTCCTCGACACCTGTGCGCAACGCTGCCTGGTTGCGCAGGTCCCAGTACGGGATGGCTTCGTCGGTGTATCGCTGAACGTGATACGGCACCAGACCATTTGCTGCCAGAGTTTGGAAATAAGTACTGCGGGTGTGCATAGCGCACTGATATTCTTCGTCGATCAACCGTGATGCCTCGGAACGCTCAGCAACTACGTCGTTGCGGCACCAGGTGACTGCGACATAGCGGCCGCCGGGGCGCAGCAACCGGGCGAACTCGGTGAACGCCTCCCCTAGGTCGACACACATCGTGGTTTCGTTGGAGACGATGTAATCGAAGGTGTTGTCCTCGAAGGGGGCCTGAACCATGTTTGCGAAGTGGAATTGCACACGGTCCGAGCTCCCGCGTTCACGGGCCAACTTCTCTGCGAACTCGACATGGTGAGCGCAGTAGTTCACCCCGTCTACCCGGCAGCCGAATCGATCAGCGATTGTGAAGGTCGTTCCGCCTCGCCCCGATCCCGCGTCCATGACACGAGAGCTCGGTGAGACCTCCCCTAATGCATCGACGATAAGGTTGATTTCCAGCGACTCCATCCGGTGAAGTTCGCGCAGGATCAGTGACTCCCGCAGCTCCGCAGGTGCAGCGAGTACAGAGTGATCGTAGTCACCGATTCCGTAGTGGTGGTGGTACAAGCCGTCTTCAGTGCCCAGCAGCAGGTTGATATCGTCGGATTTTTTGGCATCCCAGTAGCGGCGCTGCTGTACGTCATGCTGGCCGAGGACTGCCACGTCGAGGTTCGGCATTTCAGGCTCCTTCAAGTTTGTGGTTTCCGGGTGGATGTCTCAGATGCGTTCGGCCGCAATCACTAGGTAGTTCAGTGAACCGTCGCTGTAGCCGCTGAGGAACGCATCCTCAACGCCGGTGCGGAGTTTGCTGTTGTTGCGTAGCTCCCAGTACGGCATAGCTTCGTGTGTGTACTGAGCCACGCGGTACGGAATCAGGCCGTTTGCCGCGAAGGCCTTGAAGTAAGTGCTTCGGCGGTGCATTCGGCATACGTAATGTTCATCGATCTGCCTTGTCGCGTCCGAGCGTGGGTCGACTGCGTCGTTGCGGCACCAGGTGGTCATTACGTAGCGACCGCCCCGTCGCAGTAGGCGGGAGAACTCGGCCATTGCTTCGTACGCGTCGGCGTACATCGTCGTCTCGTTTGAGACCACGAAATCGAAAGTGTGATCAGGAAATGGTGCCTGCAGCATGTTCCCGAGGTGGAATTGAACGCGGCTATCCCAACCGCGTTTGCGTGCGATCTGCTCGGCGAACGCGACGTGATGTTCGCAAAAATTGACGCCGTCGATTCGGCTCTCCGTCGCTCCAGCGAGACGAAAAGATGTTCCCCCGCGACCTGACCCGGCATCCATGCCGCGAGAGTTGGGCGGCAAAGGACCGAGGGCGTCGAGGATCAGTCCGACTTGATCATTCTCCATTCGATGCAACTCTCGCAAAATCGCGTTCTCTCGCTCCTCACCTACGGAATCCAGAATAGAGCGGTCGAAATCGCCAATCGCGTAGTGATGGTGGTAAAGATCATCATCAGCGCCCAGTAGGAGATTGATGTCATCGGTTGTTTTAGCGTCCCAGTGAGCTTTCAACTCACGTTCATAGCTATCGCGCGCATATTGATCTGCCGAGATCATCACAGTCTCCTTCTTCGGTTCTCCCCATCATTTCTGTATCTCAAGTCGACATGTCGAATGAACCATTGCGACCTGCAAGGTCGGCGACTTGATGATGTCTTCGACGCTACTTATCGAAATTAATTGCGGAAATACCTCCACAGCTCTTCGTCGCGAAGCGACAAAACTTTGGCACCGTGCGACAAGTGGGGTCGAAGTCCCCTACGGGGTCCAGTGCAGGTAGGCACCCATCTGCGCCGGCCGTGAGGAGACCATGGAAGCCGCAACCGGCCAACGATCAAGTCCTCGGAGTCGGGCCCTCCAAAGTCGACAACGACTACAGCCACGTCTACCGCGAGAACCCGCAGATCAATCGTCTTATGCCGTGAAGGCGATGCCCCGATCGGCGCGAGTGCGCGCGGACGTGACGGAGTTGCGTGGTAGCTACCGTGGACGGATAGCCGGACCGTCACTACCTCGAGCAAGGTCAAGAATTTTGTCTTGATGAATCCGTCACCCGGTCGTGTACTTGTTGCCCAGCGAGTTCGATCACGTCGACGCGGCGCGCCGGTACGAGAACCTTCGTTCCGGTCTTGACCACTCGGAATTGATCGGTGGATGTGTTCTCGAATTAGCTGGGTTCCGCGTAAAACCTTCTGAATTCCGAAGGCGAGCAACCCTTCAACTCGCGAAATAGCCGAGAAAGTCTCGACTGGTCACTAAGCCCCCACCGCGCACTGATGTCGCCTATCGGTATCTGTTGTAAGCTTGGGTCGATCAAATCGGCAGCGCACCTTTCAATGCGCTCATATGCTATATAAGCGGACAGAGTTCGCTCCTCTCGCTCGAAAGCGCGATGCAGCTGACGAACCGATACATGTAGTTTGCGCGCGAGTAGGTCGGGATTGAGCGTGGGATCAGAAAGATTCTTCTCGATCATCAAGCGCGCCGTCGCTACGAGGCCGGATTGCTGGTCAGGCGGTGCGTGGCCATGGGGCGGGTGCATTCCTTCCCACGCCAGTAATCGAACGGCTGAGATGACATTATGAGCCGTGAACGTGTTCAGCATTCCAATTTCTCTCGAAGTAGAATGTAAAGTATCTGAGAGTATTTTCCCCGTACCTTCAGCGTTTGGCACAACGCGAAGACCTCGACCCGAGGCGGCGTCGAAGTCTTCTCTTGAGCCCACCCTCTGCCGTAACGTGACTACCGCTAAACAGCTGGCACGGGTTACAGTCATTGTATAACTGTAATCGCTATAGTATAGGCCAATGCCTCCACTCTTCAGCGATATTTGGACGCCGTTCTGCGACAGAATTACTTCGCCCGATAAGACGTATTGAATCCTCACGGAGAATCGTGGATCGGCTTCGAGATCAACCTGTCGACGAGTAATTTCTCCTGGTCCGCACCGAATCGACGCTAAGCTGTCCCCATCGACTATTCGCGCAGTGAGTCGTGTCATACACTGTCGTTCAGGCGCGTGACACGCGGTTCCGTACACGGTGTACAGCTCGTGACTACGCTCTTCGCTAGATGCGTGGTCGGAAGTTTTGATCAGAGTTGTGGCATTGCGGTCGTTATGGGCATTGTCTCGGAACCTTTTTGAAGGTTCTCTATCGGTTGCAGCCATTTTCGCCCCCCGGCGCGAATCGTGTTCGGTCTTTAATTTGCTCATGTCCAGAGTCCGGCAGAACCGGCAACATCAACGGCCACAGGCGACGTGCTGTAACGGCTTCGACAGGTCGAGGCGTCGAGGCCGGATGCCCACTCCACGTTACTGCGGCCTGTTGGTGAAGTGATTGGAGTGATCTCTATGTGGTGTAGTCCGCGTTTATTCGAATGTATTCATCGGTGAGGTCGCAACCGAACACTCTCCAGGTGTCGGTGCCGATTCCGAGGTCTACGTTGATCTCGACGGTGGCAGTTGCAAGGTGTTCACGAACCACCTCGACGGTGTCGTGCTGGTCGAGTGACGAGCTCGGATACACATCGATGTCCGCGAATGCGACTCGGATTCTGTCGGGTTCTATGTCCACCTCGTTGCTACATTTTCCGATAGCCATGAGAACTCGACCCCAGTTGGGGTCTTCACCGTGGATCATCGTCTTGACCAAGGGAGAGTTGATGATCGACTTCCCGACCACGCGCGCTTGGCGCTCGCTCGATGCACCCGAGACCGTAGTGACGATCAGCTTGGTCGCACCTTCGCCGTCGCTGGCAATCATTTTCACCAGATCCGTGCACACTTCCTCGAGAGCCTGCTCGAACTCGGTATCGGGTACCGGGCCGGCGGCACCATTGGCGAAGACCGCCGCTGTGTCGCTGGTGGAGGTGTCGGTGTCGATCGAGACCGAGTTGTAGGTGCGGTCGACAACGTCACGAAAGATTCGGTTGAGCGTGTCCTGGGGGACGTCGGCGTCGGTGAAGACAAACGACAGCATGGTCGCCATGTCCGGTTCTATCATCCCGACGCCCTTCGCGATTCCAACGATGGTGCTGGTGCCGACGGCTCGTTCGGAGACCTTGGCGCGGGTGTCGGTGGTCATGATCGCTCGGGCCACCGCGTGCGCGTCGAGTGGTGTTCCCTGGCCGAGCCCGTCGAGTCCGGCGCGGATGGTGTCCATCGGATATTGCACTCCGATGACTCCGGTGGAGGCCATTATCAGGGCATCGGGTTCGATTCCTACGGTTCGTGCGACGGATGCGCGTATCTCGCTGGCGTTGCGGAGCCCTTCCGCGCCGGTCGCGACGTTGGCGTTCTTCGCCAACACGAGGACCCCGCGCGGACTGGTCTGCTCGATCGAGGTCTTGCTCAAGGTGACGCAGGGGCCCGCGAACAGTGACTTCGTGAAAACGACCGACGAGGTGCACGGCCTGTCGGAGATGACCATGGAGAAGTCGTCTTTACCTTCGTCTGCCAGTCCTAAATGGGTTGTCCAGCAGTGAAACCCTTGTGGGGACGCGGCGCTCATGTCTGCCCTTTCTGATCCGTGTGATGTCGAACTCAGGACGCTCTGCACCATGCCAGCAATGCGCGCCGGTCGGGCTTGCCGACAGACGTTTTCGGCCAGTCGGACATCAGAGTGATCTTTCCGATGAGACCGCAGCTGTTCATCACTTCGGTGACGCGAAGGTGGATTCGTCCGAGGTCTGCCCCGGTGGGTGCCAGGCGGCACAGTACTGTCGTCGGTGTGTCTGCTCCTGTGGCCGTTGGGGCGAAGACGACGACCTCGTCGACCTCGTCGAGTGCGGTGATCTCGTCGACCAGGACGCCTGCCGAACAGAGTTGACCGTGGTTGTTTGTCCATACGTCATCGATGCGGCCCAGGACGTTGATGGCACCGTTGTCGTGGACCATCACCGCGTCCCCGCTTCGATACCAGCCGTCCGTGAATGCGCTCTGTGTACGGTCCGGGTGTCCCCAGTAGCCTTCGGCTCGGTGCGCTCGGCGGAATTCGGGCTCGCCCACTCGATAGGTATCTGCGTCGATTCCGTGGATGGGGCGCACTCGCATCTCCACCCCGGGTAGGGGCCGCAGTTCGGCCGCGCTCTGCAACTGTGGCCGCAGATCTGCGCACATGATGCCGCACTCGGTGGCCCCGTAGAGCCTGCGTAGGTGGACCCCGCACCGCTGGTGGATCAGTCGCGCAGTGGTCGGCGTCAGGAGAGCCCCGCCCGTCAGTGCGGTGGTCAGGTGTTCACCCATTCGCTCCGATGCCGCCGGTGACGCTGCGATCGCGTCGTAGTGCGAGGGAAGGGCGCTCATATAGGTACCGTTCCAGTCGCAAATCGCTCTCGCGTGGGCAGAGGCCGGGAGACCGGCGTCGAGGTGCACCGTGGGTGCTCCCGAGAGCAAGCCCGCGAGAACGTGAACGTCCATCCCGTGCGCGAAATCGAGGGGGTGGATGTTGATGATCACATCGTCGGCTGTCAGACCGAGCTGCTGGCACCAGTCGGTGCGGTCGGCGAACAGCGATTCCTCGGTCCAGTACACCCATTTCGGCTCACCACTCGATCCGGATGTTTCGAGGATTCTTCCTCGCACGGTGTCGTGCTCGGTCACGTCGCATTGACGCGTTGGGTTGCAGTATCGGAGCTTTCGGGTTGCTGCATCGAACACGGAGGCCAGTTCGGGCAGGTCGGGGTCGATGTCGTGGTCGGTAATGGCGTGCCAGCGGCGGCCCAGTGCGCTCAGTCGGTCCCATGCTGGATGCCGCGTCCGGCTCGCCAGGTGCACGCCGCCGGCGGCCATCGTTCCCAGTAGTGCTGCAACGAAGTCTGCGGCCCCGGGGTGATGATCGACGACGACCACGTCGCCTTCGTCGATCACCGGTGCCAGTGCATCACGCCATGCCATCGCCGCGGCCGACAGCTCCCCGAACGTCGTATGGCGTCGTCCCTGGTGAAGTGCGTCCTGATCCTGTTGGGGCATGCTGTTCAGTGCGGCGAGGAACCCTCGCGCGTCAGACATTGATCTGTCCTCGGAACAAGTGTCTGACGCTGCCCGGTTCGATCGTTGTCCGCCCGTGCAGAACCTGTTCGTTGTCGAGGACGAGAAGATCACCCGGGGCCCAGTCGTGCGAGTAGAAGCTGGTACTGCCCCGCAGGTAGGAGTCGAGCCGTGCGAAGACGGCCCGGCTGTCTTCTTCGGTCGAGCCCGCCAGACGGACCGACCATCCTGCGGGGGTGGTCCGTTCCTCGGTGAACGGGAGTGCCACGTTCAACCGCGTTGTCCCCGTTGCTGATCGCACTGCAGGTGGAATCGACAGCCAGCGGTGCGCGACGTCGGGAAAGTGGGATTGGTCGGTGACGTAGTACTCCCAATCCACGTCGGTCACCGTGCTCAGGTCCGGTGGGAGTGTTGCATCGAGTAGATCCGATTGCAGACAGAGTTCTGTGCGTCCGGATCCTGTGGGCTGATCGACTGCATTGCAATACAGCGCAATGTATTTGGGACAGGTCCCGACAAGTGTGCCGTCGGTGTGCAGAGGCAGGGCACTGCGCCCGGTGACGACGCGGTCCGGTAGCGGGCTTGCGTCGAGATCGAGCAGACCTGCGCTTCCGGTGCCGAACCGATGTGTGGCGAGAGTCCCGAGCCCCTGCACGAAGACCTCGAAGTCGCTTCTGCCGAAGTCGACGTCGCCGACCAGAGCGAATCCATCCCGGGTGGCCACTGCCGCGAGATCTCCGGGATCGGTGGCCGTCACCGCTGCTCACCGCCGACCGCAACATCGTGGTTTCCCAGAGGGACCTCATCGAGGGTCTGTGCCCGGATTTGGGCACAGACGGCAGCCAGTTGTTCTCCGAGCGCGCCGTCCAACCCTGCTGACAAACCCGCCCCTTGGTGGATTGCGACTTTTCTCCCGAACGCAGTCTCACGGGGCAGTTGGTAGGCCGCGAGCTCGCGGAGGTAGTACTTTTCGATGCCGTCGACGGTCTTCAGCTGAGCGGGGACACTCTGTTGAAGGTGCAGTAGAGCAGGACTCCAGTACGGGTGGTACATGCGCGGCCCTGGGGTGAATTGGCCGGTCACCATCATTCCTGATGCGCTGGCGTCGTCGATACGTTCGTTCAGATCGCCGGCGACTGCGCCCATACCGAAATCGCTTCCGGCGTTGAGCAGATCGCTGCCGAGTCCGGTCACGAGGTCGGCACCACATGCTCGCGCCAACTCGAAGGCCACTGTCACCAGCAGATGCACGGTGATGACTTCTGCATCATCGGATTGAGTGTGCTGCATGCACGGGTAGATCGCCGCTGTCGATTCCTGTGCGGTGACGTCGATGACGTCGAGCGGCAGACCGACGTGGCGCGCTGTTCGAGAGGCACCGTCGATTTCGTCACCCCAGGGTGTGCGGAGGGTCAGTGCACGGACGTCGGCACCGGCCCTCCACAAGTAGGAGGCGAGGAGTCCGGAGTCGACACCACCGGAGAGCAGTAAGCGAATGGGACGACCCGACGATGCGATTTCCGTTGCTGCAGTGCGTAATCCATGGTCGAGCCACCCCATGGCCTGTTCGAGCGAACACCCTGGGACACCGCCCGACGGCGACGATCGGGGGACAGCGCGGTGCACCGACAACTCTCCGTCGGCGGAGCAGACCAGAGTCGTCCCGGGGCGAAGTGCCGTGGTGGTTCCTGCGCGGTGACCGACACTCGCGGCGGTCGCCGCGAATTGCGCTCCCACCGCCCATGTCCGTGCATCATCGGTGCGGGAGAGAAAGACTCGGCATTCGCCGTGCAGCGGCGTCGTGATCATGACTGTTCCGTCGTTGCGGTTCAGAACGGGGCCGGTATGTCCGCCAACACGGCGGATGCGGCCGCTGTGCGAAAAGACGACCCACCCATGATCGGTTGGGGTCATGGGTTGTCTCCGACAATTGTGCGCATCTTCTGTTGGGCCGCATCGCCTGCAGCGAACCCCGCTCGGTGGCCGGCTATTGCTGCAATACGGGCTCGTTCCATGTCGAGCAGCAGATCGTGGTTGACGAACGCCTTGGTGCGGGCAAACGGCACCGATTGGTACTCGGCCAGTGCCTGTGCTCGGGTGCATCCTGCAGCGAGCGGGTCACTATGGGCTGCAACGAGTTCATCGAGGAGGCCGTCGGAGAGTGCGGTGGTACCGAGCCATCGATCGCACCCGATGATCATTCGATTCGCCACGGCAGGCCC
Organism: Rhodococcus sp. 15-2388-1-1a; assembly: GCF_002259145.1. Classification (NCBI taxonomy): domain Bacteria; kingdom Bacillati; phylum Actinomycetota; class Actinomycetes; order Mycobacteriales; family Nocardiaceae; genus Rhodococcus; species Rhodococcus sp. 15-2388-1-1a. The sequence continues at coordinate 72,066 of NZ_NPFP01000020.1, read as the reverse complement.
TACTCGGCGTTGCAGGAGCGGAGCTCCGAGTATGCAGGAGATACCCAACTTGAGCTCGGGCATACGGAGGTCCGACGTCGACGTTCCGATGCGCCAGTCGGCGCACAGTGCCAACTGAAGACCGATGCCGATGCAGTATTTGTCGATGACTGCCACGGTCGGTTTCGAGATCGACAGAACTGCTCGATACATGTCCACGCAGGCGTCGATCCATCGGTTGACCTCGGAGCCTCCCGTGAAGTCCTTGACTTCGTTGAAGTCACCGCCGACACCGAAGGATCGACCGTCTCCCCCGTACAGAACCAGCCCCTCGACATCCGGGGTGTCCCCTAGCTGCCAGACCAACTCGGTGATGCCGCGCATCTTGTCTGTGGAGAACGTGTTGTGTCCTTCACCGTCGAATTCGATGATCGCCAAGGGGCCGTTGCGAACTGCAGTACCGCCATGGGCTTCGGGCGACCTGGGCCGATCGTGGGGCTCGTGGGTGGCGGAGGGTGAGTGCAGTGTTCTCACGCTTCGACCAGCTCCCCACGCTTTCGGCGGTCTGCGTCGAGGGCGCGGCGTGTGTAGAGACGTTGTCCCCATTGTTCGCTGTGATCGGCGCTGATAGCGGTGCCGTTGCATATTGTGGTGACGATTCGATGGAATTGAGCCAGTGCGGCGGCGGCGGTGCGTTCGCTCAAGCTCGTCTCGGATTCGCCTGGGACGATGTCGAATCGGTCGACTGCGATGATCGGACCGCCATCTACCTTCGGGGTGATGATGTGGCAGGTGGCCCCGAATTGCGTCTGGTTGTCGTCGATCGCGTAGCGATATCCGCCGATCCCTCGGTAGTTCGGGGTCGCCGGGTGGAAGTTCACGGCCAGTTCCCGCACTCGATCGAGTGTGGCCTCGGACAGGATGAAGTCCGATTTGAAGGACAGAAGCAGGTCGCACCCGTGCCACTGATCGAACGATCGAGTTACTGGATCGCCGTAGTCCCAGGCAAACCAGTCGACGTCGGCGAATCTGCGGCGGAGAAAGTCGTGGGCGAGTTCGCCCCACCGTGATCCGTCGGAGATGAGCAGAACAGAGCGGGTGTCTTTCATCGAGTGACAACTCCTTCGGTGAGTGGGAGAGCCCAGCAGTACGCGAATCCGGCACCTGCTTCGTGTAGAAAGGTGTCTGCCTCTTCGTAATCGGCCAGAGCCGAGCTGTATCGGCCGTATTTCGGGGACGTCCGGCCGATGCATCGAGCGGAGCCCTTGTACAGCTCGACGGTCACTGTGCCCGTCACGCGGTGAGCCAGACGGGCGCAGTAAGCATCGAGTGCTGCACGCAGATCGGTGAACCAGTAGCCGTAGTAGACCAACTCTGCGTACTGGTCGGCGATGGACCGCTTGTGGTGGAGCGTCTCTCGGTCCAGTACGAGTGCTTCGAGATCGGTTCGTGCAGCGAGAAGAACTGTTGCAGCGGGTGCTTCGTAGATTCCGCGGCTCTTGAATCCGACGATGCGGCTCTCGAGAATTTCGGTACGCCCGATACCGTTCGCGGCCGCTGTGTCCCCGAGTTCGCTGACCAGGTCGATCAGGTCGAGCTTGCGGCCGTCGAGAGCGACGGGGATGCCTGCTTCGAACTCGATCGTGATCGTTGTTGGACGATCCGGTGCCTGCACCGGCGCGGTCGTGATCTGCCATGCATCGGGCGGTGGAGCGTGGTCGATGAGGTCGAGATCCCCGCACTCGATGCTGGTGCCCCAGATATTGGTGTCGATGCTGTACGGCGTCGTCTTGCTGACACCCACATCGATACCGTGACGATCGGCGTAGGCAATTTCGCTACCGCGGGAGGTCATTTCCCAATCGATGACAGGTGCGAGGATGTCGAGCTCGGGAGCCAACGCCCGCACGGAGGTGTAGAACCGGACCTGATCGTTTCCCTTGCCCGTGGCACCGTGAGCGACTGCGGATGCACCGCGTTCGCGAGCGATGCTGACCAGCCGCTCGGCGATCAACGGTCGAGACAACGGTGCAGCCAGAAGATATTTTCCCTCGTATGCAGCGCCGGCGGCGAGAGCCGGGATTGCATAGTCGTGGAGGAACAGGTCTCGGACGTCTTCGACGATAACTTCCGACGCGCCGGCCGCGGTTGCGCGCTTCGAGACGGCCTCGAGGTCCTCGATTTGGCCGAGGTTCGCGCAGTACGCGATGACCTCGGTCTGATAGCGCTCTTTGAGCCAGTGCACGGCAACGGATGTGTCCAATCCGCCGGAATATGCCAGGACGATGCTCATACCCCGACCTCCATCGCGAGTTCGGGCACGCTCACGCCGCCGACGACGGATCGCGCTGCTCGTAGGCATTCCGCCTTCGCCTCCCAGAGGCGGGTTCTGGCTTGCCGGATTTCGGCGAGTCTGTCGGTCACGTCGGCCAGGCCTTGCTCCTGCTGTTCGGAGACCCGCGTCGGTCCGGTGGATCCGGCAGAGATGTAGCTGCGCAGTGTGTGGAGCGGATCGCATATCTGCTTCATGTCGACCTCACTGATGTCGATGTCGTGTTCCTCGCGGAGGAAAGTGGTGGTGAACGCGACGTTGCGCAGGGTGTGACCGGCTGCGAGGGCGGCGTTGACGAGGTCACCGGTGATGCGGTGGGCTGTGCGGAAAGGAACGTCGAACCGAGAGACCAAGATGTTGGCGATCTCTGTCGCGGTCGAGAAGTTGTCCCAGCACAGGGCTCTGCCGCGAGCACCGTCGAACGCGGTGTGCAGGTTCTGGCGTCGGCACAGGCGAATGGTGTCGAGGTACGTATCGAGGGCGCCCCAGTAAACCGGTTTGTCCTCCTGCAGGTCGCAGCTGTACCCGAGACCGACCGACTTCTCCATCACCAGCAGTTGCACCAGCGCACCCACCGCGCGACCGGACTTCCCTCGCGCCAGTTCTGCAACCACCGGATTCTTCTTCTGCGGCATGATCGAGCTACCGGTCGCGAACGAATCGTGCACTTCGGCGAGAGCGTATTCGTTCGAGCTCCAGGTGACGATCTCTTCCTGCATGCGAGATAGATTCACAGCACCGCTGGCAGCTGCGCCCGCTACTTCGACTGTCCAGTCCCTCGTCGACGTCGCATCGAGCGCATTGACCATCGGTGCATCGAACCCGAGAAGCCGGGAGGTGTAATCGCGGTCCAGGGCGAATGTAGTTCCGGCGAGCGCACACGCGCCGAGCGGATTGATGTTGATGCGCTTCCAGGCATCCATCAGTCGGGAGGCATCACGCAGCAAGGCCTGTGCGTGCGCAGCCTTCCAAAATGCTACCGAAATCGGTTGCGCTGCCTGCGAATGCGTGTAGCCGGGTAGAACTGCTTCTCGTTCCGACTCGGGGCACCCGAGCAGATCCTGCACGAACATGAGCAGTTCTTCGCTGGCATCGAGCAGCCACTCGCGGGTGACCATGCGTGCGTCGGTCTGCACCTGATCGTTTCGGGACCGTGCGGTGTGCATGCGGCCGCCGACGGGTCCGATCCGTTCGATGAGCATGAATTCGGTGTTGAGGTGCACATCTTCTTGTCGGACGTCGAGCTGCAATCCACCGTCGGCTCGGCTGCTCTCCATGTCGAGCAGCCCAGCGAGAAGCGCTTTGGTGTCGGGTTCGGTGTTGATTCCCGCGCGACCGAGCATCAGAACATGAGCGATGTTCTGCCACAGGTCGTGTTCGAGCATTCTGCTGTCTACCGATGCTGTCTCTGTGTAGCGAAGTACATCGTCGGTGATATCGGTGGAGAATCTTCCACCCCAGAGCTTTTCGCTCATTGATCGGTACCCCTCTGTGTGCGTGATGGTTCGGTTTCGGTACAGGAAAGTTCGGGTTAGGGCACGGCAAAGCCAAGACCTGGCGGGATTGGACGGCCCGGGGCGCGGACCCGGGCCAAGGCGTCGTTACACAATCAAGTCAGGTCGGGCTCGGGTCGAGTAGTTGAAAGAGCGAAGGGAGAAGGGCTCGGACGGCGGGGGTGTTTACTCGAAGGCCAGCCGGACGCCGAATCCCACCAGAACAACACCCAGTCCACGCTCGAGCCACGCCCCCAAGCGGCCCTTCTCCAAGAACCGGCGAGCGGACGAGGCAAGAAGTGCGTACGAGGACAGACATATCAGCGCCACCACGAACTCGATCGACATGAGCAGCATGGACCAAACGAAAACGTTCCCGTCGCGCGGAATGAACTGCGGCAGCACCGCCAGGTAGAACGCACCCATTTTCGGATTCAACAGGTCCGCGACGAAACCGGTCATGAACGCTCGCGACCACTTCGGCTGGTGCGCGTTGTAAGTCGCGGCATCGACGTCGGTGAAGCTGCCCTTGCGCTGCCAGATACTCTGAATTCCTAGAAACACCAGGTAGGCGGCACCTGCGATACGTACCGCGTCGAATGCCCCGGGGACGCTGGTGAGCAAGGACGCCAACCCCACGGCCGCAGCGATGCCCCAGGCCATCGACCCCGTCGCCGCACCCAAAGCTACGGCGATGCCGTGACGCACACCGCCGGTAAGCGAGTGCTTGACCGCCAACATGACGTCAGGACCTGGGATTATTCCGAAGACGATAGCGACGGGGAGATAGGCCAGAACGGGGTTGTTCACGGCAAGAACGGTACGACCGCTCCAGCATCGATGCACGTTTCCTAAGTATCGCTGATCTAGGTTTAGTATTTGTGGATGTACAACCACGATCAGCTCGCCACACTTGCCGCGATCTGCGATTCAGGGTCGTTCGAGGGAGCTGCAACGGCGTTGCACATCTCGTCTTCTGCAGTCAGCCAACGCATTACCGCGCTCGAACGAGCGTCGGGGGCCGCGCTGCTACAGCGAACCAGGCCGGTACTACCCACCAGAAACGGGCAAGCCCTGCTCCGACTCGCGCGGCAGATCGAAGTCCTCACCGTCGACGCCGACGCTGAGCTACGCGGCGGCTCAACGACAACGAATACTGCTGCACCGCTGCGCTTTTCACTTGCTATCAATGCCGATTCGGTCTCGACGTGGTTCCAACCGGTGATGAAAGCGATAGCCGTCGACCGACGGATACTGCTGGACCTCCACATCGAAGATCAGGACCATACAGACGCTCTACTGCGTCAAGGCGCGGTCATGGCCGCCGTGACGACCTCACGCACCGCAGCACCTGGCTGTACGGTCGAACCGCTCGGAGCCATGGTCTATTGGCCCGCGTGCGCACCCTCACTCATTCGCGACGCCGACTCCGACGGTTGCGATCCCAGCCGCCTCCCGATGCTGCGATTCGACAAAAAGGACGACCTGCAACACGCCTATCTACGCAAGATCAAGGCGCACCGTGAGCCCCCGATCCACTACCTCCCATCGAACCGCGAATTCCTGACTGCAGCTCGACTCGGACTCGGGTGGGGCGTGCTACCGGAAGGACAAATCGCACGCGACCTCGCCGACGGGACACTCGTTCACCTCGACCCCGACCACAACGTCACCATTCCCCTGTATTGGCAACGATGGCACCTGCCATCCGAAACCCTCGACAGAATCACAGGCTGGGTACGCGATGCTGCACATAACGCATTGATCGACACACCCAAAGAACGAAAAACAGCGAACCGTCCCCCAGGTCATGCGGTGACCGGCGCGGCAACACCGGAACCTGCGTGAGTCCGGCGGTCATCGGTCCAGCTGTGACGGCTAATTGCACACCCTGATTGGACCAAAGTTGCGGCGATGCACGCCGGTCGCATGGTCCGCCGCCGGGTGCGCGCCTAAGGTCGCCGATCGCTGACCGAGCATACGACGCGGGGCGTTGAGCCTCGACCGAATGCTCCACCACGCATCGAAGTATCGATCGGCGCGGATCCCATAGTGTACGAAAAGCAGTGATTGCTGGCAGCACAACTGAAAAACGTCAAAACAGCTACTGCTGCAGCTTTTTTCAGACTGGGAGTACGCACGGCCTGCGGCGGCGCGGGTCTCTGTTCCGTCAGGGTGAGGCGAGTGCCTCGGACAGGTAACGAATCAGTGCCGCCTTGAGCTCGGTCACGAGCTGGTCCTTCTTGTTAGTTTTTTCTGCGGCGATGACGGGCATCATTCCGCGGGTGATCTGCAAGGCCACCAGCGCGTGGAGGTCGATGCGTTCGCTGGACAGGGTCGGTGCGAGTGCGGCCAAGGTCTGGGCGACCCTCTGGGAGAGTTCGCTCTGCAATGGTACGACTGCGGTATACAGGGCAGGCTGGGTATCTGCTCGCGAGAACAGTTGCAGGAAAGCCGGATTGGCCGCATTGAAGGCGACCATATTGTCGACGGCCCGGTCGATGAACTGCGGTAGAGATTCCACGAAGCCGTCCGGTCGCGGATCGACCGCGGCCGATTGGGCGTCGGTCAACTCCACGACGTAGCGTTCCGCCAATGCTGCGGCGATGTCTTCCTTGTTTCTGAAGAACTGGTACAGCGAACCCGGTGACATGCCCGATTTGCTGGCGATAGCGTTCGTGGTCGCTGCGTCGAACCCGACTTCTCCGAACAACTCCTCCGCACCGTCGAGGATCGCAGCGATGCGCTTGAGTCCGCGATCCTGACGCTTGGGTGCAGGAGAGGTAGTTGGCGTCGAGGTATTCGGCATGTGAACTCCAGGCTTTCCGGTAGACAAGACGAGCTTTCGCTCGTATTCTCGCAAATCACGAGCAATCGCTCGTATCCACGGTAGCAGGGGGACCCGCGATGCCCACCCGATTCGCCACAACTCGACCCGGCCTCACCCTCGTAGTGGCCGGCGTCCTCTTCCTCGTGCTCGCAGCAGTCGCTGCCGGTGCGATGAATGCACTGTCCCTGAACAGGTTCGAGGCGACCAACGCCCCGTCTGCGGCAGCCGAGGCGCTGCTCAACGACACCTTTCAGACCGGCACACCCAACATCACCATCCTCGTCACCGCGAAGACCGGCGACGTCGACAGCTCGGCCGTCGCCGCGGACGGGTTACGTCTGACCGAGTTCGTCGACACCTTCCCCGGCATCGACGACACATGGTCCTACTGGACCGAAGAGGTTCCGACCCTCGCCGCCGGGGACGGCAGCTCGGCGCTGATCCAGGCGTGGGCACCGGGCGACGCCACCGAAATCCGGCAACAGGTCCTTCCCGCTCTCGACGAGGCACTCAGCCGGTCGGCTACCTCGAACATCGACATCGCTCTCGGCGGCAGCGACGAGGTGTTCCGCTCCGTCGCAGAACAATCCAGGACCGACTTTCTCCGAGCAGAGCTGATCATCGCCCCGCTGGTGATCGCACTGTTGTGGGCCGTCCTACGGCGGCTCCGTCTCGCCGCAGTGGTCTTCGCAACCGGACTGTTCTCCGTCGTCGGCACCCTGGCCATCATGCGCGTGGTGGCAGCCTTCACCGAAGTATCGACCTTCGCGGCGAACATCGCGCTGGTGATGGGCATTGCACTCGGCGTCGATTACGGACTGTTCCTGATCTACCGCTTCCGAGAGGAAGCCCGCCGCACCGCTGACCTGACGTTGGCCGTGCAGCGAGCAGCGCAGGCAGCCGGACGCACCATCATGTTCTCCGGCGCCACCGTCGCCGCGTCACTGGCCGTTCTGCTGGTCTTCCCGTTCCCGTTCCTGGCCTCGTTCGCCTACGCCGGGATAGCCGTCGTCGCCACCGCCGTGCTCGCCGCTACGGTCGTACTCCCGGCCGCATTGGTGCTGCTCGGGCACCGCGCCTTACGGCGCAAGGAACCGGACACCGACGGAAGTACCGTGTGGCGGCGGATCACCGTGGCCACGACCGGCCGACCTGCAGTGTTCGCGATCGCCGGTGTGGTGATCTTGATACTGCTCGGAGCGCCGGTACTAGGCGTTCGGTTCGGCGCACCGGACGATCGCATCCTGCCGCAGTCGGTTCCGGTCCGCGCCCTGTACGACACCATCCGCGACGACTACGCCAGCGAGGATGCAGACGCAATTCTGCTCGTCGCACCGACCATCGCACCGGACGGCCTCGCTCGGTACGCCTCCGATCTCGCAGCACTGCCCCAGGTGCTACGAGTGGACAGCGCACTGGGCACCGTCGAACCCGACAGGGCGCTCACTGCTCCACCGAACGGCGCCGTCCGTTTCACTCCCGACACCGCAGGCAGCTACCTCTCGGTGGTACCGACTCGCGAATCACTGGACGACAGAGCCGGATTCGTCTCCGCGGTACGGTCGGTGGAGCCTCCCGGCCAGGTACTCGTCGGCGGCTCACCCGCGATGCTCGACGACTACACCGACGGCGTCACCGCCCGGCTCCCGCTCGTGGCCGTGCTCATTGCACTGATCACCTTCGCCATTCTGTTCGTGATGACCGGATCGATCATCGCCCCCATCAAAGCCACCATTCTGAATCTGCTGTCACTGACGGTCATGTTCGGTGTCCTGGTGTGGGGTTTTCAGAACGGCAATCTTGCTGGGCTGCTGGGTTTCACCCCTACCGGTGCCATCGAGCCGAGCATCCCCATCCTGATGTTCTGCATCGCCTACGGCCTGTCGATGGACTACGAAGTCTTCCTGCTCTCGCGCATCAAAGAAGAATTCGACCGTACCGGAGACAATCGCCAATCCATCATCGATGGCATCTCACGCTCCGCACCCGTCGTCACCGCAGCAGCTCTCATCCTGGCCGCATCCTTCGCCACCTACGCCACTTCCGGGGTGACCTTCCTTCAGCAACTCGGAATCGGCATGGCACTGGCGGTCCTGATCGACGCCACCGTCATCCGAGCGATCCTCGTCCCCTCCATCATGGCCCTGACCGGCCGCTGGAACTGGTGGGCACCGCGCCCACTGGCACGCCTGCACCAGCTCATCGGCATCACCGATGCTCCACGCGTCGATACACCTGGTACCGAAGTCGACCCTGGAAGACCCAAAACCCCTGTATGAGCACTGCACTCGCACGCTCCCAGCCACCACATCCCCGCCCCGATCGGAGTACCCCATGCTCGACAGCCGCCATCACCCCCTCTCACGGCTCCTCGCCGCGATTGCGATAACCGTCGCGTCGACCGCCATCTTTCTCGGTGGAACGGCCATCGCCTCCGCGCAGCCGACCCGATCGGACGTGATCGACGTACCGGTGTCCTTCACAGTCCGCAACACCAACGACACAGCCGTCCCGTGCACCGCCGACGGCGGAACCTACACCATCCGTGGCCATCTCACCGCTCCCGCAGAGGGTTTCGGCAACGCCATCACCCTCTACGAACACGGCATCGCAGCCGGCGAATGGTACTGGCGTCTTCCAGTCGAGGGATACCACCACACCTACGAAATGGCCGCTCGCGGACAGACCTCACTGACGATCGACAGACTCGGATACGACACGAGCGACGCTCCGGCAGGCGGGGCCATGTGCGTGGGGTCCCAAGCAACGATGGCCCATCAGATCGTCCAAGCGCTGCGTACCGGCACCTATCAATGGGATGCATCCGGAACGGCCCCCACCTTCGGGCACATCACCCTCGCCGGCCAGTCGAACGGCGGGCAGATCGTCCAGATCGAGGCCTACACCTTCGACGACGTCGACGCTCTCGTCGTCATGGACTGGGCCGATCGCGGACTGACACCCGAGGCCTACGTCAGATTCTTCGCCGCCACACCACGCTGCCTCACCGGAGGCTCGGCATCGGAAAACAATCCCGCCGCCAAGGGCTACACCTTTTACGACCAAGGAACCACTGAATTCGTGACAGGAAACTATGCCGATACCGAACAACAAGTAATCGATACAGCAGCGCCCTATCAGAACCAACACCCGTGCGGCGACATGCTTTCACAAGGCCCCGGAATTCTTCTCGACCTGGCCAAAATGTCGAGCATAGACATTCCAGTTCTCGGCCTCTACGGACAGGACGACGCACGCGTGCAATTCGGTGACGAACATATTGCATCGTTCACCGGAACATCGGACAGAAAGGCGATCACGATTCCTCACGCAGGCCATTACATGGGCCACGCACGGAACGCCGCCATCGTCTTCGACTCGCTCGACCAGTGGCTCGACGCCCGACAACCCCACTGACCGCATCAGATCGGCATCAAATAGCTGAACGCACTATTGCGAGCCTGTGCACTTAACCGTGTGCACAGGCTCACAATAGTGCTCGAATTACTGGCGGTATATCTGCGCTCGAACTGAAATTATATTGTTACGGGAATCACTTTCCGAACATTTGGAATTAACGTGAAAAGAATTGACTTATCGAAAACGTGGCGCTGTACTTGAAACCACGTACCGATCGGTGCGTTTCGCACAAAGCAGAAAATCTGCGACCACCTTCCTGGGGGAAGAAATGACTGTCACCACACCACCGTTCGATATCGCCAGTGAACTGACATTCGATCGCACTGTGCCGCGAAGCCTCGTCCACCGCGCAGCTGTCAGCGAGGTCTTCCTCACCGACGCTGCTGCGACGGGCGAGAACCGATTCGTCGTCGCCGCGCAGCTACCGCGAGGGCATGCCCTCTACAGCGACCGACTCGACGACCGGTACGACCCCATGATCCTCGTGGAGGCATGCAGGCAGGCCTCGATCCTGATCAGTCACCAGTTCTACGGAGTACCCAAGGACTGGGCGTTCGTCTTCCGCAAGGCCTCGGTGTCGGTGACCGACCTCGCTGCCCTCCAGGTCGGGGAAACACCGGGCCGGTTGGTCATCCGAGTCGAATTCGAGAAGCGGTTCCACGTCGAGGGGTACCTGACCGGGGCGGTCGGTAGGTACCAGACCGTTCTCGACGGCGTGCCTGTCGGCGAATTCGTCGGATCCCTGAGCTTCATGCCCAAGCAGATGTTCGCCGAGATGCGCGCGGCCGGGCGGGCAGCGAAGAACACCCCCGATCAGCCGTATACCTCTGCCGCCGTGCCGCTTCCGCCTGCACGCGTTGCCCGGCGGGACTCGAAGAACGTCGTCATCGCCTCCACCGGCACCGAACACCCCGACACGACGTACGAGGTCGTCGTCGACAACAACCACCCGTCGCTCTCCGATCACAAGGTCGACCACGTCTCGGGGATGCTCTTGACCGAAGCGTGCAGGCAGGCATCGGTGTGCGCCGTCCTCGACACCCACTCACTGCCGGAATCGTCGGTCGGTTCCCCGGTGCGCTACGACATCCAGTTCCTCGACTTCGCCGAACACGAGCTTCCTGTCTACTGCCGCTTGATCGACACCGCACCCACCGAGTCCGGGACTGGGATCGTCGCATCTTTCGAACTCGTCCAGGGTGACGTCGTCATCGTCCGCTCGCAGGTCGAGGTGGGATGACGATGTCCGACAACAGTATCGACACCGGTCCCCTCGTTCTCGTCGTCGACTACGGCGGCGTCCTGACCAACCCCATCGCCGACACCATCGCGGCGTTCACCGAGTACATGTCCGTGCAACCGGAGGACCTGATGGGTGCCCTGTTCACCGCGCACGATGACCCGGACGAAACGATCATGGCCCCGCTCGAACGCGGCGAAATCACCGAAGCGGCCTTCCTCGACCGAGTCGGATCGGCACTGGAAACCATGACCGGACGCGCTATCGACCTGTCACAGTTCCGGCCGGCATGGTTCTCCGGCCGGGTCCCCAACTCGGAACTTCTCGACTACTTGCACACGCTGAAATCCGAAGGACGAACTCTGGGACTGTTGACCAACAACGTCCGAGAATGGGAACCCGAGTGGCGAGGAATCGTCCCCACAGGCCTGTTCAGCGTCGAGGTCGTCTCCGCGAACGAAGGTGTCCGCAAACCCGAACCCGAAATCTACCGCCGGACGACCGAACGACTCGGCGTCCCTGCCGCTCGATGCCTGTTCGTCGACGACGACCTACGCAATTGCCAAGCCGCCCGAGCGCACGGAATGCAGATACATCACTTCACCGACACCGCGGGAGCCATCGAGGCAATCGACGCCTGGTTCGGACGCCAGCAGCCGGCCGCGCAACCCACCGCGGACGCGCTCCTCGAGGAGTCCGCATGAGCACCCCCGAACCGCTGCAGTCGGCCCCCGAACGCTGGTGGACGCTGACAGCGGTCTGCCTCGGAACATTCATGCTGTTCTTGGACCTCACCGTCGTCAACGTCGCACTGCCCGCGATACAACGAGACCTCTCGGCCAGCTTCGAGCAGTTGCAATGGGTGATCGACGCCTACGCCCTGGCACTGGCCGCGTTTCTGCTCACCGCCGGCTCGATCGCGGACAGACTGGGCCGCACCCGGATCTTCGCCGTCGGCGCGCTGGCCTTCACCCTCGCGTCCGTGGCTTGCGGTCTCGCTGGGTCAGCAACTCTGCTCAACGCAGCACGTGGAGTTCAAGGCCTCGGCGCGGCCATCATGTACGCCGTCGGCCCAGCGATGATCGCAGCGACGTTCCACGGCCGCCAACGAGGAACCGCCTTCGGCATCTTCGGGGCCACCTCGGGCATCGCCATCGCTGCGGGACCGTTGATCGGAGGCATCCTCACCGAAGTGGACTGGCGATGGGTGTTCTACCTCAATATCCCTGTGGGACTGATCATTCTGGCCGTCGTCGCTCTGAAAGTCCGGGACCACCAGACATCGACCGCGCGCCGCGGTCTCGACCCCCTCGGTCTGGCACTGTTCTCCGCAGGTCTGTTCGCGTTGATCTTTGCAATCATCCGGGCACCCGTCGTGGGATGGACCGACCCACGTACCGCGGTAGCGTTGGCGGTCGGTGTGCTCGCCCTCCTCGGCTTCGCTGTGGTCGAGCGCCGCGTCCGCAATCCCATGCTCGACATGGTCCTGTTCGGAAACCGTTCCTTCAACGGCCTGTCCGCGGCAACGTTTGCGATCAACTTCGCCGTCACGGCCACCATCTTGTTCTCGGTGCTGTGGATGCAAGGCGTGCTGGGCTACTCGGCTATCGAGACCGGATTGAGGTTCCTGCCGCTTACCGGCGTCCTGCTGATATCCGGTGCCGTGGGCGGAATACTGAGCGCCCGGATCTCGACATCGATTCTGATCGGAATCTCGCTGTTGTGCACAGGAATCGGGTTTCTGTTGTTTCGATTCGCGGACGTCGGTGACAGCTGGACGGCGTTGTTACCGGGGTTTGTGATCGCGGGACTCGGTATGGGACTACACAATCCACCCCGTGCGAGCGCGGCAGTGGCTCTCGTTCGGGCCGAAGACTCAGGGATGGGAGCTGGGATCAACGAGACATTCCAGCAGGTCGGTGCGGCATTGGGCGTGGCGGTACTCGGAGCTTTGGCTCATCGCACCATCGAATCCGAACTCGACACCGCGTACGGATCCGCCCTGACTCCGGCCCAGCTCGACGCCACCGTCGACGCCGTGGCCTCCGGGGCCGTCGCGGCGCTGCAAGAGACCGGGCAGGACGTTGGGGTGGCAGCAGAAATCGCGTTCATCTCGGCGCTGCATCAGGTCACGACGATCGCGGGAATCGTCACCCTCATCGGTGCGATCGCGGCATTCACCCTCATCAGACGCAAGGACTTCCTCGTCGACCCCGCGGCAGCAGACCCGCACGCAGCGGCCTCTCCCCTACCCCGCGACGCGCCGTCCACCGGATACGAGGACGTGATCTCGGCCGAACAATCCAGCCTCGCCCCGCCTCGCCCGTCAGGAGTCCGGACATGACCGAGCACACCGTCCTCATCGTCGGCGCGGGCCCCACAGGTCTGACGCTTGCTTGCGAGCTCGCCCGCAGGAACGTCGACCACATGATTATCGACGGCAAGTCGGGGCCCTCGACCGAACCGAAAGCCCTCGTACTCTGGAGTGCCGCCCAGGAGAGCCTGCGCATCCTCGGTGTCGATCCCGCGGTATTCGATGCCGGCGTCACTCTCGACCGAGCGTCGTACTGGTCGAAAGGGTCACAGATCGGCCACGTCGACTTCACCGGCCTCGACCAGCCCGGCCTGCACAAACCACTGTCCCTTCCGCAGCCCCTCGTCGAGGCAGCTCTCCTCGAGCTCTACCAGGCGCTGGGAGGTACGGTCCGCTGGCGGCACAAGTTCCTCGGTGCCCTCGATCCGGACCCTGCCGGGCCCAGCGACGGGGCGAGGGCGTCATTGGTCGGTCCGAGCGGAATCCGCTTCACCACAACAGCAGAGTGGATCGTGGGCACCGACGGTGCACACAGCACCGTGCGGAAAACAGCGGCCATCGACTTCGACGGCGACAGCTACGACGACGCTTTTCTGCTGGTGGACGGCACCCTAGAAACCGATGGGTCGGTCGGGGAGGCTCAGTACCATCTCCACCCGGACGGGGTGACGGTCGTCGTCCCGCTCCCAGGTGGTGGACACCGGGTATTTCTCGGACACCGTCAGTCCGCTTCCCCTGCGCTCATACCGCCGACTCAGATCACCGATCGCGCCAACATCATGCTCGGCCAACGCGGCCTCGGCCGCTTCCGGGTCAGTAATGTGCTTTGGCAGAGCGACTTTCGAGTACACCGGAGACTGTCCTCGCGCTACGTGTCGGGCCGATTCATCCTTGCCGGCGACGCTGCACATATTCACAGTCCTGCGGGAGGTCAAGGTATGAACACCGGAATACAGGACGCGGCGAATCTCGCGTGGAAACTTGCAGCAGTAGCGGTCGACGGAGCCGATGCAGCACTACTCGAAACATATGAACTCGAACGACGACCCGTCGCAGAATCGGTCGCCGCGATGACCGATCTTCAGACGAAACTGTGGACAACTCGTGCTGCCGTTTCGCGGTGGATCCGCGACCGAATCCTCGGAATCCTCTCGGCGACAGGGCTCCTCACCCGGCGTGTCGTTCCTCAACTGGCGCAGATCGATACGGCCTACGGCCCGTCAGTGGCCCGCGGGGGCGGGCGCGGTCGAACCATCTCGCCGGGCAAGTTCCTGCCCCCGCATCCCGTCCAGTTCGACGGAGAGGTCGACAAGTTGCTGCCCGACCTCCTCGATGACCGACGAGTCCTGGCGCTGGCCACCATCACCAGTATCGACGAACTCCGGGCCTTACATGCCATCCTCGACTCGTGGGGGTCGCGGCTGCACGTCGTGGTCGTGGTCCACTCCCCCACCACACTTCTGAGCGCAACTCCCACCGTGATCGACACCCACGAGATCGTTTCGAGCGAGCTCGGACAGGGCGGTGTCGCTGTCGTGCGTCCCGACCGCATAGTGGGCATGACCGGCTCGCTGCAGAACCCTGCAGCCATACGGACCTACCTCACCGCAGTGGCCGGACCCGCGGACACACAGGCAGTCGAACGCGGTCGACCCGAAACGAGCGCCTCCAAGGAGACAGCATCATGACCGACTTCCCACACGTGAACCTCGGAACAGGCCTCGAAGTATCCGCACTCGGATTCGGCGGCATGGCATTGACCTCGATGTACGGCGAATCCGACCCCGACCAAGCACTGAAGACCCTGCATCACGCCGTCAACCTCGGCATCGACTTCATCGACACCGCAGATGTGTACGGCCTCGGGACCAACGAGGAACTGATCGGCAGACTCCTCGCCGACCGTCGCGACGAGGTCACCGTCGCCACCAAATTCGGTATCGATACCTCCGTAACCGAACCCGGCCGCAGAAGCCGCGGAGACAGGGCTTACGTCCGCCAGTGCATCGACAACAGCCTGCGTCGCCTCGACGTGGACGTCGTCGACCTCTACTACCTTCACCGGGTCGACCCACACATCCCGATCGACGACACCATCGGAGCGATGGCCGAGCTCATCGCCGACGGAAAAGTCCGGCACATCGGAGTATCGGAAGTAACCGCCCCCGAACTAGAACGAGCGCACCGGACCCATCCGCTCGCCGCGGTCCAGTCCGAATGGAGCTTGTTCAGCCGCGACGTCGAGAACGCCATCGTCCCGACCGCAGCTCGACTCGGCATCGGATTCGTTCCCTACTCCCCACTGGGACGCGGAATGCTCACCGGAAAAGTGAAACAGGAACAGCTCGGCGACAACGACTTTCGGCGGTATCTACCCCGCTTTCAACTCGACGCATTCGAAACGAACACCGACGCCCTCGCCCCATTGACAGACATCGCGTCACAGCACGGATCCACGCCCGCCCAGATCGCATTGGCGTGGCTACGGGTGAAAGGTACACAGTTCGCGCTGCCCGTCGTTCCGATACCCGGCACTCGGAATGCGGATCGGGTCACCGAAAACGCGGGCTCGGTGCACATCGAACTCACCGCGGACCAGCTCGCCGTCCTCGACACCCTCGCCGACGCCGTCACCGGAACCCGAGCACCCGACATGAGTTGGGTATCAGCCGGCCGCGAATGACACGGGCACAACTGCACGGCACAGCCGCATTCCCGCCCCGTCGATCAGATCGACGGGCGGGAATTGTGCCGCCGGGAACCGGAGCGTCACTGCGCCGAAATGCCCGAATTGCGATGACTCCAACTACGGCCACGACGAAAGCGCCAGTGGCCCAGGGGATCCACGCGGGGTTGGCTCCCAACACGCTTCCCGTGGTCAACAGAAGAGTGACCCACACGGTTGCGGCGACGATATTCAACACCGCGAACCTCGAGAACGACAACGAGGAACCCGCAGCGAGACGTGGCCCCAAGGTCCTCGCGCCTCCGACGAAATGCGTGGTCACTGTCCCGACGCGCGCATCCCCCGAAAACAACTGACGTGCCCGAGCAAGCACCCTGTTGATCAGGCGCGCAAAGCGGCCTGCGCCGGCGATATCAGCGCGACACGATCCACGCCTGATGGACCGAAAGGCCAGCTGAGCCCCTGCTGTCGACGAAGCGATCAGGACGATCGCCGTCACGACGGGATCAAGTTCGCCCAGCCCCACGAGAGCACCGACCGCCAGAACCGTGCCAGTACCCGGGAGGAGAAACCCGACGAGCAAGCCGGATTCCACCAAGAGGATTGCGGCAGCCACGAGCAGAACCATCGGAGCACACCAGGAAGCGATTGAGGCTATGACATCGATGAACAGATCCATCAGATCCCCACGTCCAACGGTGACGGCCGCTGCCATCAAATACGAGTATTAACTCGTAGAATACCATTCGTCTGGATTCGCCGCCTGCGATAGCGTGACTACCGAGACAGAACTGCGGGGCTCAGGTGTGGCCCAGCGCAATAAGCGGCTGCTTCAACACCTACTCGCCTCTGAGCGTTGCCGACACCGATTCCCGTCCGCTTCTGCGGTCGAACGCCGCGAAGCAATCGGCGACAGCGTGCGCCCGATCCAGCGCCGAAGGAAATTCCGCGAGCTGCACATTCCACAATTCGCAGCACACCTCCAGCCGCGGAATGTTGGTTGCGGGGATCCCATGGGCACCGGCGGTCAACGCCGCGATATCTGCGGGCAGGTGGTGCCAACGCGACCGGACACCATGCCGGTGAAAGACCTTGCTCAAAAATGCCGCATGGATCTCCGGATCTGCGCCGCCGAGCGTGTTTCCAGCCAACACATCACTGAGCGCCGCGAGCTCCGTTCCAATGGTCAACGCGTCATGCTGCGCCTTTTCCACCAGCCGTCGACGGTGGTATCCGCTGAGCTGCAGGAATGTTGAATCCGCCCGTTCGAGCTGTGCCGATGTCAAAGGCAGCGCGAGATCCCACACCCTCCCGGATGCACCGTCGATCGCGGCGAGCTCGAAGGCCTCGTGAGCCTCGAACGACGGCCCCGTGGTGTGGACGTCAACAACGACGAGCTGCCGGCCCCTCATCCCCGCAACTCCCCCTGCCACACCGAATCGATACACGGCACACCCACGCCGGCAGTATCGACGTCGAATTCGGTCATCACCGCGGCGAACCTGTCCACGACGTGTCCTACGGCGTCCCCGCTTCCGTCGACGTTCACATCTCCACCGCTCTTGTCTCGCATGATCATTCACCCCCACCGATAGGCCAAGGCCCCTGTTGGCTGTCTCTGTCGATGCACACTAGCGTCAGGACCGGACACCACGAACAGCTCGAATTCTCATCCGCAGGCCAACGGGTCTGCCGTTCAAACGGTTGTCAGCCCTAACTACCAGTGACATCGCCCCCCAACACGAGGACCATCAGAAGCGGCCTGGCCGCAACGACCAGCTCAGCGGGTTCGCGGTTGCACCTCAGGTATCTCCACCCGTCGATTTGAGTCAAGGACGACGAGTTACAGCGGGGGCATGTGCCTGCTGCGACGAACACTCGTGGAGGTTCAGATGGGCGAAATAAAATGCCGACCGTTAATCCTGATCAGGGGGTTCGGCGGCGTCGATGTCGCTGATGATCAGCGTAGTGCGTATCAGGGATACAACGACGGCACGGTCTACCCCACCAAGCGTGGTGACAACTACATCTACGAGGGCTTCCTGCTCCGCGCACTGAAAGCGAAGAGGTACCGCTACACAGACGCGACCAACGTTGTGGGCTACTACGCGCAGAATGTCGAAGGACCCGCCGACACGGGCGAATACGACCCCTCTGATGTAGGCGGCAGCGTTGTCATCGATCCGCGCACGGCCGCGCGCGTTCTCAACGAGGCCACTTCCGGGACGATATGGGTGTACCGATTTTACGACCTCTCGCCGCGGACCCTGGCCCGATACGCGGAAGGGCTGGTCCGCCTCATTTCCCTGATCGAACGGTCGTCAGAACAGCACAACCAGACATTCGACGGCGTCGACGTCATCGCCCACAGCATGGGTGGGCTGGTTATGCGGGAGGCCCTGTTGGCGATGGAAGAGAACGCACACCATTCAGCTCAAAGACTGGTGCATCGCGTCGTCACCCTCGGCACACCGCACCGCGGGATTGCCTTTCAACGCGTGCCCCGCTGGTTGCTCGACCTGCTGCCGGGCGCGCGCGACGCAAGCGACGAACTGGCCTCGTTCTCGCCGTCGAGCACGAGGTTCTTGAAGGTCTTGGACGCGTTTCCGATCCAGCGGATCCTGACTGTCGTCGGCACCAACTACCGCACCTACGGCGCGAGCGGAGCTTCGTTGGCAAATCGGCTGTCCACCCTGTTCGACGGAGGTTCGCTAAGTACGAACCGCAGCGATGGGCTCGTCAAACAGTCCGCCGCGCAGCTTCCCGGCGCGCCCCGCACCTTCGTACACAAGTGCCACGGCGGGGTGGACTCACTGGTGACGTGCAGGGAATCCTACGAGATAGCGATGCGGTTCCTGCACGGGTCGCATCGCATCCAGCTCTGGCTCGACGAGGCAAAAGTCGAGCGGGGACAGGACTGTTTCGGAAAAAGTGAGTTCTACTTCGGGGTGACGATCAAACCGCGGTACGTGGACTTCGAGCTGTTTCACCAAAGCCCGGAGGCGGAGAACTGCTACGGCCCGTTCGACCGTCCGGACCTGCTCGGCGGGCCACCCGACCTGGAAGGTGAACTCAGGAATCCCCTGGACGATGCCGGCGATCGCACCACGGGGTGGGCTGGGCCGGATCGGTTGGTCTGGGAAGGCTGGGTCGATCAGGATGACAAACCTGACACGGACGTGCCGGGTCTGGTCTTCCGCCTCGATGTATACGTCGGCGAGAGAGACAGCTACGGCGTCGGGTTCTCCGACAACGTGATCTTCCGAAAGCAGTATTACGTACAGGTGTTCCCTCGCGCTGGTGGACCGGCCGTGTTCGTGCACACCGGTGAACGGTTTCTCGGCAGCAACGACCCGCAATACGAGGCCGAGCTGGGACTTCTCGCCGACAACACGGCCAACGGCGTGCAACAGCTGGCACGGAACGACGCCGGTGACTGGACGTTTGCCGTCGACGGAACCGGATTCGCAGGAGAATTTCGCATCGCAATCAATGCCGAACAATGATCGGACGACCGGCTGTTCGTACTGGTCGTGGCTGTCCGCTCCTAGACCTCAGTCACGATGACTGCAGGCTGACCCCGATCAAGCACGACTGCATCGTCGTCGAAATGGCCCCGCAGCATACTTAGCGGAACCAGCATCGACCTGCCGATAGCACCCGTAGCGTCGGCAGCTATCGCTCAAACTCAGCGAGTCGGAAACCCTGAAACAACATGGGAGTTCGCAGGTACAGTCGAAAGCCGCTGGGCTCGACGAAGGGTATGTGACGTTGACGATCGATGGCACCGTGCCGGACTTCGCAAACCGCATGACTGCGTTGGGATCTGCACGTTTCATCGGGCTACGTCCCAGCCAGAGCCAAGTTCTCAGCGCATATGCCGCAGAACATTTGGCCACTCCGGACCTGGCAATCGAAATGGGCACCGGCGAGGGCAAGACACTAGTTGCTCTGCTGATCGCTGACTACGCGCTTGATCAAGGCCGCACTGTCGCCTATCTGGCCGGAACACGTCAACTCGCCGAGCGGGTTCGAGCGGAAGCGGAGGAGCTCGGGTTGGAGGTGGTCCTTTTCGCGGGCAAGTCCTACGGCGGGACCACGCTCGACGACTACAACCAGGGTCAGGTCGTCGGCGTAATGAACTACTGGGTCTACTTCAACTCCAGCCCAGTCCCCGAGCCCGCCGACCTCGTTATCTTCGACGATGCTCACCTCGCCGAACAACCGTTGAGTTCTATGCAGACCTTTCGCATCCCCGACGAAAGCGGTGCGGCCAGGTCGCTCTATCGGACGATCTGCGGGTTCGTGATCACATACACATCGTCATACCCCGGACTGCACGCCATGCAGGACGGAACAGCCCGGTCTGGTACTCCGCCAGAACTACTGTCCTTCAAGGACTGGAAGACTCTTGAGGAACGTATACGTAACGCCATTGAAGCATCGCCGTACGTCGAGGCCCAAGAAGCCAAATATGTGTGGCCCACCATCCGAGACCACCTCGGGCATTGCGGGGTACTGATCGGGCCTTCCGGGATCGAGATCCGGCCCTATCATCCGCCGACAACCCTCAACAAGTGGTACTCACGTGCCAAGCAGCGTATCTACCTGTCGGCAACGCTCGGAACCATGGACGACCTGCAACGACGAGTAGGCGGCCGACAGATTATGGCCCTGTCAACCGCCGACCCGTTGAATGCGGCATCCACTGGTGAGCGTCTGTTCGTACTCAACCCCAGCCCAGACGAAGCGCTCGGTCCGAACACACTTGCCTGGGCGCTCGAACAGTCGGCCGAAGCGGGCGGCAGAACGGCGTGGCTGTGCTCGAGCCACGCAGAAGCCGACGCCCTACAGACCAAATTGTTGGCGGAAAAGCTCACTGTATTTAGGCTGAAGCCCAGTGACGACTCCGCATTCGACAGTTGGACTCACGCACCCTCTGGCCACCTCATCGCCGCCGGCCGCTACGACGGTCTCGACCTCGCCGGCGACCTGTGCAAGCTCGTCATCATCACATCGGTACCCCAAGCAAGCAGCGAATTCGAGCGCTTCGTCGTCGCTTATCTCGGTGATGCCAGCTTCATGCGACACCGCGTCGGCCAGCGCGTCACGCAAGCACTCGGCCGCGCCAACCGCGAGCCCTCGGACCGATCGATGTACCTGGGCTTGGACCCACTGTTCGCTCGTGTGCTGGCCGACAACCGTCGTTCGACAATCCATCCCCGACGGCACCCAAGACACCATCAAGGGAGCACTGGAAATCTACGACACCGGCTGGGCCGGCACACGGGAAGCCTGTGACAAGTTCTGGACCGCAGCGACGTCGACCGCGTCACCAGCGTCTACGCGGCCTCGCCGGCGACGACCAGGAAAGAAGACAGGCGGCAGCAGCACCGTATCGAGCGCCGACCTCGAAGTGACCGCCGTCGCTGACATGTGGATCAGCGACCACACAGCAGCGGCACAACACGCACGCGAAGCATCGGACAAACTCGCGGCCGCGGACGAAACCGAACACGCCGCGTTCTGGCGGTACGTCGAAGCCCACGCACACTTCACCGGCGGCACCCCCAAAGACTTCGCAGCGGCCCGTAATGCATTGGAGGATGCCACCCACGACGGACCCCGGACCGCATGGTTCCAGAGGCTTCGTCGCACAATCTCGGACCTCGACGGCTTCACCAATCCCGCAGATGACACCGACCAGCTGTTCCTCGCGTGGGATGAGTGGCGTCGAGAGGCCGGTACCCGACTGGCAAAGGAAATATCGGCCGGACGCGCCTTGCTGGCCGGAATGACGAGGCTCAGCGAAATTCCCCAACCGCGCTCACCGAAATTCCCCACTCGTGAGCGGTCTTCACTGTAGTGGTTGGCGGGTTCCGGTGGTGGCTTTACGGAGCTTCTCCGATCTGGCGTTGTGGTCCCGTAACCGGTAGGAATCGCCGTCGAGGTTGAGCACGACCGAGCGATGCAGGAGCCGGTCGAGCATGGCTGCGGCGACCGTGTTGTCACCGAGCACTTCACCCCACGATCCGACACCACGGTTTGTGGTCATCACGATCGATGTCTTCATATACCGTTGCGAGACAACCTGAAACAGCGCCGACGCAGCCTCGCCGGGCAGCGGTAGGTAGCCGAGCTCGTCGATCACCAGCAGCGTCGGGCCGGCATAGAATCGCATCGTCGTAGCCCACCGACCCTCCAGCGCTGCCCGATGGCAGCGGGCAGCGAGATCGGCAGCGGTGGTGAAATACGTCCGATACCCCGCATGCGCAGCAGCCCTCGCGAGCCCGACCGACAGGTGCGTCTTGCCGACCCCGGGCGGGCCGATGAGCAGCACATTCGTCGCCGTCTCCAAGTAGCGGCAGGTCGCGAGTTCGTCGATGAGCTTGCGGTCGATACCGGCTGCGACGTCGTAGTCGAAGTCCTCGAGCGATGCCGGCGTCGGCAGACACGCGAACCGCAACCTGCCGGTCAAACGCCGTGCCTCGGTGGCCTCGACTTCGATCGACAGCAACCGATCCAACGCCGCGGTCATCGACAGCTCCTCCGCAGCTGCTTGGTCGAGGACCGAGGGCAACGCTTCGGCGGCGTCGTGCAGCTTCAGGACCGCCAGATGCCCACGCAGGCGTTGATAGAGACTCGCCGCTTCGGCGGTGTTCGGTGCCGGCACCCGGTCGCCTGTTTTCTTGTCGACCATCAGAGGGTGTTCCTTCCGTGTGCGGCCCGTTCGTAGACCGACAGGTCGTAGATGACCGCGCCGGTGTCAGTGGATTCGGTTGCATGACTCCCGCTTTCGCGCTGACCATCTCCGGAGGGCAGTGCCGATTCGGCCGACGCTCGGAGTTTCTCGGCAGCGGCGAGAGCGTCGGGACCGGGTGGGATCCGTTCTTTCCGGCGGTGCGGGCGGCCGGTGTTCGCACCAGCCATCGCTGCTTGTTCGAGAGCGTAGACATGTCCGTGATCGCGGACCATCGCCCCAGTCCCATCGGCAGCCAACCGGTGCCGGGCAATGGTGATGCCGGATGTGGTGACGATGTCGATGACATCGACGCCCAGAACATGCGTCACTGTCACAGTGGCACAGGCGAGTTCGGGTGGGACCGAATACCGGTTACCGCGATAGGACACCAACGCTTGGCGCGAGACGACCCGGTCGGTGCTCAGGATCGCCGGATACGCAGCCGCCGGCAACGTATGCAACCCCTCGGTGGTGGCGATCGTCCCCACCGACGCCCGTCCATCTTTGGTGGCCCGCAGCCGGGTGTCGCCGC
This sequence comes from Rhodococcus sp. 15-2388-1-1a, assembly GCF_002259145.1. NCBI lineage: Bacteria > Bacillati > Actinomycetota > Actinomycetes > Mycobacteriales > Nocardiaceae > Rhodococcus > Rhodococcus sp. 15-2388-1-1a. The sequence goes on along the minus strand of NZ_NPFP01000020.1, from coordinate 48,498 downwards.
GCAGGCTGCAGAACCGGTCGAGGCTTGCTTGGGCTTGCTCGACGGTCAGATCGTCGGCGACAGTGCGCCACCACCGTTGCGCTGCAGTGTGATTGGACTTCTCCACCGCGCCTTTGCGGTTGCCGCGGCGGGGTGGGCAGATCGCGACGGAGACACCGTAGTGTTTCGCGACGCCGGCGAAGCTGGCCGTGATGCAGCCGGAGTCGGGGTGGCAGACTGTCGCCATCCGATCGAACCGCCACACGCGGCTGACGCCGCCGAGGCCTCGGCAGATGCGGTCGAGCCCGTCGACGACATGGGGTTGGGTCATGTTCGGGGCCAGGATCCCGCGCCATTTGGCCGAGCAGGCCAGCGTTCCGACGAACAGATGTGCCATCGAGCCCCATCCCCAGGAAGCGGGCGGGTTGGGTAGATCGACCCAATCCCATTGTGTCTCTTCACCCGGCGGGTGATCGATCACTGCGTTGGGTCTTTCGGTTGCGGTGAGGCAGGCTTTGCAGATCGGGCGAAGTTTCAGTTCTCGGATCTTGCGGTGCAGCGTTTGATACGACATCGAATATCCGAGGTCTTCGAGCTCGTCGCAGAGGGTGCGGACCCACAGGTGTGGGTCTTCGGACAGGCGTGCGGTGACGTAGGCGAGGAACACCTCGAAGGGGTCCGGGATGCTGCGTTTACGCACTCCGGGTGTGGTGGTCCCGTTGAGGTAGGACCGGATGGTCTTGCGGTCGCGGCCGGTGTGTCTCGCGATGTCGGCGATCTTCCAGCCTCGTTGATGCAGGGCGTGTATTTCCACGTCTTCCTCCCGTGTAAGCATGAGGAGCGGGTCTCCTTCGGGTAGCTGGTGTGTGGTCAGAGACCATCAGCATCCGGGGAGGCCCGCCCTCGTTGGCGGTGCCACACGGGTGGGGAATTTCAGTGAGCGTCAGTGGGGAATTTCGATGAGCGCCGTCAGGAACTCACGACGAGCAATGTGCCGGTCTGCTCGCGCTGGCGCGGTTGGCAGCTACCAGCGGTGAACGACCGCCGGACAAGGAACAAAGCGCCACTGACTGTCGATGGACATGGTCGACCACCAAACGCTCCGAACGCCGTGTGTGGGAAGTCAAGACTGTCCCGTCCGGTACCCCACCTCCGTTGAGCCGCACGGACGTCAATCAGCTGCTCGGTCAGATCCGGGTCGAGAAGACCCGCGCACCCAAAACCCATGTCTACGGCTGCCTGTTGACCCCCGCTACGGAGGTTCAGAAGGACGCGCAAGAAGCCGCACGAGACAGCATCGCCTTGATCAACCACGCGGCCGCGCTGCACCTGTACGACCTACTTGCAGATCGACTACAGCAATACGACGCACTGTGTGGAGACGACAGCGCAGCCTCTCGTGGAGATGCCCGCACCAAGGTAGAAACTCGACTGCCCAGCGGACGCTGGCTCGGCACCCTCCTGAGCCCGACACGCGGGAAGCTGCTCACCGGGGCCGAGCTAGACGACCTCTTCCCGAACTGAACGCCACCCAACCTATCTGCGTTGTCCTCGCCGAGGAGGGGGTGCAGAGCCTCAAGGGTTCAGCGCAGAAGAGACCAGTGGGGCGCACCATACCTAACTGATTTCTCGGTGCACGATCTTCACCACAGCCCCAGAGGCAACTGAGCTCGTGGAGGCACGAGGAACAACCAACAGAACTAAAGCAGTCGACGTCGTCGCCACCGTCGACTGCCAGATGATGCCGCCGACGGACCCGTCGGGCAGCATCGTCCTCGGTAGCGAGAATTTGAAAGATGGCAATGCGGTGCACTATCCCGCATGAATGGGTGGCAGAGATTCTGGTCGGATTGTGGAGCGCAAAGTGGCTGCAGACACCCGGAGTACCGACAGTAATAACCGTCGCGGGTCTTGCCATTGCATACAAATTCTTCACAGACCAGCTCGCCCATGATCGCTGTCTCGACAAACAACAGGCCCACCGCGACAGGAAAGAGCGCGACCGCGACCGCAAGATCGGGTTCGCATCGGCATTCGCGCTGGAGGAGAGGCGCATTGCCTACAACCTCCGAGACCTCGACCACGAGTTCCATAGTGGGCGAAGCGTCGACGACGTCGCCCCGTACATCGCCCGATCGCGTGAACTACCCAACGATGCGCGCCGCGCCGTAGACACTTGGGCCGCCCAGGTAGGAAGAGGCAGTTGGTCTGTCGAAACCCGTGGCGCGATAGCTGTCATCCGCAGCCAAGTGCGAGTGCTCGATCGTCGCAAGGAGGAACTGTCAGACACACGCTCGTCACCCGGCGCTGTCCGCCGACACCGAAGTTTCGTCGTGAACTCGACTACCGCGCGTGCCACAACTTTCCTCGATCGACTGACTGCAAAATTCGACATTTGGGATGGCGAGGAACCCGTACCGCAATTCAAGTTCAAACCACACGAACGACGGCCAGCGCCAGTCGGGCAAACGAATGGCATGAGGCAGCTGATGGATTGGATCAAAGACAGAAGCGACGAGTTTCGGGATGAGCTGTCAGCCCGATTCCAGCATGCCCCTCGGCCCTAGAATGCATGCAAGAAATCTTGCCATTGCATCGGCTGCCCCGACATTGAAGTGCACACGACTAGTAACTTGGGCTTCATCGCCGACCACGAATGGAGCGCTGCCCATAATCGCACTCTCTCGATCCTGCATCCGAACCACGCGCGCCGCACCCACAGTTGTCACGACCACGCAGACCCGTTATACGCTCACTTAGCTGTCTTCCATACATTTTTGCGAGAGGGTTTCTTCACTGTGGCCAAGCTAGAAACGATTCAATTGGTCGACGACATCGACGGATCGGTCATCGACGACTCCGGTGAAACGATCGAGTTCGCGGTCCAGGGCGTCGAGTACGTGATCGACTTGAAAGCAAAGAACGCCAGCGAGTTTCACAGAAAGCTCGACTACTACATCAAGCACGCCGCGCGGGTTGGCGGACGCAAACGTAAACCCTCCCCCGCAACCGCGTCGACGCCTTCGACAGCCGGGACACCGGCCAAGCGTGACCCGGCGCAGACTCGCGCAATTCGGCAGTGGGCGGCGGACAACGGTCACGAGATCGGCGATCGAGGCCGCATCCCCACCGACATCGAAGAGGCGTACAACGCCGCACACTGACAGCCCAGGAAACTCACCTGGCACGTCATCGAACGCCGGATCACCGACGCGCTCCGAACGATGTTGGTCACCGGCTCGACTACCCGAAAGGGCGATTCGGATGTGCGCACGATCGGCTCTGCGATCAGCGGGTGCAGCGGCGATACCCAGTCTGCTGCCGACTGACGTAACAGGCCCAAGGCAAAGACCGCGTCCGGTGTCCGGGCGACCACCCCTGAAGGGCTCACACACATCTCTCGTACGCCGACACCGGTGCCCCACGACAACGTGAGCTGGCCCGGCTCGTCGCCCACTACCGGCCGCGGGTAACCGGCGGAGATCAAGGCTTCCCGGAGTCCCCGCCACCGCTGTTCATACCGCCACTGCACCGGCAGCCGCGATCACGGGCCCCGTCAACCGCAGGACGGTGTCGAGATCGCCGCCGTCACCGAAGCCCCCCGGCCCGGCGGTGGTCGTCACGCCGCACACGATGGCCATGACAGCATCGGCAGTGTCCACCGATATCGTCGGCAGCCTGCCGTTGCTGGTCAGAAGGGCCAGGACCGCGGCCCTGAGAGGGTGGTAGGTCGCGGCCCGTGCGACGTCCTCGTAGTGGAGGTCGGTCCACAACACCGCTGCTGCCCTCAGAGACCAATACCGTTTCGCATGAGTGAAGTAGCCGCCGAGCAAGTCCTGAACATCGGCCACAGTGTCTCCTGTAGACGGGCGATGCGCCCGGAGGAACTCGCATTGTCGAGCAGCCTGGTCGACCACTGCATGAACAACAGCGTCCTTCGATGGGAAGTGGAAGTACATGCCCCCTTTGGTCACCCCTGCAGCCTGTATCAGGTCGTTGACCGTGACGCCGCTTCCCCCACATGCGATGGTTCGAGCCGCACCGGTAATCAACGCGTCACGGGTCCGTTGCGCACGTTTCTGCGGAGGACGCGCGCGATGCTCGGCATTCTCCCGCTCCGAAACCTTCTGATCGGCAACCGTCATGTCACACTCTCTCCGGTCCATCGCCACATAGGACTGCCTTCTACTCCGATTCGCACGCGCGGATCCGACCATCTGTCGGCGACCGAAGCACTACCGTCCCTAGGCGAGGAATTTCGCCATTCCAAAGTCGATCGGCTCCAACAGTCCACGATTATGCCTGCGGAGGTGGACACTTCGAGCACCGGCAAATATTCGGGAGTCGGAACATCTGCTGCCGCGTGAGGCGCAATAGGTACGGAAAAATCTCTCCTTTTTCACCACTCACGTTGCGTCAACCGACCCCAAGTTCTGGATCCGAATACTGTTACGAAATGGATATCAGTGGTGTGGCCTCGATTATCGGAGCTCTCGGTATCGGATCCTTTGCGGGCCAGTACCTGATCGGCAGTCAGCAACGCCGTCAACTGCGTAGCGAGGTTCTCCGGCACTTGGCGAGCACCGAACGCACCCGATGGGCAGGGTCGTCGTCCACTGATCCGTCGTTTCAGCACTTCAAGGACAGTGTCCGCGAGCTTGAGACGGCCGCGATCATTGCACGGGTTCCGCGACGGCCACTGCGTTTGTACATCCAACTGGCCACTGTGGCGCGCCTGACGAGCGACGACGACGTAAAGCAGAAAGACGGTCAGGAAGAAGCCGGGGGAATCAACACTGCGCTGGGGCGATGTGTGCGCTTGTCAGCAGCGCAGCTCAGTCGACTGATGTGGTCGCCGTGGCTCGCCAGAGCAGGCATGAAGCGACGGGTAAACGCGATCGAACGAGAAGCTCAAGGCCTCGACGCTGAGGTCCTCGATGCGGTGGACAGGGCCAAGCAGTTTCACACCTACTACTGAAGCTGCAAAGGGGTTGGTAAACCCGAATTGCAGTTCAGGCGATGCATTTTGCGAACTACCTACGCCGGTAGTCGTGTCCTAGCCTGCAGCGATCGCAGCGACGACGTGAGCTGCGGCGATGGTCTCACTTACTGCAGAACACGCTCGTACCAACGCATCCTGCAATACGACCAGCTCCCGGCGGACACTGCGACCGGCCCCGTAGTGGTCGAAGAGATGCTGGAGGGCGTCAGCGTCGATGACGTCGACCGCGCCGAGATTCGGATTTCCCGCGGCCTGGCGGGCCCGCCTACCGATGATCGACCCCAGCGCGGCTGAATTAGCTAAGGCGGGCAGGGTGATTCGCGTGTTCAGGTATTCGCGAGCCTGTTTGTAGTGGGGGCTGTCGATGTAGTCGTTATGGACGGCGACGACACATGCTGCCGGAAGTCGCTCGGCGATCATCCTCAGAGTCAAGCCGAAGAACATTGCGATCCGCGGCTCCGGATCGACGCCGATACCTGGACGACGTATCCACTGGTCCGTGTCATCGAGCACGAGCGTCGGAATCAAGCCACTGCGCGAAATCAGTTCCAGGACCCTGATGGCCTGATCCACGACATCCTCACCTTGCGATGGTTCGTTCACCACGCTGCCGAGCTCGATCGCGAGATTGCCGGCCAACCATGGGAGACCAACCGAGAATTTGACCGGTCGATGTGGGGAACCTCCACGCATTTCCCGAGCAATCTTCTGGACTGCCCGGTTCTCGTCGAGCTGTTTGGCGATGGTGTTGACCAACAGACGCGGGAATTCAGCCGGATCGGAGACGAGGGAGTCGGTCTGAAATCCCATCCTGATCCTCAGTGCTGCAACGTTTTCGGAGTGAAGAGCGTCCATCACGTACTCGGTGATCGAGGACTTACCCGAGCCACTGGCACCGATCAGAGCCACACGCTCACGCCGCCGAACAGCGTCCATGAAGCGCTGCTCGTAGTCACCACTCACGGGGCCAGTGAGGACGTCGAACGGCACATGGACCTGCCACATACGATCCGGATCCGGCGACGGGTCGAAGGCCTTCGAGTCCCGCAATTGACGCAGTAGGGCGTCACTCATTTCTGGTCCTCCGGATCAGCGTGTTCGGTCCGCAGCCATTCCGCCGGCGGAGTCAACTCGTACACCCGCCGCGGCCGCCCGGGACCTGACGAGACTTCGCTGCTCCGGACCAGCCCCTTCTCGTAAAGTTGCTTGAAGACTTGTACAGCACGAGGACGCGTCCACCCCAACGCGGCCAGCAAGTCTTCATCCGATGCGCTGACCGGGCCCCGCACCTTCATTTCGGCCGCCAGCATCGACGCTGGGCGACCCAAAGCCCAGAGCGCATTGTCTCTATCGGCGAGGGCCAGGTAGTTGTCCTCGTACGACCCGGGGTCCTGCAGGAATCCCCGCAGAGCACTTACCAGATCTCGGGGGTTTCGCCCTACCGCATCAGCGAGGGTGCTGGCTTGCGGTTCCATGTCGATTCCCGCGCGGCGAGTGATCAACTTGATGCTTTCCGTTCTCGAGAGCGGGGGTACGTCGACGATCTTCTCGAAGAATGCATCTGCAGGCGGAGTCAGGAGACCTTGACGGTCACTTTCACGCACCGACACCGCCCACAGGTATCCCGTCGCCCACACCTCATCGCGGTACCGCCCGAACAGTGCGTGCCCGGCCGATGCGGTGACGTCGTCGACGATGATCACCGGATACAGCCGCGTCCCAAGCGGAGCAGTGCCGTCGTCGCTTTCTGCTGCCCACCTCCGAAGCGTGGCGTCGATGAACTGCAGGCGAAAGTCACTCAATCGCCGCAGCAAGACGTCGGGCCCGTCACTGTCGACTGCCGGTTCGCCGGTGACCTGTTCTACGACGCGGGCGAGCACGTCACGGCCGTCCGAGATCCCCTCGACCCGAACGAAGCTCATCGGGAAGTCGCCTTCGCGGCGGGCACCGGTGAACGGCTCTCGGCTGTCGAGCTGCAGCTGTCTAAGCAGCGACGTTCGGCCTGTGCCGCGGTCCCCCGTCACCAGAACGTTGAGCTCAGCGTTCAATCCGTCCCATATCGCGGCGAGTTCGTCTCGCCGGCCGACGAACAGTTCGGCGTCGACGGAATTGTCGAGCAGAGGACGTGCGCTGATCTTCATGAGACTTACAGTACTTACTGTAAGTTTCGTTAGCAATACCTTGCGGGCGGTTGACCACGATCGCTACAACAGATCTGGTACGTCCAAGATCGCGACACCAGTTTCTTCACGCCACCGCTCCAGCAGGTCCGCTCGCTCAGACAGGGTGACCGTGGCCTGGACGGTATGACGATGCTCCTCGCCTGCCACCCCCGCTTGCCCGAACAGTGCAATGCACCGCCGGGCATGTTCGAGGTCGTGGCGGGCCCAGTACCGCAGACCCTCGAACCCGGCCTCCCGTAACGCGGCCGCCCACCGCTGCGTCAGCGGATAGTCGGCGGTAGTAAAGATTTCTGCCGTGACTCCGAGCGCGACACCGGTGTTCGCAGTCAGATCAGCGAGCCTGATATCAGCATCCAACGTGATCGTCGACGCTGCACGCGCATCGACCTCGTATCTCGGCACGACCTGTTGGCCACCGAAAATCTCCAGGAGAGTGACCACTTCGTCTTCGGCCAGGTAGCAAGTCCCATCAGGGGCTTCGAGGTCGAACCTGCCGCCGCCATTCGATGAGTACCACCACGGTCCCAGACTGGCCTGATGCGATCGAAACAGCTCGGCCCCAGCCGGGTAGACGCACGACGGAAATCGCTCCGCCAATTCACCGACGGGCTTGGGCTCGAACAGATGAACGACGGCGCGTTCAGCGCTCACGCCGCAAGCCGACTGACCGCAGCCCGGGCAGCGCGAGCAGCCGTAGGAACGTCCCCGTCGAGAAGTGCTTGCCGAGGTGTACGGCCGTCGAGCTCTGGCTGTTCGGTAGTCAGCCACGCGACCGCCAACCATCCACGCGGGTCCTGCCCCGCCCACACACGCAGCACCTCTTGGATGCCGAGAATCGGCTTCGCCGGTTGGGCATCGGTGAAGCCTGCGGCGGCGTAGCCGTATTTGCCGTTGCTGCCGGTCAACCGAAGAACGCGGTTCTCTTTCACAGCCTTGCTCAAGGCAGCACGCGTCCAACCCGCAACGTCGAGGGCCTGACTGGGGGTCAAGATTTCCCCTACGTGCTCACTCCACGCGCGACGCGCCTTGAGGCCGTTGACGATGCCGCCGAGGCCCGCTATTGCATACGCCAGATCACGCTCGTCCGGCGCGCCACTGGCCTCGACCAGCCGGTGCGCCATGACCTCGAAATCCTTCTCGACAGTGGACATACCCTGATCATCCCCGGCTGTTCGCGTCATGTCAACCATGTCAACCTGAATACAGGGATGTGATCGTTAGCGTGCGGGAAGTGTCGTACCTGGCCGGTACGGTCGGGACGCGAAACTCCTGCGACGGGGCAGAGAGTCGAGGTGGGTTGGGAGCGTCTAAATGTCACCGGTGAGCAAGAAACGCAAGGGTGCAGGCAAGGGGTCAGGGCGATCGCGTAGCGGTCCGGGAGCCGCTGCATTGCCAGAATGGGCGCAGCGGGCCGGGTACGTCACACCACCGGTAGCGGGGATCCGTCCCCCTGCGAATCCTGGCGTGACTGCACCGGCAGAAGTGCAGATCATCGACCGGCATTGCCAGATTTGGCAGGCCTACACCGAGGGCGGTTTTTCCGGCACCTGCATTGCTGCGGTGCGTTGCCTGATTCCGGCATTGCGTGACTACGGGATCGAGGCTGAGCCGTTGGTCGTGTACGGGCAGGTGGCGTGGTCGGACGAGCAGTGGGTGGAGCTGGGAAGCCGCACACCGAAATGGGAGTCGGACACATGGTGGACAGGACACCTAGTGTTGTGGATTCCGGCAATGGGCCGGATTGTCGATCCGACCGTCTACCAAGCAAACCGGCGCGGAATGCCGACAACGATCACTCGGGCTCTGGTCTTCTCGATCGGTTCACTAGATCTGATGGAGACAGCGGGAGTGAACAAGGATGGTGCCCTGGTGCAGTACGAACGAGTCATCGGCGCGGACATGAGTTGGTTCGATCGCGATCACGCCGATCGCGAGGCGATCGAAGATGCCCTCCGAATTCTGCGAAGCGCAGTATCCGACTCACTCGGCAGCAAGGCGGACCGAAAATCTGGTTGGATGGAGACCGCGACCCACCCACCATTGGTGGAAGCCTTACGCCTACGAGGCTTGATCTCCGCAACATAATCCGGTAGCTACGCAATCTTCTCAGCGGTAGGCATCTGACCGGTGTGAGATCGCGGTGACCTGCACGATGCGCTGCCCGGCGTCGATCAGATAGAGAACCCGGTAGGTGCCTCTGCGGGCGCTGTAGGCGGGCGAAAGCGGCGGGGCCAGGGGCTTCCCGACCCGCTGCGGATTCTCCAGCAATGCTCCGGTGATGAACTCGTACACCGCAGCGGCGACCTTCTCGGGAAGAGTGTGACTGATAGCGCGAGACGCTGATCGAGCAATCACAAGCCGATACGGCGCTTCAGGCTCACTCACGCGCGGGTAGACCGGCCAGCGACCCGCATGACCTCGGCCAACTCCTTCGCATCGAGACTGTCACCCTCAGGCAGCTCCGCCACGCCCCGAAGATGAGATGTCAGCAGTTCCTGATCCGATAGCACTGCAATGGTCTCCTGCAGCGCATCGAAATCGTCGGCAGCGAGCAACACAGCAGCCCGGTGCCCATTACGGGTGATCTCATACCGGGCGTGGGTTTGTTCTGCATCGTCCACAATCTTGGACAGACGCGCACGCGCATCCGCGACCGGCAAAGTAGTCATGTACATAATTAGAGCGCAAATAGTGCGAGGGTGCAATTGCCGTTCGACGCGACACAGCACTAACTGGTGACCAAAACCCGAAGTTCGCCCATCCGACTTCAGTGCGCGCGGTCAGCGGCGTGGGAATTTCACCACCGCTCTCGGACTCGCTGCAGCCGCCCGAACATGCCGTAGGTCCTAAGATGCATCGTCGAACGGCCCGAATGCCGCTTCGTCCCAATGCCGTTCGAGCGCCGCGTTCCATTCGTCGATATCCGACGCGGAGAACAGATGCATGTTGTGTTCGGTGAGCAAGAACCCGGTGTCGCGCCATGCTTGGAAGTAGGCGGGGTTCTCCCCTGCTTCGCGGGCCTTGTCGATCAGGGAGTCCACGTCCGCCAACAAGTTCTCCTCACTGATCTCCTGCGGCGTGTCAGCAGCTGGGTCGAAGAACAATGGATCGTTCGGCCCGAGATCTCGGCCGAACTTGTCCCGAAACGCCTGTCGCTGCTCTTCGAGAGAGTCGTTGAGCTCCGCACCACCCACCATGTCCTTGCTCCACGACAGAGTGCGCCCACCGTCGGCGTTGGTGCGCCGTTGCACGAACGAGGGATCACCGCTGCGCTCGAGCACCAGCGCAGCGTGCTGCTCACGTGAGACCCCTTGCTGTGCAAGTCGCTTTCGACGTTGCTGGACCTTGCGGGCGCGTTTGTCGCCGGCGGAGGTACGTTTCGATGTCATACCTCCACCGTCTCAGAGATTCTCCAGAACATCCGGTATTCGGCCGATTGCTAACCTTCACGCTATGAGCGCAATCAATCCGAGGGTGGCGTTCGCTGTACCGATGTTTCTCGAAGCGCTGGCCTTGATCGAGTTGGGCCAGCCTCAGCCCGCTGAAGTCCTGGAACATCCGAAGATGATGGCTACCACGATGCTTACTCTGCTCAGTCATGGCGACGACGCGATCTTGGATCTGGGAGATCTTGCGCTCGCGTCGCTTGCCAGGGCTGCGATCGCGCTCTGCGATGCTCCGACTGAATCGGGTGCTGTGGCGACCTACCAACACGCGTTAGACGCGTGGGGTGAGATCAATGCGAACCCATGATCAGAGCGAGACTGGAACAAAATGACCGGCACCATCACACTTGCGGGGGCGTCCTTCGGAACAGCTCGGACAAGCCCTGCAGAGCCATCGTAACCCGATCTACGATTGTCTCGAATTGTTTGTCCGGCTGAAGAGAATTCAGTCCTGCGGCCGACAGCGCAGTCGTAAATTTCGTGCCCTTCATGTGGGCCGAGCCTGCCGATCGGATTCCCTGAAGCTGGCGTAGGGGTCCGACGAGACCATTCGGGTCGGCACCCAAGTTCTCGACGAGTAGCTGTAGGCAGGCAAGCGAAGGACTATTCGTGTCCGCGCCCGAGGACTCTCGAAGAGTCTTGACATCGAGTGCATCCACGATCCCTTTCGACAGAACCATGACACCGTTGTCGCGTTGGCCTTCGGTTGGATTGGTACACAATGCCAAGGCATCGAACGCACGGAGGTCAGCCGGGCCGAGTTGCTTGTACAACGACTCACCGAAGTAGCCAGTGAACGCCTCGATGAGTTCTGCCTTAGCTCGTCTCAGCCGAGCAGGGTCAGGGCGTTCGTCCTCTACCCACTGGCCCGCTAGGTCCCGCACGCTACGTGTGATGGTTATTCCACCGTTCGGCGGGACGTTGTGTGTGAGCCAGTGCTCTCGCTCGGTCTCGGGTAGCCGGATGAGGTGTCCCAGCCACACCTGGACGAGGTTGGCACCGTTGATGTCGACATCGATGGCCCACCGACCGTGGCACGAGACATCGGTCCGCAGCACCGTGTAGCGGTCTGGGTTGTCGCGGTATCGGGTCAGAACATCCGTGTCGAAGAAGACTGGGGTGAGGTAGTTCGCTTCATCGCGCTCGCAACTCAAACGAACCTCGTCGCCGGTCGAGGGGTCGATGTCAACGATGAACGATTGAAACCGCTCAGGCCTTTGCAGATCGTCGGGGTGCTCGCCAGCGGACGCGAACGGCAAAACTGCCTGTTTCCCAACCAACTGCGCTACGAAACCAGGCCCCCGATACGCGTCCCACGCCGTGTAGGCGAACGCTGCGTCTTTGGTGCGAATCTCAAGGTCGATCCGAGCTTCATGCACGCTGTCGTCAGCCCGAGAATGGGCGTGCTGGATCACCAGGCTCATGCTCCGGGCCGCGAGATACTTTCGGAGGTGCCGTGCATTGACTCGAACCTCGTATTCACCAGGATTCGGTCTGACGATCTCGACGACCTCCTCATCGCGGCCCGCGTGATTAGTTCGATACATTGTCTCGTTCGATCGCGTGATCAGGCCCAACCACCATACGAACGACGGCGTGAATTCGATAACGGGTTCTGTGGTTGCCGATGGCACCCAGGACACGTTGACGAACAGATGAAGGTCGTAGCCATCAGGGTTGGAGGTCAAGCCGTCGCGGAAGGCCGGGAGGCGATCAGAGCTGTAACTGGGCTCGCCGAGGTCGTTGATGGACCAATCGGTAGTGGCGAGGAATTTGCGCTGGTCCGATGTCGCCACCAGAAGAGGTTGAAGCGAGCTGTACTTGATTCCGCTCCCTCGATTCCGTAGAACCGAGATCCACTCGGTCGGCTCCGCCTGGATCTCCGAGAGGTAGCTCCTCAGCTGGAGAATCGTGGGCAAAGCCTCATAGCGCTCAAGTGAGCCGGAATTCGGCAGTGGATCGGTCAGCACCCCCTTGATCGTACGGAGGGCAGGCGACCGGGCTGAGAGTCGACTTAGAATGGGCCACCCGTGCTCGCCCGGATGACTAGGGCTGAGCTGCGACATCCAGTCTCGCCAGCGGGAAAATCATGGTCCGCGGCGACTCCGCCTACGGCAACAGCCGCGTCGTACGCGCCTGCATCAAGTTCTCGTTCGTACTGATCAAGAACCGAATCGTCCAACGAGCGATCGCCTCCATCCCTGACACCGCGTGGACGCCCGTGCGCTACCCGGGAGCGGTCCGCGACCCCGACACCGACGGCTGGATCTCCGACGCCGAGGTCGCCGAAACATCGTTCACCGCTTTCTCTTCCACCGCGTATCCTGTTTCTGCACGGTTGATCGTGCGGCGGGTCAAAGACGCCCGCTACCGCGATGCATTGTTTCCGGTGTGGCGGTATCACCCGTTTTTTACCAACAGCACCCTGCCGACGACGACCGCAGATGTCGTCCACCGTGCACACGCGGTCATCGAGACTGTGTTCTCGGATCTGATCGACGGACCGCTCGCGCACATGCCGTCAGGATCGTTTGGCGCGAGCTCTGCCTGGGTGCAGTGCGCAGCGATCGCCCACAACCTGCTGCGCGCCGCCGGAACCGTCTCCGGCGGGCGTCACGCGAAAGCTCGCGGAATAACGCTACGGCGCAAATCGTCAACATTGCCGCGCGTTTCGTGCGGCCACAACGCACACCCACACTGCACCTGCCGCGACACTGGCCGTGGCTCGATGCGTGGCTTCAATTATGGCGCAACATCATTGGCATCAGCCCACCCACACCCGCCTGATCCTCACCCGACCCGCCGACTCGGCCCGAGCAACGACAATCGTGGAAATGCTGGGTAGACCAGCGGACGAAACACGCCCAACCAGTCCCGACCCCACAATTCGGTCATCGACCACAGTGGGTCACCTCAGTCCGTGGATCGAGGGTAAGTAAATGTGATCCTTGCCACTTTCGGAAAATCATGCGACTGTATGAGGCAATCGCCGTTCCCCTGCAGACAGTGTGATGACGGGAAGTGTGCAGTGACCAGTACCGAGTTCGGACGCAGTTTGAACAAGGATTCCGGCCCCACCAACCAGCCACCTCCAGCCAGCGACGCATCCACGTTGAACGTCGCCTTGTACCCGTACACGCCCGAACCGAAATGGTTCGAGTCCACCATCAGAGCCGCGTGGCACAGCGTCCAACCGGATGTCGCTCTCAATTTCGTCTACACCTACGACTGTTACAAAGGCGATCCGCCGTCCACTGTGGACGTTTTTGCCTACGACTGCATCTTCGCTGATCACATGCGTCAGTTCTGTGTCGAGTTCGATATCGACGGCACCGCAGACTTTTACCCGTGGTCTCTCGCATCGCTGAAAACGGAATCCTCGGAGTATCAAGGAATACCGTATTTAGGGTGCATGCAAATTTTGATTCGCCGTCTCACTGACGCAGCACTGGGTGCGCCGGGGATGACTGTCGAAGAATTACACAAAATCCTCGGCGACGGGGATCCGAAAGCAGTCTGGCCCGCGCAGGGTCAAGGCATGCTGTTGGATTTTACTGGGGGAACGACCGTCGCGTGCATGTACGAGCAGGCCGTCATGGAGGAGTCGGGCCAGTTTCCGCTCACTCCCGCCCTTCCCCCCTGTCCAGGACTCGATCAGCAAGGCCTCGCCGACATGCAGGTGCTGCGAAACATCGCCGGGTACGCCCAGGCGACATATCCCGACTCGGGCTACGACCGAATCACGAAATGGAACCAGCGGATCGGTCGAGCCTTCGTAGGCTTGACCGAAATCTTCCACTTCATCGACAACGTCGACGCCTCGACCTATTCAGTCATGCCGCTGAGCTCCGAACCTATCGAAAAAGTGGGGATACCGCTTTATACCGACGCACTTTCCGTCAATGTGGCCATCGCCCAGGAAAAGCGAGCAACGGCTATCCAGCTCGTGAAGTTGATTGCATCGACCAACGTGATGCTCGAGTGCATGTCCCCAACAGGAAAGAAACCGCAATACCTGGTGCCCACCCGGCAATCGCTGATGAATCAGCTCCTGGCCCGGCAACCCAATTCGGCGGTGTACAACATCATGCGCAACATCATTTCCAACGACATGGCCCATCCATTTCGACTTGGGGCCGATTCCCGTACCTGGCTCGACTCGACCAAAGGCTGCATCAAAACTGAAATCCTCGGGCCACCCCCCGCTGGCGTTGCGGAGCATGTCGGCGAAGACAGCGCCGTGTTCAACGACCCCGCGTACGCTTCCACACCTGCAGGGCTACTTCGCCGCCCGTGACAGGAGTCCGTCGCAAAGTCGTAAGCAATGGCTGGTTGTGCCACGTTTGGTCCTCGCCGTTCGGACACGCGGCAATGGAGTATCGCTATGAGATCCATACATGCGGTCCGGTTGCCCACACCACCGCTGTCTGAGTGTCGCGGGGTTTGCGTCGAAATTCGTCGAACACCGTGCAAGCTTTTGGCTAAGGGATTACCCTGCCGAGTTTCACCCGATGCTCGACTACTACATCGAGCACTCGACGCGGGTCGGTGGCCGCATCGTAAGCCCTCCCCCGCTGCTGCATCGATCACCACAGCTGCCCAGGTAACGGCCAAGCGTGATCGGGAGCAGACACAGTCGACGCTGCAGATCGGCGACCTGGACGAACACGTTTGGCACCGTCTGCTAGCCCAATTTTGGATCATCTACGACACAGCGCAAAGGCGTGCGCGCGAAATTAGTGCTCGCGGCGGACAGCGGACCGCACATTTTGAGGTGCAGCCCCCGCAGTGATGCTGCGGATAGCTCTCTCGTTGGGTGCTGCCCGAACAATGGTGCGATCACCCGCAGCCGATGTCGGGACCACCACCACAGGGCGCGCGCTGGCACGTGGAGCCGACGACCCCGCCGGCGGATTCTGATCTTTCGAGGCCGTCACGCCGACGCCCCCTGCTGCTTCTCTATCTGGCGTCGCACTTCGTCGATCGTGCGGGAACTGCCCTCGTAGTTGCCCACCAGCCGAGGATTGGGACGCAAGGCCACCTTGCGACGCCGCGACGCCGTCGCCGGGCTCGCCGAGCCCACCGGTCGATCAGGTTTCTGCTGCTCGTTCACCGTAGCCATGATGTCCTCCTACATCCGAATGATAGCCGTCACGAGCAACACCAGCACAGATCCAGCCAACAGACCCGTCGTGATCCGCAACCGCATCAGCTTGCTCCGA
Organism: Rhodococcus sp. 15-2388-1-1a; assembly: GCF_002259145.1. Taxonomy (NCBI): domain Bacteria; kingdom Bacillati; phylum Actinomycetota; class Actinomycetes; order Mycobacteriales; family Nocardiaceae; genus Rhodococcus; species Rhodococcus sp. 15-2388-1-1a. The sequence goes on along the minus strand of NZ_NPFP01000020.1, from coordinate 32,666 downwards.
AGCCGCATCTCTGTCACCTGATAAATCGACACCAGTGTCGACGCGATCTCGAACCGGCCCGTCGTCTCATCGACTGTCGAATACTCCTCCAACACCACTTCCGGATTGAGCCCCGACGCGGTATTGGGTGCAATCACGAATGCCGCCATGATTGCCGCCGCACCGGCCAGGGCAGCACCCGCAACCTCCCACACACCGATCCCCGCGGGATTGCGCAACACGATCCCCACCAGAATGCCCGCGAATCCCAGCAGCACACCCCCGCGCTGATCGATGCTCGTCACTCGGCGTTCCTGAGAATCCAGCGTCCGTTCGATGCTCGCGTGCACCATCTCGATTGCCGCCGGATTCAGCTCGACACTCACCGGGTTGAGCTCGGACGCCATCTCTTCGCCAGCAGCGGAGTCCGGTGAAGCATTTTCGCGCCCACCCCGGTCGTTCGATTCCACTGCTAGCGCCCCCTTTTCGACATCAATTTCGGCTGCGCCGAACCTCGTCGGCCACACCGCACCCATCAGCCGGCGCACCATGACACTCACCGCAATATTGTCTCAGCACACCACCGGCAACGTGTGTGAACACCTCTCACTGCGTCCTGCGTCTTCGAGCGGATCGACGGAGCAGACGACGTCTCAGGTCATCAGGATCGGACATGATGTACATCAAGTACAGCAGCGGCAGGTACATCAGTGTCGCCGGCAGCCGGCCGTTGTGTTGCGCGAAAAGTCGGTCACGGACGGGATCAGGTTTGTCGAACCCGTGTGTAGTGTTCCTGCGCAAACGCATGAACTGACTCACTGCGTCATCGAGTGACAGGGATTTGTCCGCTCCACCGGGCAGCTTCAGAATTACCTTCTCCGACCTACGGTAATTCTTGATGAAGAACCCGTCCCCCACTTCGGTCAACGCTTCCACACCAAAAGCCGCGTACGGAAGCAGGACGGACTGAACATCAGCAGGCATACGTTCTCGAACTTGCTGCAGCGCTTTCGCCGCAACCGAGGGCTTGCACAGTGCCGTGAGATCCCATGAAAGCCAGGTCGCCTCGATCAGGTCCATTGCTGACCACATCAGAACTCCGGCTGCGTAGTCGTCGTGCAGCGATAGCAGCGTCGAGGTAACTCGTTGCAGAAGATCCGCAAATTCCATCAACCGGTTCTGCTGCGCATAGGGGAGGTAGTCACCGTCAGCATCTGCGAACAGGCATGGGTTCAGGAGATGCCCGAGAACAGAGTTCATCTGAGCAACCCACCAAGCGACGGCCGCACCCCACGCCTCCGGTGCCGGCGGCTCCTGCCGCTGGGGAAGGCGACCCACTGGTGATCGGGGAAGTACCTGATGCGCTTCGTACGGAACAGGAGACCTCCCGACAATATCTGTGCCGAGAGTGAAAATCACCGCACCCGACACCCTGTTCGCTTGAAACGCCCATACCCATGGAGACCGTGCGGCCAACAACGGACCGAGATGGCTCGCGGGAATCAAGACACTGCTCAGGATCGACGATCCCGACGCGAAAATGGTCTCATCGACGTCGATCGGCCCGCGTCGTATGTCGTCGAGAAGTTCGGGGTCCTGATTCAGACGTAACACGAAACCAGGAAACCTGATCCGACGGTGCGTGGCGTTGCCATAGCGAACAACGTGGACAGCATGCCGGTCGAACGGATGCTCGTCATCGTCGTCCGAAGTTCCGGCCAACTCCCTACTCGCGTCCTGTACTGCCGCGGACAAGGCTCGATCGCTGGCGGTGATGACAGGTAGCTGGAGTCCGTACAGGAACGATCCCACCGCACCCGCGCTCATCTGTCTGATCGCGCGAAGGCGCTCCTCAACGACTCGCCCATGGTCCAGCCTGGAGACGTAAGGGTCTTGCGGGAGGTCGACGAGCTCGTCATCGACGTCCGCTTCCGAACCCGACAGGGTGCGAACGGTCATAAAATCGACACAGTCCATGCTGGCAGCCGGCTCGGTTAACGCCCACACATCGGGCGCGGACGTGTGGGCGACCTCGAACCCCAACTCTTCCAGGTAGGCCTGCACTTGCCCCCCAGCCAATTCCGGTGGCATCGTGACGTTGACAGTCAACCGTTCAGGCATTCCACCAGCCTACAAACCGGTAAGCCTGGAGTGACTCAATTTCGCACCCGAGGAGCGGGGGCGCACGGCTCTAATTTGTGACCAGGACCTGCAGTTCACCAATCCGAACTTCAGTACGCGAAGTCAGCGGCGTGGGTATGACTCCACCGACCGTCCCGTTGGGTGTCGTCGCTGTCCACGTGACGAGCCAATTCGATGTCGCGGAGACCTTGAATGTCCCACCGGGCTCGGTAGTGGACGTCTTGTGATAAACGATATTGCCGCACGTCGGACTTGGAAGCCCTTGTGCAACATCGGTATACGGCGTGAAGGGCAGTAACGCACCTGGGCACACCGACGGCACGGATCCGTCCCCCCAATTGACGACCACGGACGTATTGACCCCTGTAGCAGAAACTATGACACCCGGTCCTGCTGCAGTTCTGGTCACGGGGCCGACTGTCGATTCCCGTGGGTCAGCGACCCAGAACCAGCCGGGTAGACCAACCAGGCCGACAGCACCTGTGTTTGCGGGGTTCGGGGTGATGCCTATTCCGGGCGGATCCAACTGCATTGCCGTAACCGCTTGGCCGACAACGGTCATAACGTCGACCACCGGAGGCGTAGCCGGCACCCCAACGTCCGGAATTTGAACACACGGACCGGCCGCTTCGCAGGACCATGTTGTGCCGTCATCATTAACGACGTTCACTGCCATCGGGGCACCACTATCAGCATTTCGAACAAGCGTCATATTGGCGGCGTCAGTCGACGGAACGAACTCGAGCGGCGGTCCGGACGGCGCGGCGCTCCCACCACCTCCCCCGCCCACAGCAGCTGGCGCGGATCCAGTCGTTCCACCCCCTGACGGCACACTCGTGTACGTACCTTCGACCACAACTGTCGAACCACCCAAGCCTCCGCCGAAGGCACCGCCAGTTCCGGTGCCGATCCCCGGCTGCGCAAATACTGGGTTCGCGTTGAACACTCCAACTAGAAGCACTGATGCGATAACCCCAAGCGGCTTACGCATGACCCACCGCCCTTATGGATTCCAGTTGCCTACTTGCCAAACCGTCGATCATGGTGCGTCGCATGGGGTACCCGAAGAAGTCACTGCATCGGAAACAATGCGCCAGCCTGATGAATCTGGCCACGCCACGTTCTCCAGAGTCGGCTTGCCCAGCTCCCGCCGGACTCGGTCAGGAGGGAGCACACTCGTGCCGTCCGGACGGATCTGGTCATAGTTCGAGCTGTCGATGCAGACTCGCAATGTTGCCGACGCTTCTTCCTTAATTGGGTTCCCGTCAGCATCCTTTGGTGCCTGCAGTTCCGTCACGAATGCATCTGCGACAGTCGCAGCACCCGTGGAGACAATTCCTTGAGATCGGCGCAGGTTCACGTTTGCCTTCAACTGATCGAGGATCTTTCCACTCGCAACAGAGTCCAGCATGTTGATGTCTACAGCAGGATCGCTCTCGACCTTCGCGAGAACGGCGAAGAACTCATTCACCTTTGCTGTTGCCTGCTCGGTCGCCTGTTGTTCCGGGGACTTTTCGACGCCCTCTGGTCCCGTGAGGACCGGCTGCGTGGTGGTCGTTACGGGGGTCGCCTCAATGTCACCGCTCCCGCATGCGACGCTGATGCTTGCAGCGGCTGCTACTGCGAGGATTGCCGCGCCTGTGCGACGTCGTGTGCTGATCATCGTGGACCCCCTACGTTGTTCTGTGCGTTGTACTGCGATAACGATAATGGTGCGGCTGTTTGGACCGTAACGTGCTTACCGGACACTTCAGACACCTCGATTGACGCGACTGCTATCAACTGGCTATTGCTCCGATCCGGTAGAGGGCGTTGCCGCCATTGTGGAATTGCGCGAGGGCGCGCAAGAGTTCGTCGGTTTCGGGTTCTGGGTCGACATCGATGTCGGCGAGGTTCGCGAGCAGTTGGTCGATCAGCTCCTGGGTCTTGCTGATCTCGTCGCTCCCGTGGGTAGCGATGATCGCCAGTCTCCAGAGACCTTCTCGGAACGGTTCGACGGTGACGCCGCGGTTTGCGGTGGTGAGCGCGGCGGAAAGATCTCCGGTCTTTATTTGTCTGGTGGCGAGCTCTTCGAGGGCATCCGCGAGGGTCGAGATCATGTGCTGCTGTAGGTTTCGTGCCCACCCGTAACGGTCTGACCGTGTCCCGGCGAATGGTTGATCGTTTACCAGTTCTGCAGCCGTCCGCAATTCCGCATCGGTGGCGGCGGCCGGAGTGGTGTCGATCAGTTGTTGCCAGTAGTCCCAGTCCGATCGGACATCGGGGTGCAGTCGGTAGCCGGTGCGGCCGGTGCGGTCGCCGTGCTTCGGAAATGCCTGCTCACCGTTCTCTGTCTCTCCCAACCAATTTCGCAGTCTCGAGAGGTAGTTCTGGCGTCGTGTCGCCTTCTTTTTCGGCTGATCCTCCAGAGGGAGTTTGTCGAAATTGTCTGCAGGCCAGATCTTTTTGTCGATGGAGTCGTGTTTGATTCCCGGGTGGATGGAGAGAAGAGCGGCGATCTCGGTTAGGAGTACTTCACGGCCGTCCTTGGGTGGCTCCCCGGTCGGGGTGGTGACTGCTGGTTTCCCGAGAAGATGGAGCCAGAGATGTCCCGGGGCCGGTACGTCACCAGCGACAGGAGCGATGGGTGGGGCCTGGTCGTCGTACCTGATCGCTTCTGGGGATGTCCACTGCGCGGCGTCCGGGCTGTAGGTCGGAACGTTTGTGACGTCGGGGGCGGTCTCCGATGCGGTAGTTCCGTTCAGCAGCAGCTGGTCGGTGGGGTCGATCGTGGTGACGGAGTCGAGGAAGGTCTCAGCGCTTTCGGCGTCGGTGAGGTGTGCGTCGATTTCGGCTGCAGCCCAGGGGTCGTGCATGGACGACTCTGTGGGGATAGCTGGCTGTGTGGCGGTCGCGAGGTAGGCGGTAATGCCTTCATATTGGTCCGGCTCGAGAAATGCTGGCTGGAATGCGAAGCCGCCGTCGGTGTCTCGTTTGACAAGGCTTGCGGTGTTGCGGTCGACGATGTCGAGTGTCCACGCGGCCTGGGTGTTCTCGCTGGCGGTGCTGGCGGTGCTGGCGGCAGCGAACGCCACGCGCGGTGTGGCGGCCAGGATCTGATCGAGTGATTGCTGTTGGTCGGCCGTCAACTGACTCGCGATGAGAACTACTTCGGGGGCGGTCATTTCGCTTGTGTCGTAGATCGAACGGGCCGCTGCAATGCTGTCGATGTGTTGTTCGACGAGGGTGTCTTGGTCACGTTCGGCTTGTCGGGCGAGTCTGGCCAGCACTTCGCCTGGTTGGTCGGTGTGCTCGATTCGACCGTTGCCGAACAGTTCGGGGAGCTCCTGTCCGAAACCGATCAGCGTCAGGTGCAGATTGTCGGCGAGCGGGGATTCGACGAGTTCGAGGGCCAGGGCCTGGAGAGTGCCGCGGGCGTGCTCTGGTGAAGCTGAGACGCCGAGGTAGCCGAGTTCTTCCAGGTTGAGAAGAACTTGGGTTCGGTCGTCTGTGGAACCGAGTGTCACGAGCGTGGGGTACGGGCTGATTGTGGTGGGTGCTGGGGCGATCCGGACGTCGGCGGGGAGGGTCCAGGTGCCGGTCTCTGATCTGAGCCACTGGTCCGGCAGTACGGAGTCATCAAGGATTACTAGCTCCACCGCATCGGGACCGATGAATGCGCCGAGTAATGCCGGCAGTGCGTTGCCCTGTGTCCGAGCGTGTTCGGCGATAGTCCTCAGTGCTTCGTCGAGCCGCGTGAGGACGTTGTTGTCCGCTGCAGAATGAATCTGTTCTTCCACAACTGCTGCAGCGCCCCAGGTTTGAGGGAGGGTCTCGCCTCTGCGGCGATCGTGCTGTTGACGGTGCCGGCGCAGCCCGAAGGCCCCAGCCAGTCCGATGGCCGCTAGGGCTGAGATACCGAGCCACAATGTGCTGTTCTGATCCTCGGAGACATCGCTTGGCTGCGCAGTGGCGGCGATATATACCGGGTCTGTCGTCGATGTATTCAGTGGGATCTGGGTGGCTGGCTGAGTCGGGGCGGGAGCTGCAGCAGGACTGGGTGACGACGTCTGCGCTGGAGCAGGCATTTGAGCGGGTGCCGGCCCGGGTGCCACAACATCTGCGCCCGCGGACTCAGCAGCAGGTTCGGAAGCTGCCACCGGGGCGGGAGCCTCTGCTGGCTCAGGGGCGGCCACCGGAGCAGGCGCTGGCTCAGGAACCGCCGACGGGGCGGGGGCCTCTGCCTGCTCAGGGGCTGCTGGAGCAGGCGCTGGCTCAGGAGCCGCCGCTGTCGGAGCAGGTAGCTGTGACGAAGCGCTGTTGAGTTCGATGCCGAAAATCTTCGCAGCGGCGGCGGCAGCGGCCTGCGCTTCTGCCTGAGCCTGTTCGTCACCGCCCGGAACCATCTCCGCTTGTTCCGGAACGTCGGTGCCACCCAGGAGAGGTGCAGCGGAGGACAGTTCAGGCGCTGCTGCGGGGGCCGGTTCAGGAGCGGCAGCCGGAGCCGGTTCGGGAGCGGCAGCGACCGGGGCCGGTTCAGGAGCGACGGTCGGTTCGGGCACAGCAGCAGGTACAGGAGCGGCAGCAACCGGGGCCGGGTCGGGGGAAGCAACCGGACCCGGTTCGGGCGTGACGGTCTCGGCGGTTTGATCGTTGACGGTGAGCTGCTGGCCGACGTGGATGATTGTCGACGGTGCAGTTCCGTCGGCGTTGATGATTTCTTTGTAGCGGTGTCCGTCACCCAGATGTTGCTCGGCGATGCTCCAGAGACTGTCGCCTTCTCGAACTGTGTAGGCCCCGTCGACGGTTGTGGGTGCGGCGGCGGGGAGCTGAAGTTTCCATCCTGGTTGCAGCCATCCGTCGACGGTCAGGACGTCGGCGTTGAGTTGCTTGATCTCGGTGTATCGAAAGCCATCGCCAAGGTGGCGTTCTGCGAGTTTCCATAGGCTGTCGCCCTGCTGCACCGTGATGGTTTCCCCGTTGATGGGGCGGGCGGGGGCTTCTGCTGGATGCGGTTGGCTTTGTTGCGTTACTTGGATCGGTGCCGAGTGGGCAGGGGCGTCGAAGAGCGGTAGTGCTGTGGCGGTGAGGGGTTGGGCTGTGGCGGTGCCCGCTGTTACCAGCATGAGCGCTCCGCCTATGAGAACGGAGGCGCTTCGCTGCTGGAAGCCGAGGCCTCGGAGTTGAGGTGCTTTGATGCCGCGTAGTGCTGCGACGAGTTCGATGACGGTGCTGAAGGTGAAGGTGGCCCAGGCGAGCCAGCCGATCCAGGTCACGAATCCGAGGAAGAGTGATCCGTCGTCTTGGGTGGTCAGAGCTGTTTTGATCTGGTCGAGATCGGGCAGCGTCGTCGGTATTGGGTTGCCGCGGAATGTCCACAGTGCGAGCGGAATTCCGACGACGAGGACGAGTAGGACGATCAGGTAGAGCAAACCAGTCAAGCGCCGTCGGATGGTGGTCATGCGGGTGTCCTTTCCGATGGCTGCAGGGTGGCCGGGGTCGTGCAGCGTTGCGCCGCGAGCTGTCGAATCACGTCCTCCGTCTTCTCGTGGAGTTCTGCGACTCGTCTGCTCTGCGGTCGATTGGTCATGGTGTGCCGGGGATTCCGAGGTTGGTGCGGTTCAGGTTGACGGTGGCTGTTCCGATGATCTGCTGTGGCCCGACGCCGATCAAACCGAGGACACGGGGTTGGTAGGTCGTTGTGGTGGTGATCAGCAGTGTCGTCGGTCCGGTCTGCACGACGACGCCGGGGATTCCTGCTGCGGCAAGGTATTTGGTGGCTTTGGCTTGGGCTGTCAGCGGGTTGACGACGACGTTGGTACCGCGGACTGCGAGTGGTTCGATGATGGCTTGTCCTGCCCCGCGGGCTGCTTCTTCAGCGACTTGCTCGGCGCGCTGCTTGGCGTAAACTTTGCCGCCGCCGTCGACGACGAGACCCATCATGATCAGCAACGCCATGGCTGTGATGACGCTCCACATGGCGATGGTTCCGGCGTCGTTGTGCGCGTCTCGCCGTGTGCAGGCGGCCACCGCCCGGCGTAGTGCTTCGGTCATCAGGCGCGCTCCCGGTAGGTGTCGACGGGTGAAGTCGCGGTTGCTGTGATGGTCCGTGAGCCCATGACTTGCGGGAATCCGAGTGCGTCGAGGGAGATGACGCACGTGACGGTGGCCGAGACGGAAGCCGTGACGCCGGGGCGAGTTCTGAATCCGCCGAGGTCGGTGTTGACGTTGAGAGCGGAACAGGTGAGCCCTCGTGCTGCCAGGTCGTTTCGCGCGGCTGCTTGCGCATCGGGGGCTGCGGAGAACGCCGTTCGCGCGATGGAGGCGGTACGCGCGGCCTCGTTCGCGGCGTGGACTACTTTCTGGTGCGCTTGCGCGAGAACGCCGAAGGTGACGATCAGTGCGATCAGGAACAGTGTGGCGGGGGCGACGATGACAGTCTGCAGGGCCGATCCTCGGTCGTCGGCTCTGGCTGCGGCTGCCAGCTGGCGCAGTTTGTTCGCGGTGTTCATCTGGTTCCTGGGGCAGTGACTCGTTCAACGGGAAGCGTCTCGCTGACATTGATGTCGAGGGAGAAGAAGGGGATGAGGCGGATGGGTTGTCCGGTGATCTGGACAGTTGCTTCTCGCAAGCCTCGGTTGACGACAATGACGGGTGCTCGAAGGGTCGTCGGGCCGGCGGTGGATGCGAAGGCGTAGCCCGCCGCTGTTCCGGCCGCAGCGCTGCCGAATTGCGATCGCGCTTGTCGTAGAGCTTCTTCACCGGTCGAAATCGCTACGGTCCGTGCGTGAGCGTAGAGAGCTGCCTGGATTGCGATGAGGAAGAGCAGTAGGACGACGCCGAATACCACGACTGTTTCGAGGGCTGCGCCGCGGTCGTCTCGACGTATGCGGGTGAGCCATTCGCGTAGTGGTACATGTGTGTCGGTGAGCAACGCTGGTCCTCCCCTGTCTCGTTGGGCGAGTGGTGGGGTTACTGGATTCGGTTGAGGTAGCGCTGTGCAACCACGGTGATTCCGGCGACGATAGCGATGGCGAGGATGACGAGGCCGGCGGTGATGACGACGGTCTCCATGCTGTAGCCCTTGTCGCTTTTGCGTCCGCCGGCGCGCTCGGTCATCCGGGTATAGGAGAACAGTGCCAATGCGAACAGTGTTGCGGTGGTTGCTGCGATCCGGTTTGCGATTGTGCGCGATGCTGCCATGTGACGTTTCCCTTCGATATGTAAAAGCCCTGGTTATGACGGTTCTGGATGCCGGTCAGACTATCGCCAAGACCGGACACTTCGAGCAGGTGAAGTGCACGGATCGGTGTTTGCACAGCTCAAACTTGGTAGTTGATCGTTGAATGACAACGCATTCGGGTTGTTCGGTCTAGACGCCGCCCATGATGTTCACTCCGGCCGGCACGATCAGCATGATCATGAACAGCACGGCCAAGGTGCCGAGAGGTGCGTCCATCTTCTTCGTTTTGGCTCCTGCTTCGCCTTGTTCTTTCGAGAGCAGGGCACTGCGGAGCGCTCCGGCCCGCGCGGCAAGAGTGTCGGCCACGCTCGCTCCCTGGTCGCCGGTATAGGTCATGATGTCCGCGAGATCTCCCAACTCCGGCAGCGCCAGTTCGGCTGCAAGATTGGACAGAGCAGCCCATGGTGCCTGTCCGGCGAGGGACGCTTTCTGAAGCTCGGCATCCAGACGTAGAAACACCCAGCTATCGCCCACTGCGGCAGCGCGTTCGAGACTTTGGAATGCAGCGACGCCGCCACTTCGGTTCAACGAAACGAAGTCGATGAACGCCGCCAATGCTCGGGTGAATTCGAGTCGGGCACTAGCGGCGCGAGTCTTGACGTCGGCGTCGGGCGCGAAGAATCCCACCAGCGCCAGGACGAGGGAACCGGCTACGGGAAAAGTCAGGGGCACTGCCATGCCGAACAGCGCCAGGAGTGCGATCGAAATCGGCGCGATGATCAGACCTATTGCAGCGGAAAGGATTTTGTCTCCGATGAACTTTTGTGGAGTTTCTCGGAGGATCGCCAGGTCCGCGGTCGGGATCCTGAACCACGCCTGCGATCGCAGCCGCGGGTAGAAGCGGGCACCGACCTTGTAGGACAGGGCATCCGAACCGGTGAGGTCGTCACCGCCGCGGGTGTCGACGGTGTACGGGTCCGGGGCTGCACCGGACAGTCGTTCCATGGCATCGCCGAGTGCTGGGTCGGCCGGCAGTATGCGGAGAACGAGGAGGATCAAGCCGAGAGCGGCGAGAGCGGCAAGGGCGATCGCCCAGAGCTCGAAGTTGTTCATACTGCGCTCCTCTCACGTGCGGTGTTTGCTGCGTCGCGGTCCTTGGTGCCGATGAACCTGGGGTATTTCACTGGCAAGGTGTATCGCTTCATCCACCCGAGCACCAGGCCGAAACCGATGAATTCGAGGAACAGAACGGGCTGGAGGAGGGGCTGTTTGTACGGGTCCATGTAGTTGGTGAACAGGAACAACCCAACGATGACAACGACGGTGATGACGGTGACCCCGCGAGCGGTCGTGCGGGGCCCTTGCCGTTCCGCTTCGGCCGTTCTGCGGTTGCGCACGTTCTCTGCCACCGATTCTGAAAGTCGCTTCAAGGCTGCGGTGAGTCCGGAGCCGCGCAGGCGAGCTGCCTGCCGCAGTGCACCGACCACGTAGTCGCCGGTGGAATCGTCGAGATCGTCTGCGAACCGAAGCAACGCTTCGTCGATCGACACATTGCCACGCAGGCGCGTGATGAGGCTCGTAATTTCCGGACGCAATGCTTGAGGCATTCCCCTGTGCGTTGCGATGATGGCCTGTTCGAGGCCGGATCCTGCTGCGAGCACTCCAGTCAGGTTGCGCACCCATTCTTCGAGGGCATTGAGGCGTTCGATGTCGTCGGCGGCGGCTGACGATCCGAGTAGGTAGGGGACGCCTACTGCTGCGATCGGAATGATGGGGAAGAGTACGAACCATCCACTGAGGAGCCATGCAGCAAGGCCGACGGCAGTTCCGATGGCGAGGAGTAATTTTGTCCGCCGGGCAATCCGCGCACGTGAGGTGCGGTGGCGTGTCGGCGCAGTCGGGTCGCGGCGATCGCGAATTCCGTTGGCAAAAAACCACATCCCGGCGGCAAAGACAAGGACGATACCGACGGCCGTGAACGTGTACATCAGAGCCCACCACCTGTGATCGTGTTGATGGGGATTTGGTTCGGACTGAAACCGCCTGCGTAGAGCTTGCGGAGCAAAGCTGGGGGCAAAGTTCCGTATTCGCCGGTCCCGCCCGGCTTTCCTTCGTAAATTTTGGTTACTGCGGGCATGGCGTTTTCGCCGGCCTCGATATGGATGACCTCGCTGACGAATCGGACCTGACGCCTCTCGCCGGTGTCGGTAAATTCGTAGTCCGTCTGCAGCTGAATGATCAGATTGATGTGGTGTGCCACTTGGCGGTAGGCGTACTCGACCGGCACTCCTGCTTCGAGGGCGCAGGTGACGAGGCGGTCGATCGCGCCGGCGGCATGCTCGGCGTGCGTGGTACTCAGGGAGCCTTTGGCCATCTGCATTGCTTTGAACATGTCGATGATCTCGCCGCCGGCTACCTCTCCGACGATGACACGGTCGAGCTGCATTCGCACGAACTGGTAAAGGATGTCGGACAGCGTCGTCGCGCCGCGTAGCGCTCCGGTCAGCTCGTTTCGTTCGCCGCCGCCGGTGATTGCCTCGGCTGCAACAACATACGGTCTGCGACCGTCGAGTTTGTCGAGGAACAGTTCGTACTCTGTCTCTGCTGTGCCGATCCGTGTTTGCAGGGGAAGGCAGTTGGCGAGCGCACGAAGGTTGGTTGTTTTACCTGATCCCATGGGCCCGGAGATCACGATGGAGGCACCACCGATGACTGCGGCGCTGAGGATCTCGGACAACAGTTGGGGCATAACACCCATTTCGACCATCTTGTCGATGGTCACATCCTTGTGGCGGTGCATGCGGATGGCGATACTGGGATGGCGGACCGAGTAGCCCATCGCGGACAAGCGGATGTCGCCGGGCAGATTGAGGCGGAGGTTGGGGTTGACCTGCGAGAACGGTCGTCCACCACCGGGTGCGCGCTGCGCGAGGTTGGTGAGCCAGTCGTAGAGCTCTTCGTCGCTGTCCGCGATCGGCGGTCGTGCCTGCAGACTCCCGTCGGGGTACATCACAATGACGCTGTCGCCGTTGATGAGGATGTTCTCGACGTTCGGGTCGTCGACGAGCGGCTGAAGTGGGCCGAGTCCGAACAGCGTGTCGAAGACCGCTTTGACCAGCGTCTGTTCCTCTTGGACGCTCAGCTGTTCGTGACCGGTGTCGATCGCGGACTGCACTTCTTTGCTGACGAGATCTATGACGATCTGCCTGCCCGACTCACGCTCCTCGTCCGGGGTCATGGCAGTGACGCCCAGCTCAGGGTTGAGGGCCTGATCTGCTCGTTGGGTCTTACGGAGAGAGAGGATTTCGGATGCTTCTTTGGTCAGTTGCTTGACCAATTGGTGGTTGGTCCTCGCGACGTCCGACCGCTCAGCTGGAAATGGTGATGGCGATGTGAACGGGACCGTCTCGAGTCGCTCGGGTTCCGGGTGGGAGTGGCGACCGTCCTTGCCGGCTGCGGCGAGCAGACCTGCAGATGAGGAGCCGTATTGCCCGCTCCTGTAACGAGTTATCTCGTTGTCGCCATCGTCGAGGATGATCGGATCGGCGGCAAACATCGGTAGGTCGGGTAGGGCTGGTCGCTCGTCGTAGTCGAAGTCGGGGGCGTTGTTGGTCATGCGGGTGTTCTCCCTTTGGCCTTGTCGGCTCGTTACGCGGGCTGTGAGCTGTATGGCGAGTTGGCGATCCATACGGGCTGGTGCGTTTCGTGGAAGCGCTCGATCTTTTGCCAGGTTCCGTCGATTGCGCGTAGATAGCTTGATCGACGTCGCCGCCAATTACTGAGCGAGGCACCTTCGGAAAAAACTTGCGCGTGTACCGGTGATTCGGGAAGGACTGCGATGACGTCGAGGCCGGTCGCCGCGGCGGTCTCGGCTGCGCTGTAGGGCTCGGTACCCCTGACAATGAGGCCGATGCTGGCCGGCGACTTCGTATTCTCCAGATGCTGCTGTAGTGGGCCCAAGCCAGCACGAACCGCTGCCACTGCGGTCCTGGTCGGTCTGAGCATTATGGCGATAACGTCACTGTGACGGATCAGGTCTTGATGTCCGGACCGTAGATTGAGGCGACCGGCGTCGACGAGCAGGTCACCGCCGCCCTGTTTCGACAACAACGCCAGATGTGCCCCCAACGGGCCCCACGTCGACTTCATCGATTCCGTTTGAGCTGCATTGACCAGGCCGGGGACGAACCATCCTTGCGCCTTGGTCGGCTCCTCTGGATCGAACGGCCCGATTCTAACTATTTGGTGCTGGAAGGCTGGGCCTATTCGGCCGTGCCTGTTCGGCTCGACCAGTTGGATGATCGATCGGTCGTGCCGGCGGCGCGCGTGAAAGTACCCGGCCAGCGTCGGGGACGATCCGATCGGATCGGCCTCGATGTACAGCAGCTTGCGGGAGTCTGCGGTGAGAGCGATGCCCAGGCCGGTCGTCGAGACGCCTGGCGAGCCGGAGATCGAGGTCAGGGTGACGAGCATGGCTCAGCGCTCCCGGGAGTCGAGGACGATGGCGACGCGGTTGGTGGCGGCTCGGGCGGCGATCCAGCTGGCCTCGTCTTTCTTGACCAGAACGTCCACTGTCGTCTGTCCGGTCTCGGGGATGTCCTTCACGGCAACGACCTGTGCGTTCGCGGTGACCGGACCCTGCACCGGGGAATCGTCTTGATCTCGGGGAGTGTCGACGATCCGGACGTTGTCGCCTGCGAGCAGTGGCTCTGCGGGAAGTTTGCCGATTGCGACGGTGATGCCGACCAAAGTGTTGTCCCCGCTGGGGATTACGGCGTTGGTGAACGACGATGGGTTCAGTGCCGATCCGCTCAGGAGCGGAACTGCTGCGCTCTGGCCCACGACCGATGCTTTGTCTGTGGCAGGAACGGTCGCGATGGTCGCATCGCTGTTGACCTCTGCGGTTTTGAGGTCGTCGGTGGTGATCGTCTCCCCCTGTGGCACGTCGCGGGCGAGCACCAGAATTGTCGTGGTGGCGCGCATGGCGTTCACCAAAAAGACCGCTCCTACGATTGCGACGGTCATCAAGGCGACTCCCGCGATCCAGTACGACCGTCGACGGCGCACTTTGGTGGTGGATACGACTTCGGTGAAGTCATGGCCCGGCTTAGGAGATGCCTCTCTTGCGCTGCGCGGCTCCCCCACTGTGGCGGTCGATGTCTTTTCTTTGAGATTGCCGAACATGGGCATAGCTCAGTCACTTTCCGTTTGTGTCGTGGCGTCGAGGCCGAGATGTGCTTTGAGGGCAGTTCCGATGAGGTGGCTGCGGGAACGGGCCTTGAACTGGTCTTTCAGTTGATCGATGATCACCCAGTCATCGGCGTACAACCCGACCGTGACTCCCTTCTTCTCCGCCTTACCCTCAGACGGCTTCCCACCTACTCCCCTGGCGCGGAACAGACCTCCGCCGACCTTGCCTCCCGGAAACAGAAGGCTTTCGAGATCGCTGTGGACATCCTCGATAGCAGTGATGACCACCTCGCCGTGGGTTCTCCCTGTCCGTTTGCTCTCCTTCGCCAGACCGTGTGCAACCCCGACAGCAAGATGAACCGTCGACGGCACAATCGTGTCGTCGTGCCCCAATTCAGCTGCACCAGAGGATGTCTCCTCCTCGTTTGAACTCAACTGCACCACCTCCGCTGACATAGCACTTATCGATCCGGCCGGCGGCGGTGGCATGAAGGCTGCCCCGAGCGACTGTCGCGCAGGCGGAGATGTCGGCACGTTCGCACTCTCAGCGCTGTCGGTCCTCACTCACGATCCTTCCGATGTCCCCGTGTACCTGAGTCGCAGGCTTGAGTGCGACGTACGAGATATACCGGGTCTCCCGGACACCGCGAACAGCGTCGATCCGAACCGAACCCTGCAAAACGAACCCCGTGTTCGTCCCGCAAGAGGACCCCATCCCCTCCCCACCAGGACAAAGGCTATCTCCACCTCAACAACAGTGGTGATCAACACGCGGTACATAACATTTCAGTAACAAGGTAGTCGATCGCGCACTCGTTCAGTTCCGAAGCAAACGCGGCGCGGCACCGACCCCTGACGGTCCGTGCCGCAAGCAATGTCCTCTGCAACTTCTACGGGCCGTTGACTGACTCTCAACCGAACTGCACTCGGCGCTGCCTCTTGACTCCAAGACAAGTTGGATTGTGATCACTGCCACGTGATCACAACACGATTTTGTTATCGTTTGACACTCATGTCGGACTGATGTGGTTCTCGTGACTCAGTGCTATTTGATTCGATGGCTTTCATGTGTGTCCACAATCTGCCGCCAATGTTTCTTCAACGCAGCGTCGTTCACCGACGATCTTGAACCGATCGCCATGCAGAGCTCACCAGGAAAACCACCACATCTACCTCTTCGGCCGTGGGCACAGTCATAGAACTGATGCCAGAGGGGTGGTGACACACCACCATTTACCTGCAACCATTGAACGATGAGCTTCTCCGACACCGCCACCGCGCCAGGCAGCGGCGTCGCAGCCCGAACGCTCGACGACCTACGATGGCACCGCGAGTTCCATCGTCAGTCCCAGTTTCGCTGGTGGGACACCGAGGCCGCGCTCGTTGCCACCGAATTCACTCGTGGACAGGACCAGTTCCACACAGTGCACGACCTGGCACAACTGGAGCGATGTCGGCTAGCGCTCGCCGACTACACCACGACCTGCCAGCGAGCCCTGGGCCGCGCCCTCAAACAGTCACAACACGTTCTCGACACGCAGAGCTGGACTTTCGCGACTGATGCGCTCCTGCTGTTGCCGTGGACATGCGAGCAGAGCAGCTACCTTGCGACCTGGGCCGACCCGCACGATCCGACAGCTCTGAGCAACCCTCAAGTCCGGCGCATTCAACGTTCCTGTGAGCGCATGATGTTCGGAAATCCCCTCATTCTTAGTTGGGAATTGAGCCACCTGTGGAGCCTCTACCGAGCCGCCGAGACACTGCTCGAAGACACCCTTGTAGATCTCACCGTTGAACTCTCAGAATCAGTCCCTGACGCCACCCTGCTGTGGGCCACCCAAATGGCGTCGAAGATCGGTCTGGAACAACGGATAGCCGAACAGCGAACGACCCGCGGAGAGCCTGGCGATCCCCGCCGCCGACTGCGTCAGAGCTATTCGGATCTACGCTGATTGGAACGCGAACAGTCCCCCGTTGACCTGGCGTCTTATGTGAAATTCGTGCCAGGCTCGCGTCGAACTACGTAGCAATCCTCGCACTCCCCTACCGATACCTCTCCCCTCAACACTTCGCTTGAGCCTTCGCGAAGCCAGCAGAGCCTGCGGATTGGGAGTCGCGGCCATGATCGCAGCTCGAATCGCACGCTGATTCGCACATATCGACGCTTTGTCGATCCGACATAACTACCCACTCTCGATCCCGTTCATCATCCCAGTGCTCTGCTCCCCTACCTCCGTTACCGTCTACCGGGCAATCATCCCAACACAATGGGCGTAGCACTTCGTAGTACTCCTCGCACAGTAAAGCGTTGGTTTCATCGCGTACTAAACCGCGTGTTTGAGGGCGTACAAATACGCTTGTTACACCGTTGTTTAATACGCGTAATACTACGCATGCAATACCGGGTAGAACTCCGCACGTCAACACGCGGGTTAAATACCGTTTTGGTCAGCACATCAATGCCCGTGTTTCTTCACGTGTTAACAAGGGTGTTGATATGCGACTTAACGTGCGTATTGGTACGCTGTTACTAGGGCGCAGCACTACATGTTTTATTGCGCGTGTTTTGCCGCGTAAGAGTGCGAGCATTGATACGCATGGTGTTACGCGACTTAGACCGTGTTGACTGACGTGCGTGACTGGGCGTACTCTCGCGCACACAACCACGCACGACAACCTGCGCATCCGCCCGCACAAGAGCGTGCGGGACAAGTCGAGCCGCTCGCACGTACCGATTCGGCACCGTGAACGCCTCCCGGTCACGCTTCTCCACGGCAGCGCTCGAATAGATGCACGCGGATCCAGGACTCTGGAAGGAAGGTTCTATCGATGGCAATATCAAATTCCCTCGCAGTCACCCAAGGTAAAGGGGGAGTGGGCAAGACGACGGTTGTTGCCAACCTCGCAGGCCTGTTCGCCGCTGCCGGCTACCGTGTTCTCGTCGGGGAGTTCGACCCTCAGGGCAACCTGGCCCGCGATTTCGGTTACGAAAAGCAGTCCGGTGAAGAACTTCTGATGTCGTTGATGTCAGGCGGACAACCCCCGATCATCAAAGACGTCCGACCCGGTCTAGACGTCATTCCCGCTGGTCCTGCGCTCGTCGACGTTGCTGGCATGATGCTCTCCAGGCTCAGCCGCGGGGGCGAATCGCTGGGGCAGATCCTCCACAAAGTCCTTGCCCCGATCGTTCCCGACTACGACATTGTTCTCTTCGATACCCCGCCAGGCGACGTGATCATCGGTGATGCGGTGCTGTACTGCACGTCGTCCGTTCTCATCCCTACTCGCGCCGACGATGGCAGCCTCGACGGCCTCGACCGCGTCGCCGAGCGCTTCGCGCGTGCCCGGGAGCACAATCCGCAACTGAGATTGGCTGGCATGCTTCTGTTTGCGGTCGGCAGTAGGTCACAACGGCTCCAGGACCAGGTGAGGGAAAGTATTACGCAAGCCATTCCTGACACCATTGCCCCCATCTTCGGCACGACAATCCGCTACATGGAGAGCGCCGCTGCCGACGCGCGGCGGCATGGGCTCCTAGCTCACGAACTCGAAGGCGCTACTGCTAGCGCAAAGAAGGCTCGGTTGAAAGCGCTGAGGGACAAGGTGAAACCACCCAGCCTTCTGCTCTCTCGGGATGCAACCGGGTTGGCGGATGACTACGAGGCCCTAGCAGCTGAGGTCTTGCAACGCTTGGCCGAGCTTGCTGCCGAAGCCGATCACGCAGAAGAGGTAGCACCCGCATGAGCACCACTGATCGCAAGAAGCGACCCAGCCTGGCGGACCAATTCGACAAGCCCGCTCCCCGTGGATCTGGCCTCGCCAACATTTTCCCTCGCAATGGAACGGGTTCCCTCGCCAGGCCTGCCGCAGTGGAACCACGCTCGACCGACGTGGCTGCCGAAAGAGCCGTCGACGAGCCGCACGTACAGGCTCCGGACGTGACATCTGCACCGGATGCTCCTGCAGCACCTGCACCAGAGCCTCCGACCGAGGTTGCTACATCTGCCTCGCCCTCCGGGGGCAGCACTGCCGCAACCGAGGACGTAGCCACCACACCCGAAACCGGGGCCGACACCGCTACAGCGGAGCCGTTGGCTGCGATTGTCGGTGATGAAGATGTGCGCCCGATCGCGGTCTACGTTCCCGCGACGGTCAAAGAGGCCTGGAAGACGCGATCTCAGCGGGAGAAGAAGTCCTACGGCGAGATCGTCGAGGATGCCTTCGCCGCGCACACCCCGGAAACCTTGGTTCGCCTCTTCGCCCCTCGCGCCGTCGAATCGCCACGCGGTGGCATGCCGCGTCTGGCCCGCCCGAAGGTCGCGAGCGGGGGAGTGGAGGTGCGTCCACATCTGTGGGTAGCCCAGACCCGATGGATAGACGAGCAGGTAGAAGCAAGTCCGCTCATCCCCTCACGAAGCGCGCTGATTGCTGCGGTCGTTGAGGACTATCTGATCTCTTGATCCGCCGGGCCAGAGCGTCTTGCTCCTGGCTCCCCACCGTGCTCCCCACCATGCTCCCCACTCCGGTGGGGAGCGTTTTTTTGCCTTTGAGCTGCCCTTATCTCCATGCTCCCCATGCTCCCCACATAAAAGAGCCAAGGTCACGCGTATATCGATGAAGGGGCTTGCGCAGCGGGTCGGTTCGACGAGCTGGGGTGTTCGTCGTGTCCGGTGCCGCAGAGACAATGTCGAGAGATTTCGCCACTTCTGTCACAGAGGTAGATCGAGACGGATCTACCTGTCATGTGTGGTGCGAGGGCGGGTACGGACGAGGTGCGGAGGAACATGTGAACGTGGCACGACAGGCAGGCGACACACCGGATGTCGCGGCCTCCCTGTTTCTGTTACCGAATCCGTTTAATGTGATCGCATGGCTGGAAGCAAACCTGGGAGAGAGTCGAAGGGCCCTCGCATACCCGCAATGGTGCGCACGCCCGACACGCAGTATGCGCATTACAAAAACGAGGCCGACGCCCTTGGCCTCGACCTCAGCGACTACTACGTCTATGTCATGGCGCTGCACCATGATCTACCCATGCCGCATTACATCCAAGATCGAATCGATCCCGCACAGTACAAGCTGGGCGCGTGATGACCTACCCCTAGACAGTGAAAAACCCCCCTCGTGCTTGGCGGCGAGAAGGGGGGTCTTCCGGATTCACAAGTGAGCGAATCGCTCCGCTCCAACCACCCACCGGGAACAACCACGAACACGACAGGAGGTGTATTGACATCATAGCTCAGTACCCCTGCCTCGCCGTGATTTGCGCTCCGAACCCAGCGCGCGTCGTACATCTACGTGTCGGCGGTGAGTCGTGACGTCACCGACTCCCAACCGCGGCCACATGTGGTCGATGGACAACATCCGTCCACGCCTCGAGCAGCTCGGCGGCTTCAAAGCCACATCGAGTACCCAGTTTCAGGCGAGATGCCCCGTTCACGACGACCGTCACGCTTCGCTGTCTGTCACCTGGACTCCGGGCCACCACGGTTCTGGAATGGTGCTGCTGCGGTGCCATGGCTGCTCAGCGACGGCCGCAGAAATCGCCGAGCGTCTCGATATCGGTGTGTCCGATCTGTTCGACGAACCCTTGCCGAGTCGGGATCCGAGCGCACCGCGTGTCGGTAGATCCCCGCAGCAACGGGCAGCGGGCAAACGACGTGGGCGTCTGGGGCGTCTGCCTGCTCGGATTGCCGGTCCGATGCCGGAGCCCGAGGTCGAGCACTCTTGGTCGGAAGTTGCGCGCTATCCCTACACCGATGCCGACAGCGTATTGGTGCAGGAGGTCATCCGCGAGGAGTGCACCTCGTGCGGCGTCAAACACAAACGATTCCGGCAGTTGTTCGTCGGTCCGAATCGCACGTACGTCAAACGTAAGCCTGCGGTGTTCACTCCGGTCCTGTTCGCGATGCCGCAGCTGCAAGCGGCGCTGTCGGCCGGCCAGCCGGTGTGGCTGCTCGAGGGCGAAAAGGATGTCGAGACCGCGATGCGTCTCGGTCTGTGCGCGACCACGAATGCCCAGGGTGGCCTGAACTTTCCGCCACAGCTCGCCGAGGTGTTCGCCGGTGCCGCAGTGCGCGTTGTGCTCGATCGTGACGCCGCAGGATACGAGCGCGGCATCGAACTGGCGTCGCTGCTCGGCGCAGTTGATGCCGAGGTACAACTGCTGCTACCCGGCACAACAGATGACAAATCAGACTTCACAGATCACGTCGAGGCCCAGCTGTGGGATCCGGACGATATGTGGAACGGGTTGATTCCCGTCCATGTCGGTGAGGTTGCGGCACATGCTGCGCTGGCCAAGCTGCGCGGCAAGGCCGCCGAGGTCGAAAAGGCGGCTCAGGAAGCGGCTGCGCGTGCCGAGCGCGGGCGAGTATCAGGTCACCAGGATGAGTGCGCAGACGAGATCCGCCTCGCTGGGCGCTGGGCCGTCGAGGCGGAGCGCCTGTTCGAGCCGTTGAGCGAAGCCGTCGATGCGGTGCGTAGTTTCGCTGCCGCTGAGGGCACGAAGTGGTCGCAAGAAGCGGTCGATGCCGCTACCGCTGTGTGGCGTACTGCCCGCACGGCTGCCCGTGCCGCACACGATATTTCGCGCACTCCGATTCCACCGCTGCTGCACGACGAGGACGAGCACGACGCGGTGCCGCCGGCGACCGGATCCAGCCACATCGACGCCGGTGAATCGACACATCCGCTCCCTGACGGACCCCGACTGCACCTGGTCGGGGCGGCCACCCGCGGCGCTCAGATATCTGCACCGACGTATCGGGTCGTAGAGGGAAGCCTCGTCGAAATCGTCACCAACCGAGATGGCGAGCAGACCGCCAAAATGGTGCTCAGCATCGATGCTCGGATCGTGGAGATGGAATACCTCGAATCGCAGGACGACGGCCTCGACGTCGACGCACCGACCCTGCTCGGACGCGAAGATATCGTCGGGCAGCGGGAAGCCAATCCGCCGTCGCCCGAACAGCTTTCCGCTGTCGTCATCGGGTACACCCATCCCGATACGGGCGAGTTCATGCGTATGCGGGTGGACGCACAGGACTATCGGGACTGCACCTGGGCGGATTCTCTTCCCGGGCCGCCGACGTACGACTCCAAACCCTCTGGAATCGCCAAACTTCGCGACGCCCTGAAAGTGGCGGGTGGAGTGACGATTGCCCGGACGGTTCGATTCCGTTCCACCGGTTGGCGTAAGGACCGAAACGACGAGTGGTTCTACGTGCACGCGGGTGGCGCTATCAGTGCTGCCGGTGCCCGTGTTGCGCCGGTTCTGCTCAGTGGACCGCTCTCGCGTTACGACCTGCCGTGCCCGATCGCCGATGCACCTCGATTGCGTGATGCCTTCATGGTCGATTCGGGATCGATGCTGACGCGTCTGCCGGTGCGAATCGCTGCTCCGTTGCTCGGGCACGTCTTTCGCGCGGCCTTGGGACCCAACCCCTGGGTTCTTTCGCTCATTGGTTCGCCCGGTTCGTACAAGACCTCGATCGCGTCGATCGCGATGCATCACTTCGGTGAGCTGTGGGATCGTCGGCGGCCGGCATCGTCGATGTCAGGTAACGGTGACACTCTCAATGCGCTTCGCATCAAACTGAATTCGTCGAAAGATGCGCTGTACTGGGCCGATGATGTCGCTCCCACACGAGACTGGGGGGCTGCACAGAAAGCGCTCGAAGAGTTCGCGCGCATGGTCCACAACGGCGAACAACGGAGCCGTTCCAGTCGCGACGGGTTGAGCATCCTCGACGGCACCGCCCCCCGATCGTCCGCGATGGTGACCTCCGAGGTCATGCCTCGACCAGGGTCCGGCGCTCAGCGCATGTTGGTGGTGCCGTTGCAGTCCGACGAGATCGAACTCGACGAGCTGATTCGACTCGACAGTGAGCAGTCTCGACATGGACGCGCCCTGCTGATGGCCTCGTTCCTGCAGTGGTTGTGCCCCCGCCTCGAGGAACTGCGGGAAAAGGTCTTCAACGAGGGCGCGCACTACGCCGAGGGCTTACGTGAGCAGGGTGAGACCGTGCGCCAGGCCGAAGCGGTCGGTGCAGTGTGGGCAGGGTGGCAGGCGTTCACCGCTTTTCTGCTCGATGTCGGCGCGCTCGATGCCGATGAGGTCGAGCAAGTTCTCGACGTCGTCGACGGCGGATTGCACGACGCGGTCGTCGCTGCGGCCGATCCCGATCTGCCTTCACGTACCGGGGCGCGGGTGCGCGAGCTCCTTGCGCACGCACTGCGTACCGGGTTGGCCTACGTCGACGACGTTCGTACCGGTGAAGCACCCGACCGCCCGCTCGCCGGCCGGTTGGGGTGGCGACGGACGTTGGTCTCGGACTATCAGGACGTCAAGAAGTACCGCGAAGACGCACGCGGGATCCGGTTGGGGTACGTGCTCACCGACCCCGGACCACGCGACGGTGAAGCGCAGCTGTTGATCGAATCGACTGCCCTCGAACAGGTTCTGAAAGCCGCGGCATCGACGATGTCCGATGCTCCACAGATCGATCGAGGCACGGCGCTGCGGGCCCTCTACGACGAGGGAGTTCTGATCGCCGAGGAACGCGCAGGCAAGACACCCCGTTACACCGTCCAACGCACCATCCATTGTGAGGAACGGCGGCAGCGGATGACCGCTCTCCGTCTGTGGGCGATCCTCGGCGACGGCCCCGACGACGGTCAGATCGGCATCTTCGACGCTGATGGCGGACCCGACGATGCACCGGACGGTACGACACCGAGCGACGTTCCGGGTTCGACCTCCGCAGTGGCCGACCTCGCGACGTTGTTCTCGGTATCGAACAGCGACACCTCATCGACGACGGGCAGCTCTCGTGCCAACGACGCGGAAGCTACGTCTGACAACTCCGAACAGGAGGACATTCCAGTGGGAAGCTACCCCGATGCCGAGGGCCATATCGCTGTGGCAGAACATATTTCGCCGAGCGTCCCGTGCGTGAAGTGCGGAGTGGGCTCGGGCCTTCGCTTCGATGGCCACGTTCTGCACGCGCAGTGCTGGTTCGGAAGCACAGCTGCCTCCCGCGCTGCACTGGTTGCCGATACCGCAGCCGCAGCGAAGCCGCCTGCACCCGCCTCCACTGGCCCGCGGCCGTCGAACGAACCTGCTCGTCGAGCTGCTTCCGAGGCCGCCGAGTCGAGTGCTCCTACGGTTGCGCAACCCAGTGCGCCGCTCGAGACCACGCAGCCTCGGCGTTCAGCTCCCGCGAAGACCGCGGCCAACCCGTTCGCTGCCCCTGCCGCCGTCCTGGACGTCGATGGCATTTGGATGCCCGACGGAAGTCGAATCAATTTGCCACAGAACATCTCTCACGTCGGTCATGTCGCCGCGCTGGTGCAGGAGCTGCGTCTGGGCACTCAGACTTCGTCGTGGCAGAGCGAACCGGGACAGATCTGGGTGACCGCGGCGATGACCGAGAAGTTCGGGGTGGATCTGAGCACGCTGAGCGACGATCCGTCGCAGCGACGCAAAGACGTCGGCGAGGCCACTGCCGGCACAGCGTTCGTCACAGATGCAATCGCCGACGGTTGGACCCTGGGCAAGCCCGGTGACCGGCTCGGTGCGTGGACCCGTGTGTGGCGCACCCAGGGCGAGCACCGCGGTGTGTGGGTCGTCCTGGCTGCCGGCATGAACGCCGATCCACGCGATATCCCTATTCTCGGAGACCGACCGTCCCCGAGCAAACTCGCGCGTCGATTGTCGCTGTTCGCCAGCGCGTTGAAGATGCCGTGGGTGATCACCCCGCAGTCCACAGGTTTCGACCTGATGATCTCGACTCGATTCAAGGACCGCGAGCGGATGTTCGGGGCACAGACTCCCGTCGGCCCGGCCACCATCAGCTCCCTCGAGGACGATTACGCATGGTCCCGCAAACCGACCAGCGACGAGACATCGATGATCTACGTCCACGCGTACGACCGAGGAGGCTCGCATGCTGCGGGAATCGCCGGTTTGGAGATGCCGATCGGATCGGCCACTCATCATCCAGACGGGCGAGCGTTCGACAAGAAGCTGCCGGGCTATTGGCGGGTAGAGGTTCCCGAGGCAGGGGACTGGCGCATCCCACATCCATTGATGCCTCTCGGCGGCCGGCCGGGCCTGCTGTGGGTGACCACACCGAGTCTGCAGGTCGCCGGAGAACTCGGCTACGAGCTCGAACCTGTCGAGGCCTACGTGTGGAACGAACATGGCCGAGTACTCGATCCGTGGTACGAGCGAATCCGGGACGCACGAACAGCTTTGGACGTCGACGACGTCGACGCTCAGTTGGCCAGAGATCTGCTCAAGGGCGTCTACACGCGCACGATCGGCCAGATGGGGTCCTCGGTTCATATGACCGGACGAGCAGGTTTCTCGCCTGAGCGACGCCATCACATCATCGCCAAAGCGCGGGCGAACATCACTCGTCGCATCGTCAAGATCGGCACCGTCTCCGACCGGTGGCCGGTGGCCATCACGAACGACACGGTTCTCTACACCAGCAACGATCCGGATCCGATCGCGTCCTGGCCTGGGGAGGACAAGCAGCTCGGTCGAGGGTTCGGCCAATACAAGTGGGAGGGCTCCGCTCGACTCGGCGATCATCTCGAGTTCCTCGTCGGTGGCCGCTACAAGGGCAAGGAAGCGCTGACGATGAACTGGGATGCCACGACAGGCAAGGGGGAATAGCCAATGGCCGGGCGCAAGCATGCTGGCTTCAAAGAGAACCTGGAAGCAGACGAACGCCGACGCAGCTCACTGTTCCAGGGCTTGACGGGCAGGCGTGGTGCCGATGTCTCCGGCAAGGCCGGCACCACCCCTGACATGCGTGGGATGCTCCTCGCCGCGTACGGCCCGGGCACTCGGGGCGGGGTGAACACTGCCGCAGCTGCGCGCGATCTCGGAGTCTCACGTCGTACGGTGGAACGCTGGGTTGCCGCCGAGGGACGCCAGCGAATCTCGAAGCCGAAGGCCGAGACTCTGAGCAAGCTCACCACCAAGTCGCGGCAGGCAGCGACGACGCAACAGGGCCGGCGCGCCGCCATCAAAGCTGTCCGAGAGAGCAAACAGGGCAAGTCGATCGCCAAATACGGTGCGCGCGTACAGATCAAGGGCCGACAAGGCGTCGCCGGTGGGGGAGGGTTCTACATTCGCAATCGTTCCATCCAGATCCCCCCGGATCAGAGTGGTATGTCGCCATCCGATGTCGAGTCGATGTGGTCGGCGTACGAACGCGGCGGCGACAAAGCGCTCTCGAAGTGGCTCAGCGGCTACGCCAGCGATCGGTACGTCGACGGATGGACCTTCGAGAGCATCGACAACATCTCCATCGACCCGGTCTGACCATAAGAGTCTGCGAGTTCAGGTGTTCGGAGTGTCCGGTGCAACCGCTACGGTATCGGTGGAATCGCGCACGGCAGCGCTCTGCAGGAGGGATCAGAAAGACATGTTCGAGACCAAGTCTCAGCAGTGGAAGACCCGCGTCGTTTCTGCGTTGGCGGGTCTGATCCTCGTCAGCATGGCTGTGCAGGCCAAAATGGGATACGGCGTCTTTCTCGGACCACTCCATTAGAGCGACATGAACCCGAAGCGGCCGCGGTGGACCAAACGACAGCTCGAGGTCGCATTCACCGCGTGCTACGGCCCCTTGGTCAACGGTGGTGTCGATATCGACTATGTCGCAGCGGCATTCGGGGTGACTCGCCGTACCGTTCAGCGTTGGCTGCAGGGCTCACCTCGCGCTCGAGCGGCCATTCCCGTCCGCCGGTTGCAGCAACTTCAATTTCCCCTTCCTGAAATCCGACGTGTCGAACAGCAGACCCTCGACAATGCACGAACTGTCTTGACCGGGCTCGATCTTCCCCGTGGCCGCGGTGTCCGCAAGGAATGGCGAGAGCGACGATGGCTGGACCCCCATGTCGTGGCGATCCTCCGTCCCCACGGCTCTCCGGACCTGCGGCAGGTAGCGATCGCCAGAGGCGCACCACGCCCCGTCGCGGCACTACATAAGCGGGGCCCGCTCGATGACTTCGTCACCGTTCCCACCCGTTTCCACGCCGACGCCCTCGTCGGTGAACTGCTCGACCGCGTCGGCCCATGGCGGCTCTATCCGGACGACCGTGTCGTCGAGCTCGGCCGAACCCGCGTGTGGGCCGCATGGGCACCACCGATCGACCTACCCGCTATTGCCCGCGGTGCGGGCCTACTCGACAACTGATCAGCCTCGACCGCCGTACCCACGCTCAGTACTCGTATCCGCACCCATGACTGTCCAGTGTCGCCGCGACGAGAGAATGTCAAAGAAAGAGTGAATCGCGATGAATCGCAACAACAACTGGAACTCAAGCCTGTATATCGCTGCTGTTCCGCTCGGGCTTGCTGCCGCCTACCTAGTCGTGTGTTGGCCTTTCGAGGCATTAGTCTCGGTTCAGAGGCATCTCGGTACCGGATCCGAGGTAGTCACCGAGTCGACCCCGCCGACGATGCCCGGCGCTCAAATTGGCTTCCTAATTCTCTTCTTCGCCGCAGTTGCCGGTCTCGCTCTCGTCGCGGCGGTGCGCCGGTTCATCGAACCGAACGAGACCGAACCGAACAGCTTCCCTGGGACGTGGCGAGCGCGGACGCTGATGAGTGCAGGATTGTTCCCCATCGGCCTGTGCATGGCCTCGTTGCTGTCCCCCGAGGATGCCGAAAACCTTTCGCGCACCAGTGACTACGGCAACCCGGCACAATGGTGGAACAGTGCGCACCTTCTCGTCGCCGGCTTGGCCGAGGAACCGTTCTTCAGTGCGCTTCCGGTCTTGTTGCTCTTCGGGGTCGTCGGACTGGTCTGGCGCGTCCAGCCGTGGATGCTCGGCATCGTCATCGCGAGCTCAGCTCTGTTTCGAGCCTCCATCCATCTGTACCAGGGAACAGGGCAAGCGTTGTCGGCGTTCGTATGGGGCGCTGTGGCCGTCTACGTCTACTATCGACTCCGCAGTCTCACGGGACTCGTTCTGGCCCATACAGCTTGGAATGCATTCGTCATTGCGAACAATGGTGACTACACCGCGGCTCAGATAGTGATCGGCGGGTGTATCGCATTCACCGCCCTGTGGTCGATTTACCGACTGTCGAACACACCCACCCTCAAGCACGCCGATCTAGCACGCCCGACGGCAGCGGCCGGCCACTTTTCGATCACCACCAGCGAAGGACATTGATGAGGAATCTGACAACCATCAAACGTTGCGCGGTGATCGGCAATGCGGTGATCGGTATCAGCGCCTTCACAAAGAGCGGAATATCGTTGTGGCAGCTCGCTACTGCCAGCGGATACCCGGCAACACTGGGATGGGTTCTGCCACTGGTGCTCGACGGAATGGTAATCCTCGCAACACTCATGCTCGTCGTCGACGCCTCACACCGCTGGTTCGCGTGGGCCTTGCTGATTCTCGGGTCGATCGCATCGACGGCCGGCAACATCGTGCACGTCTCGATGGTGGACTACAGCTCGACCTTCACCGTGGCCGCGCTGGCCGCTGCTGCGCCGCCGCTGGTGCTGCTGGTCACCACGCACCTGATGATCCAGCTGGTCCGACTCGAAGCATCAGCTGTAGACGACAGCACCGACCAGCGTCACTCGGCCCCGAACAGCTCCACAGAGGCCGAAACAGCCGTTCTGTGTGTCCACGTCCTGAAACTGGCCAGCGAAGGCCACGAGCACGCTGCAGTGGCCACCAAGACCGGGCTACCCATTGAGGTCGTCGACGCAGTCATCGCAGCCGCCGAGGACGAACTCCAGATCGGCTCTGAGGAGGATCGATACCTCGCCCCGGCATGAGTTCCCCGTCGGTCTACTTCATTCGCGAGCTCAGTTCGTCGAAGAATGCTGCGAGCATCGACGGCGCGTCGGGGCTCTCGAACTCTTTGCCCCCGAAC
Source organism: Rhodococcus sp. 15-2388-1-1a (assembly GCF_002259145.1). Taxonomy (NCBI): domain Bacteria; kingdom Bacillati; phylum Actinomycetota; class Actinomycetes; order Mycobacteriales; family Nocardiaceae; genus Rhodococcus; species Rhodococcus sp. 15-2388-1-1a. Next base: position 4,275 of record NZ_NPFP01000020.1, on the reverse strand, counting down.
CGATAGACCTCGTATCCCGCTAGCCGGAGACGTCGGTCTTCGGTGACCATCTCGGCGTACAGCTGCGTGCTGGCGCGGCCGTCTTCGTTGGCGTAGTGCTGACGACCGTCGACCTCGATGACGACGCGTTTTCTTGCACTGAAGAGCAGCAAGAAGTCCATGCGTTGGCGTTCGAGGGGACTGCTGCCCTTGCGTTGATACTTGGTGTACGGGTCGTAGTGGAGGTAGACCTGCGGGATCAGAGCGGGAATACCGAAGCCGTGCTCTCCGTATCGACGTGAGTAGACGTCCAAGACCATCCGCTCGGGTTCGTTCTTACCGAGGCTCTCTCGCAGCCGTTTGTACAGTGACCGCCCGACATCGCGATCGTCCGTGTCTGCCATTGCTTGGTGCTCACGCCACCACTGAATCAGCTCCTGAAAGGACAGGCCGGCCTCGGTTATCGGTCTGTCGTAGACCAGGCAGAACTCAGCATTCTTGGTGATCAGGATGTCGTTGCTGACCGCGTCGCGGAGCACCATCTCCGGTTTGGGACCATTGGCCGCGAAAATGAGGTTCTTTGCGGGAGAATCGACACCGCTGGAGCCCTTTTCGTACTCTGCGATCAGCACCGCGAGCCCGTGGTCCGCGACGTCGCATTCTGCAAGCACGCGACGCGCCAGTGCGACGAGCTGGGGGATCTCGAATCCTACGAGGTAACCATCGATCAGCGACCGCTTGGTGTCGGCCTCAACCGGGGTACCTGTACCTGCCCACGTCAGGTCGAGTTCGTCGGGTAGGACCACTTCGAGGGCGGCTCGCGAGAACCCATAGATCAAGGTGTCCTCGATCGCCGACCTGAGCGTTCTGGTCGACACGATCACCCGTCGCGGCGGCTCCTCCGAGAGGCCGGCCGCAAGTGAATCCCAGAAGCTCATCGGTCAGAGGCTCCGCGGGCGGCCATGTTGAGCGGAGCGCTTACCGGCGTCGATGGCCTGGATCCAAACGAACTTCGGCGAGAATCGCCCAGAGCTTGGCGTCGTCGCCGTCGTCTCGGTGATCGGCGATGGCCTGCACGAGGGTGTTGATGACCTCACGAGAGCGTGGATTGAATCCGGCAGCTCGCGCACCAGCCCAGGCCAGGGGGTCGTCGACCACCTTGTCGAGCCTGTCGAGGGCGTGGATACACAGGTCGTGGAACTTGCCGGCACGTTTGTATTGGGCGTCGTCGAGTTCGCCGGTATCGAGCGCTGCTGCTGCTTGCTCGACGTAGACATCGATGATCGCGTTTGCGCGATCGTTGAGCTGCGGATCGAAAGTGAGGGTGTTCCAGAATGCACGCCAATTGGCTGTATCGCCGGCGGTGTTCGAGCGCGGCAGGAGGTTGTCACGAATGATCGCAGCCAGTTCCGGGTCCGTCAGTTCGCTGATCGCTCGGGCGTCGGCGGAATTCGAGGGGAGCGGGGCCGGCGTCTTGCTTCGACGCCATGGCTCGGGCTCGGTCATGTGTGCAGCTTCCCTCTCGAACGTCGCGGTTGGTGCGTTTTTCGTCGGCGGCCCGTGAGATCTGCTCCGGTATTTGTATCACTCGAACAGGACACTTCGGTCTGCTCTTTTGGCCGCTTCGTGAACTTACCGCCCGGCGCACCCGCTGTCCCCGGCACCGGGTGCGCCGGGGACATTTTCGCTTGTCAGGTGCTGTTTTTGTCGGTGTGTCGGGGTAGGTTCGAGTTGTTCTGTTGATCGGGCGGACTGACCATCTGCCCTTGTGTTAGCCCTGGGAGGGTTTCGTCGTGAGCGGTGTGTCGAGCGAGAACGCGGTGTCGGGTAGCGAGATGGTGTGGCGTGAGCGTGTTGCGTGGGCGTATCTCGCTCACGTGGCGCGGGGGCAGGGCTCGTTGGTGCATCTGGCGGTGTCCTTATCGGGCGTGGAGGCTGCAGCCGAGGCTGTGCGGCATCGGGAGGTGTCGGAGGACTTGTTGCGTGCGACGGCTCGCTCGTGGGACTACTCAGGTGCCGAGGCAGACCTCGAGACGGCGGCAACGCTGGGAGCACGATTGGTCACTCCTGCGGACGCTGAGTGGCCGCAGCGGCTGCGGATGGCCGGATGGCTGGAGGGATCGACTCCGGTCGCTCTGTGGGTTCGTGGACAGGGCGCGCTGCCCGGTGCTGATGTGTCGGCGGTGGCGCTCACCGGCACCCGGGCTGCGACCGCTTACGGCGAGCATGTCGCGTCGGAATTTGCCGGGGATCTGGCGATGCGTGGGGTGGCGGTCCTGTCGGGCAGCGGGTTCGGGATCGAGGGAGCGGTGTTGCGGGCAGCGTTGGGGGTCGGTGCAGGACCGGTAGCGGTAATGCCGTGCGGCTTGGATCGGGCGTATCCGTCCGGTCACGCTCGGTTGCTCGAGCGCGTCGCGGAACAGGGTGTGGTGGTGAGCGAGTACTCGTTCGGTGCAGAGCCTCGACGAGAACGATTCAACGGGAGTGGCGCGCTGCTGGCGGCTCTCTCCGATGCGGTAGTGGTGCCCGAGGCCGGGTCACGCGGACGTGCACTGTCTGTGGCCAGGGAAGTGCACAGGCTCGGGCGGGCGGTGTACGCGGTACCAGGGCCGGTCACCTCCGCAGCGTCGAACGGATGCCATACGTTGATCATCGACGGTGTGGCGCGTCTTGCAATGTCGGCTGCTGGCGTGTGTGCTGATCCGAACGTCTCCTGATCGGCTCGACACCGATCCGAAAGTGTGGTCGGGTATGGACGTGAGCCCTAGATGGGCCTCGGAAGCCGACTCCGCTCCCGAGGAGTTAGAGCGAGAGCCTTTGTCGCTCTGATCCTTTCGCTTCTCCCTAGACGTTCGACAACAGGCTCGCCCAGCGAAACACATGGGCGGGCCTGTTGTCTTTCCCCACCGAGCCCCGGCGCACTCGGTGCGGTCCCCGGCACCGAGTGCGCCGGGGACCAAATGTGTTGCGCGTGAGCCGTTCTTGTCGGTGGTCTCGGCTAGATTGTGGGTGTTCTGTTGATCGGGCGGACTGACCATCTGCCCCTGTGCCCTGAAAGGGGTTTGTCCGATGTCCTCTGTTTTTCGTATCTCCTCACCCGCTGATGCTGTTGCCGTGGCCGTGATGCTGGTCCGCTACGTTCCCGAGAACGAAATGGTGGTGTTCACCCCAAACTCGACAGGCGGGGCCGTCATGGCCTGCCCGCTGGGGGAGGAAGCGCCGATCGGTGGTGCCCCGTTGCTGGTGCCCAGCGGTCACCCCGTGCGTGATCTATCCGGACCGCGCGTGGTGGTCGTGTTCGGCAGTGACACACACGCCGATGCGGCATCGATGGCCGTTCTCCACGAGTTCTCGGGCGATGACGTTGCTGTGTTCCAGTTCCACGAGGGACGTGCGCGCCGCTACTTGATGAACGGGGTACTGGCGGGACCGCACGAGGTCGGCGAGGCGGTCGACCTGACGGCTCACCCCTACGTGGTCGGAGCGTTGCTCGAGGGGCAGGTACGTCTGGCCTCTCGCGCCCAAATCCGCGCGGGCTTCGTTGCCGAACAGTTCGGTGCCGAACGCGCCGCGAGTGTGGTGGACATGATGCGGGCTGCACGCGGGGCGTTCCCGGCAGTAGGGCCGATCTCGGCCGCAGAGACCATCCACCGCGAGGTACTCGCCGGGTATCTCGATTCAGGCAACCGCGGAATCGAGATATCGGATTACCACGCTGCGATGCTCGCAGCCGCCGCCTCTGACGTGCGCGTGCGCGATGTGCTGTTCGTTCACTTCACCGAAGCCAACGCCGCAGTCCTCGGCGAACTGTGGCGGCAGGTTGGCGCGGTGTTGCCCGCCAGCGAGGCAGGCCCCGCCTTCGTCCTCGCTTCGCTGAGTTACTGGATCGGACGGGAGGCGGTGCCGGCGCGGGAGGCAATGAACGTTGCCCGTGGGCTCGCCCCCGATCATTCCTTGGGGCAGCTGCTCGAACGCGCATACAACGCGGGAATCAACCCGGCGCTGTGGGAGCAGATTCGGCCCGCTGCGCTCGATGCAGAATCCGAGCGATCCCGTAACGAATGACTTGAATGCGATTGATCCGAAACCGGTTTCGCTGAATACACCATGCATCGGCGAGCCGGTTTCGGTTCGACCGCCCTCGAAAAATTCTCGATTGCAAATTGCAAATTGAGCGCGATCGAATAACAGATGCAACCGCGAAGGCGCGCAGCGCTTCGACCGAGTCCGCGAGTTCTTCGGAACGGCTTGCCGTTTCGCCTGCAGCGGCGGGCGCGCAGCGCCCAGCCCCAGCCC